>JAIETZ010000009.1 GCA_019744775.1 Candidatus Obscuribacterales bacterium
CGAGGAATAGCCCGATTTTCATTCAACGTCAAGCCCCTATTTGACTTGACGTTATTTATTACCGTACAAGATGACAAAATGGAGGGGCCCGAAATGACAAAGCTAAATTAGTTCCCCCAACAACTTCTCAACCTGCGCTCGCGTCTCTTCGACCGAGCCCGAGTTATCGATCAGGTGATGTGCTTTACTCGCTTTAGCTTCTTGTGAAAGTTGATTAGCCAGCCGCGCGTCTATTTCCGCGTCGGTAAAACCGTTCCGCAGCTTCAATCGCTCACGCAACTTCTGCGCATCGACATGCACAGACCAAATTTGGTCGTACTCACCTTCGAGATTTGCTTCGAATAAAAGTGGCACGAGATACGCCACAAGCGGCGCAGTGGATTCATCAGCAATCTTGCGACAAGCAATTATCGCATCCGGATGCAATATCGCCTCAAGATCCGCTTTCGCTTTCTTGTCACTAAAGACGAGTTTGCCTAATTCAACGCGATCAACCGTCCCGAACCGCGCAACAACTTTCTCTCTCACGCTCTCTGAATTCGCCAAAAGATCATGAACGATCGCATCCGTATCGACAACAGTAATTCCCTTGCTTTGAAGAATTGCGCCGATCGTGGATTTACCGGAGCCAATAGTGCCCGTAATCCCCAGCAGTTTTGACACTAAAATGTGCCCCCGTTGGACATTGATGATCCGGTGGCTAACAACAAGTCATCTAAAATACCGGCAAGCGCCTGCTTGTCGCCGCGCTCAACATTCGCTTCGACAACCGACCGATTTCCCGGTACCGCTCTAACATTGAATGAAATAGTCGCCGAATTTAATTGTGCTACAAGTCGGCCGGCAATACTGTCCATAAAGAGCACCATCAAGCCCTTCTTTGGGCATGTCGACAACAACGCAAAAAAAGTGTCGTCTTTGCTGCTTAGATAAACGCGCTTAGCGTCAACATTCATGCTGGGAATAAAGCGCTGTTGTATAGGTGGCGCAAAGGGCGGCATGGAAAATGTGCTTGAAACAAAACTGTTTTTCTTCACAACACCCGCACGCCATGCAAGCGGTGGTTTTGGAATACCAGTCCCTCGTGGTGGAAGCATTTGTTCCTGTTGCATTGTGGGCAACAACGAACGATCCGGCACAGGGGGAGGCATAACAGAGGTCCCGGTGGTTTCTGTGGTTTCAGCCGGCAAAGTCGCCGGCAATTCCTGCGCGGAAACACCAGTAAATGCGCAGCTACTGAGAGTTAATCCCAGAAGAATTCGGCAGGTATTGGCAACAATTTCGGATTTCACGATTGGAAGATTAGCAGGAGTTACTAAATTGTACGGGAAAGCTTTAGAAACATATTGTTGTAAGTAGAAGATAATTTTGCCAAGAGAACTAAAATATAGCTCTGTGCTTAGTGCAGCCTGCCAAGTATTGGCAATCGAGGTAAGATCGTTATGGCTAAGAAAATCTATTTTGCGCTTCCTCTCACGCTAGTTTTAGCGACAGTGGTCAATTGTGGTTGCCTGGAAGCCGCCACTCAGTACAAAAGAGTTACGAGACGAGCTTACAGTCACAGACCGCGAATTGCGATGCAAGTTCCAGAGACGCCGGCGAATTTGATTTCCGTCGGTGAGAAGTTCGCTCAACTGGGCGATTGGACAAACGCTCAGGCACAATTTGAGAAGGCAATTACAGCCAATGTCAACAATCCAGTTGGTCATTACAATTTGGGTGTTGCCGCAGCTCACTTGGGCAATTATGAAAAAGCAATCAACGCTTTGAACACCGCAATCATGCTGAAGCAAGATTATGTTGACGCTTACGTTGAACTCGCATGGGTTTTGAACAAGCAAGACAAATTAGATGACGCTTTGGCAGCAGCACAAAAGGCAATTGCGATTAACCCGGAAAGTTCCACAGCCAAAACAAATTTGGCAGCAATTGTAGAAAGAAAATCCGCTCTTGAAGCAAAAGCAAAACCGGAAGTTGCCACAACTGAGAATTTGCGAATTACAAGTTGCGCAACAGCTAAACCAAGCGCTCAGGAGCAAGCGAATCTCGATAAAGCTCTTAGCGATGCACAAGAAAAGGTAAATGTCGACGATAAAAATGTTGAGGCGAGACTGGCTCTCGCTTTGACCTATTACAAGCGCGGCAATTTGATGAAGGCAAAAGAAGAAACTGAGAAAGCAATCAAGCTTGCACCAAACAACAGCACGGCTCACGGCAATCTTGGTGTCATCTTAGGCAGCCTTGGTGATTACGCCGGACAAATCCGCGAAGAGAAAAAAGCAATTACGCTAAACGGTGCTGATGCAATTGCTTACGTCAATCTTGGTTGGGCACAAGCGCGTACCGGCAACTGGATGGATTCGTATCGTGCCTACAAGCATGCCGAAACCCTGGATACAACTTGCCTGGAAGCCAAAGTTGGTCAAGGAATTGCTTTAGCTAAGCGCGGCCGCCAAAACGAAGCAGTGGCACTACTCAAGCAATTATGTGATGAGTCACCAAAGTCTCCATTGCCTTACATCGCAATGGGCACCGTTAGACTCGACAGAGGCAATTTGGACGAAGCAATTAAGCTCTTCAAGCAAGCCTTGGAGCTTGAGCCTTCCAACATGGAAGCAAGCGAGCGTCTGGCCGCTCTTGAGCTTGGTAAAGGTGATTGGTCATCGGCTGCTGCTCGCTACAAGGAACTAGTTTCCAGATCTGCCGGCAACGCTGAGTGCCAAATTGGCTTGGGTCTTTCCCTTTCCAAAAACGGTGACTTCAAAGGCGCCGAAGAAGCCTTCTCCGAAGCCGTAAAATTGGCTCCGGCAAACGCCTCCGCCCACGCCGGCTTGGGACTCTCCCTAGCTGCCCGCGGCAACAAGGAAGAGGCTATCAAGGAAGTTAATAAAGCTCTTGAATTAAACCCGAAAGAAGACTTAGCGGTCTTGCTTTTGAACAACCTGAACAAGCCAAAGGCTGTTGCGGGAGTACAATAAGAGACGACAGCAAGAAGCGAAGCAAGCGTTGCGACATAGCAATGCGCGGCGGAGCGAAGACGGGTTGCTGGATAGCAAGCGAAGGTGGAGGCGTGAGCCGGAACCGGAGCGTTAAATAGGGAACATTAGTTGACCAGTATCGTCGGTAGGTCCGTAAGCTGGTTGGGGTAGCAACTAATGAAGAAACTAGCTTTTACGTTTGCGATCATGGCCCTTTTGGGCGCGAATCCGGTATTGGCCGAAACCGCCTTTGAACAAGGCGTTCGCAGTTATCATGCCGGGCGGTATAAGCATGCCGTTGTTTTTCTAAGCCAAGCAGTTAGCCTCGATCCGACAAATTCGCTCGGGCACTACTATTTAGCTAATACGCTGACCAGGCTTAACCAAGCACAAGAAGCTTTAATCGAGTACCAAATTTGTAAGCGGTTGGACCCTACAGGACCAGTTGCCGGCTATTGCAAACAAGCGGTACAGGCAATTGCGGCGCAAGACAAACAGGTGCAGCACTTGGCTGACGCCTCAGAGGATATATCTGATAGTGGTACCACGAGGACAGAAAGCAACACTTCACGCTTAAGCAAACACCCTGATATAAATAGGGCAATGTTTGTAATTCGACGTGAAGTCGAATACGAAAAAGACAAACACAAATTGCAGGCCGAAGCCGGCAAAAAAGCAGCAATCGCATCAGCCGAACATGCTGCGCGCCAAATTAAAGAGCAGGCAGAGGCGGATATTGAACGGGCCGCCAATGAATCTTGGACAGCGGTGCCCACAGTGATACGTAATATGCTAACGAGCAACTACATCTACAATCCGGAACTTGCACGCTTACGAGCTGACGAAATTAGAAGGAATGCCGAAGAAGCGGAAAAGAAAGCACGCAGGTTTGGCGAAATGAAGGCGGCAGAATATACCAAATTGTCAGCGGACAAACAAAAAGTTTTGGACGAAGTGGCTGTTAATCTCAGAAGCCAAATGGAACAGCCGGCCGGACCAAGTGGTGTCAAGTTGCAGCCGGTCGGAACAGATTTATATGTTCGTTACTATGGCAATTACGGAAAATCAGGCACTGCCAACGGTGCCCGCCCGCAGGGAATAAACAGCCGTCTGGAACTTCGTGGACAGCGCGCCACCGGCAAATTCGTGAACGATGAGCAGGGCGGTACGGCAAATTCTCGAATTATTAAGATGGTTCGTGGAAAAGTTTTGCATTAATTTTGCATTGACACCGCTTCGAAAAACCCGCTATGATTTTTTTAGTCTCGGTCTAGGGCAATGCATAAAAGTTTTGTCCTACAAATATCGAGAAAACGGGGTTCCAACTCGAGACGATGACGTATACCTATGAACCTTGTTCGTCGGATACAAAAGGAGTAGGAAACGGTTAAGCGTTAAGGCGGTCCCCCACCTGGGAAATCCTGGGTCAAAACTCGACAGCTGGTCCTCGGCTGAGACCAATTTTTGAAATAAACCAAATATGCAATTCGAAGCTACCACTTTTTTGATTGACACGGAGGCTAGCAAGGCTCTGGGTCGCGAGCTGGGAAAGGCTATCGAGGAACGAGCTGTCATTGCCTTGTTGGGCGAACTGGGTGCCGGCAAGACAACCCTCGTTCAAGGCTTAGGAGAAGGCTTGGACGTCACCGAGACTATAAATAGCCCTACTTTCACGATGCTAAATGAATATCATTCGGGCAGACTACCGCTCTATCATTTAGATCTTTATCGCTTTTCCGAAGATCCCGAGTTAACCTTTGGGCAAACCGGACTTGAATTATTCCTAGCCGAATTGAATGAAATTCAGCAAACTAAAGGCATCGTAGTTTTGGAATGGGCCAACTATCTGAAACAGTATCTTCCCGATGATCACTTGGTCGTTAAGCTAAATTACACGGAAGATCGTCTTGGCAGGATTGCCACACTGTTCGCCAACGGCGCCAACTCCGGCAAAATTCTAGAAAGACTTCCTGACAAAGTTATTTCTTCCTAATAATTGTTATAGTTTAGTCGGGGTAATAATCAATATATGTAGAGAGGGTTCGCTGGTTGTTTAGACGACCATGCTATACTCTCGCTTCGTTCGAATACTTGACATACATTATAAGGAAGCAACAAGTTCCAATGGCAAAATCACTAGTAATTGTTGAGTCGCCAGCCAAAGCGAAAACAATAAGTAAGATCCTCGGCAAAGATTTTCAGGTCAAGGCATCAATCGGTCACGTTCGCGATCTACCGCGCAATAAGCTGGGAGTGAACGTTCGTAAGAATTTTGAACCGGAGTACGAAGTTCTCCGCGAAAAAGAACCAATCGTAAAAGAATTAAAAGAAGCAGCGAAGGAAGCAGATAAAGTTTACCTGGCACCAGACCCTGACCGTGAAGGTGAAGCCATTGCCTGGCACTTGTCTGAGTTGTTGAACTTGCCGAAGAGCAAATTGCATCGTATTGAGTTCAACGAAATTACAAAAGAAGCTGTTTTAAAAGCGATCAAGTCTCCTCGCCAAATCGATAAGCGTCTAGTTGATGCTCAACAAGCGCGTCGCGTTTTGGATAGATTGGTCGGCTACAAGATAAGCCCACTTCTCTGGCGCAAGGTCAATGGACGTTCGGCTGGTCGCGTACAAAGCGTTGCCGTTCGTTTGATCTGTGAGCGTGAAGCAGAAATTGATGCGTTCGATCCACAAGAATATTGGTCTATTAAAGGTGAATTTTCGCGTGCTCGTTCTAAGCAAGCATTCACGGCTGCTTTGTCCAAGTGGCAAGGTAAGCGTGTTATTGCTGCAACTGATAAGCAAACAGCCACCTCGATGATTATTTCAACCGAGAAAAAGGCAAAAGAAATCCTCAAGGCTACAGAAGGCAAGGATTTCAAAGTCTCTTCAGTTACGGACAAGGAAAGTCAGCGTCAAACACCGCCGCCTTTCATTACATCAACACTGCAGCGTGAAGCAGCAACTCAACTTGGTTATCCGGTAAAGAAAACCATGCAAGTTGCCCAATCACTATATGAAGGTGTCGAGCTTGGCTCGCAAGGACCAGTGGGTCTTATCACCTACATGCGTACCGACTCGACACGTATTGCCAGTGAGGCACAAGATGAAGCGCGTGCTTACATCAAGGCCACCTACGGCAAGCAGTACATTCCGGACAAACCGAAACAATATACGCGTAAAGCTAACAACGTGCAGGATGCCCACGAAGCAATTCGTCCAACTGCAGCTTCCCATACACCGGAGTCTCTCAAGGGACATTTAAACAACGACCAGTTCAAGTTGTACAAGCTGATTTGGGAACGCTTTTTAGCCAGCCAAATGACGCCTGCTGAATTGGTTACAACATCTGTTGAGATAGAAGCTGGTGATGCTGTATTCCGCGCTTCGGACACCAAAGTCAAATTCGCCGGTTTCACACTCGTCTATAACAGAATGGCTAGTGACAGCGATGACGAGGAAGAAGAAAAGACAAGCTTGCCCGAATTGAAAAAAGGCGAAGCGGTCAATTTGAAGAAGCTTGATCCCAAGCAGCACTTCACTCAACCGCCACCACGCTATTCAGAAGCCAGCTTGGTTAAGACGCTTGAAGAACTCGGTATCGGCCGACCATCAACATACGCAGCAACAGTTGCCACAATTGTTGATCGTAAATATGTTGAGCGTTTGCAAAAGCAATTGTCTCCTACCAAATTAGGTCAGGCCGTCAATTTGCTTCTCGTTGAGCACTTCGGCGATATCGTTGATGTTCGCTTTACGGCCGACATGGAAGCCAAACTCGACCAAATAGAAGAAGACAAAGTCGAATGGCACGGCATGCTGAAAGACTTCTACACGCCTTTCGGTGCAACTCTGAAGAAGGCACAAGAGAACATGGACAAAGTCCTTATTCTCTCTGACCACAAGTGTCCAACATGCGGTCAAGCCATGGCAGTGCGTTCATCACGATTTGGTCAGTTCTTGGGCTGCGTCGGTTATCCGGAATGCAAAACCAAAATTGCCTTGACCAAGGATGGACAGCCGGTTCCAGAAGATCGTCCTTCTGAAGAGAAGTGCACGACCTGTAAAGGACCGATGCTTATTCGCTATGGTAGATACGGTGATTATCTTGCTTGCGCAGCAGAAGACTGCAAAGAACAACGTCCGATTCTCAAATACACAGGCGTTGCCTGCCCTCGCGAGGGTTGTGGCGGCCAGATAATTGAGAAGAAGTCGTGGCGCGGCAAAATGTTCTACGGATGCAGCCATTATTCTGCCAAGAAATGCGAAACAGCATTTTGGTACCCGCCTGTTATTTCCGGCGGACCAAAAGGCGACAACAAGTGTCCTAAGTGTGCCCATTTGCTCATCTACAAGACACTTAAGCGCGGCGACCAGATTGCTTGCTCCGTCAAGGAATGCGGTTTTGCTGAACAAGCCACCGGTCTGGAAAAGCACGCGTAAAGCTGTTCGTAACTTGCCTCCCATCGTGCCCTGCCTCCGTAGGGGCGCATTGCATGCGCCCGCCTGCGGATTCTACGAAACCCCACTGGCGCTGCGTATAAGCCCCATTGAGGGCTGATATTAAATTGGTTATTCTCTCGCCATGATAGTTGAAATGCTCATGGTTGCTGCGTTATTTGGCTCTGGTCCCCAGACTGGGTCTTCGATTGACTGCGAGATAGCCTCTCCTGTCGCTAAGCCGGGTAAGCATTTTGATGTTTTGTCGGAAAGTAAGAAGGACCGTTTTATCCCAACTCTTAGCGAAGGCAGACCGGCTCTTGACGATAACCTGACTGTCTACAAAGGACAGTCACAGGCCGCCGTAAATTACTGTCACGCAGTCAATGCCAGTGTGCTCCTTATCAAAGAAGGTCCGGATATGGCAGCTGCTGCTTCCGGGCAAGTATCCTGCTGGGGGAGAAATATCTGGGAGAGCGCCGGACCGTCTGCCGCCACTGGATTTTTTGTAGACAAGAATGGACTAATCGCTACCAACAGTCATTTCGTTAGAGACAAAAAGAAAATCTTTGCTCGTGTTGCCGACGGTACACTTTATCCAACCGAAACAATTTACGCTGATGCGCAAAACGATATTGCAATTTTGCGAGTACAAAAGAAAGCTGATAGCGAAAAATTTTTCGCGCTGAAATTAGGTTCTTCGGAAAATTTGCAACCAGGTGATGAATTGAACATTGTCGGTCATCCGTTGGCGAGAATCGATTTGTTTATTTCACCTGGAAAAGTAGCAACACTTGATGGAGAAACATCAAGACAAATTGCATCCATAAGGCCTGATGTAGTTCAGAACAAATTTTTGAAACTCACCAACCACATTGAATTAGGAAATTCCGGATCGCCTGTTCTTGACAAAAATTCCAAAGTTGTTGCAATTTGTTTTGCTCGTTATTGTCGCTCGAAAGGTGCCGTTCCAATTTTGACGCTTGCCACCAGAGCAGAACTTATTCAAAACGCTTTAGACGAAGCCAAAAAGAGTAGATGACAAGCGGGGGTTGATGGTTACAACTTTGTTGCAAAAGATTCTCAATAACACCATTGCCTGTATTATCTACACATCGAGAGACGGAATACTTATCAAGTGGTATTAGGCACGTGGCCTGACTCATTCCACCTTCTCTTGGATTCTTTGATCTAGAACAGGAAACTATTGATGAAACCCCCAACAGCCAGAAGGCTTCAGCCGGTGCGTCGCAAGCACGCTGAAACGCATCGAGGACTGTTTCTTGTTGACAATAAGCCGGAAAGTCCATTGCCATCCGCAGTAGCGGCTGCTTCGATCGGTGTTATTGGTTCAGGAAACACCGGACTGGCTCTCGCTTGTTATTTGTCCAATCAGCAACATTCGGTCTCCATTTTGACCAGAGACCAACAGAAAGTCGAAGCCCTTAGTAAGTTCAAGCACATTGGTGCGGAAGGCCGCCTGGAAGGCTCTTTTCCAATCCAAGGAATTACAGCTGATCCGCAAGAATTTTGTGCGACGTCTGAAATCATTTTTGTAGCAACTGTTGCCACTGCCTACAGGCAAGTCGTAGCCAAGCTCATTCCTCATTTGCGCCCTGGGCATCAGATCGTTCTTTTCTCGAGTAAATTCGGCGGCAGTCTTGAAGTCTCGAAGATGATTGCCGATGCCGGCGTAAAAGGTGTTTCTGTTTTAGAAACAGACGCGCTGTTTGCTTGTCGCGCACAAGCCGATGATTATGTAGCCATCAAAGGCATCAAGCAATGGACACTCTTCTCTGCCCCGAAAAAATCAGAGACCACCCGCTTGGAAAACCTCATCAATCAGTTCTTCCCTGACTTGGAAGCGGCGCAGAATGTAATTCAGAGGGGAATCACCGACTTCGGGGCCGTCGCGCACCCTGTGACGATGCTGGTCAATATGAATCCCATTGATCGCAAAGAGCCGTTTCTCTTTTACGTTGATGGATTTACTGAAAAGACAGTTTTATTGCTGGAACAGATGGAAAGAGATTTCCGTTCGGTTGCAGAAGCGTATGACACAACTCTCATACCGATGCATGAACTTCTCAAGCGTTATTACGGTTGCGAAGATTGCTGCTTGTACAACGCAATTCGCACTGTGCCTGCTTATCAATCAATTACTGCGCCGAGCACGCTTGACCACCGCTATATCAGCGAAGACGTTGCCTGTACGTTAGTACCGCTTCAGCAATTGGCGCAGAAAGCCGGAGTGAAGACTCCTATGATAGACTCAGTGGTTAACATCGCAACCATACTTTCAGGTGATGATTTGAGCCAGTCTGGCCGCACTCTTGAAAAACTTGGTTGGGCTGGTAAATCGCACAAGGATATAATCAGGCTCATCAATGAGTAATCAGGGTTTTATCGTTACTGCCTGGGTGTCACTTGTACTTTTGGCAGCATCGATTGAACCAATTATCGTAAAACTAGGCTACAGTGCGTCTTGCACTCCTTTTCAGTTGCTGGCCATCAAGAACATAGTGGCGGCAATTGTTGTTTTGCCTGTAACTCGCGTATGGCGATGGGTGGGGCTGAAAGGAATTAGCAAAATTGCCGGAGTCTCGACTCTACTTTTGTTGAATAACTTGTTTGTTCTTTTAGGACTGCAATCATTGCCTGCTGTAATGGTAGTCACATTGTTGGCATCGACACCGGCATTGGTGGCATTCATTAATCAGTGGCTCGGTCGCGACAAACTCGATTTCAAATTCTGGGTTGGGTTTGTTCTGTGCTTAACAGGCGTTGCGTTCACGGTTGAAGTTAATTCGATTGGGTTTGCTACAGCAGGTATTGGCTATATCGCTCTGGCAATTCTTTGCTCTGCGCTATATCGCGTGCGGATGGAAGATGTGACGGCGAAGTACAGCCCCTTGGTTGTATCCAACTACATTTTCTTGATTAATGCTTGTGTTACGGCTGTTTTCCTTTTGCCACTGATAGGCAATTTGCCGCAGACGGCATGGCCTATCGGTATGTGGATGGGCTTAGCCGGCGCAATTGCTAACGTAGCATTTTTGATGGCACTCTTTCTTGTAGGCTCTACACGCATTTCAATCATCACTATGTTGCAGCCACCAGTTGTTATTGTTGCGGCGTCGATGATTTTGAAAGAGCCGTTGACCATTATGCAAATTGCCGGCATTGCTATGGTGATGCTCGGTATTTATATGGCTCACGTAAGACGCATCAAAAAGGAAGCTGTTCCTAGTCAAACTATCGAGGCTTTACCAGAAGCCGCCTTGGTTGGTCGCGATTAGTTACGACTCAGCAGCGTGTTGTTTGGCTAACTGTTTCTTGAAAGACAGGTCCAAAAGCTTGTCGTAGATAGAGCCTTTCGAAATGCGCTCGCCGACTATGAATGCAACAATACAGGAAATCATAAGCGGTGAGACTAGATTCAAATCGTTGCTCATTTCAAAGACAATAACAATTGCCGTAATGGGCACACGCACAACAGCAGAGAAAAATGCGCCCATGCCTGCAAGTGCGTAAGTTGTAGCGGCTCCGTAACCCAAAGTTGATTGTTCAACAAGACCGACCAAATAGCCTAATGCAGCTCCAAGCACCAGGCTTGGTGCGAATAGTCCGCCTGGTGCGCCTGAGCCATAGGCAAGTATAGTCAAAATAAATTGAGCGGCAAAAGCAACTGCAGCCATCTGCCAGTCAGCTTGTCCCGAAATAAGCATTTCTCTCAGCCCGGCATTATCGCGAAAGAATGGCGGCAGGTAATAGATGATTAGGCCAGTCATTAGCCCCGCTAATCCGACACGATAAGTTAGGCGAAGAGGAAGGTGATTGTTGAAGGCGAGACATTGAAGAACAGCACTGTTAAACAAACTTCCCAAAATGCCCGCAAGTATTCCCAGCAAAACATAATATGGAATTTCCCATCCGGAAAACGATGTTCGCAAAGTCTCTTCTAGAAGATTCAAGTTGAGTGTCTGTGCGTTTGCTGAACGTGAAACTATAGCTCCGATGAAGCAAGCGATAGTTGCTGTTCCTAAAGTCACAGAAGAAATGTCTTTCAATAACTCTTCGATGATGAATAAAACTCCAGCCAAAGGTGCGCCGAAAGCGGCAGCAAGTCCTGCTCCGGCTCCTGCGGCAATCAAATGCTTCTTGTGTTCCGGTGCACCCGGTAACATTTTATTGAGTTCAACAGCCAGTGATGCGCCGACTTGAACCGTTGGTCCTTCTCGTCCTAGCGCTAAACCTGAGCCAATGGCGATTATGCCACTTACTAACTTGGTGGCGGCTACTCGAAACCCAAGAGGTACATTTATTCCTTTAACAAGAGCTTTTACCTGAGGAATGCCGCTGCCGGAAGCTTCCGGTGCAAAGTGCTCAACCATAAATCCGGCGATAAGACCGCCCAACAAACCAAATCCAGGAAGAATGTAATAGGCCGGCAACGCGAATGAGTAATTGACTCTAATTGTTCCGAGCCAATCAATACCCCATTTCACAACACCGGCGGCAAGTCCTGCTGCTAGCCCAATTATGCAAGCTTGAAAGATGGCTAGATGTTCCTTTTCTTTGAAAAGGGATAACACTTTTTTACCAATACTGTGTGACGTTGACTTCACGAACCCTCTCTTGTGTCTTTGCTGCTGAATTTCCAATAGGCGAAATTGCCGATGAGGATAATTATGCCGGCGGCAATGAATGACAGAACGCGATAGATAAACTCAGCTTTAGCCATATCAAAGAAGAGGAGTTTGAATAAGAGTGCACCAAAAACAGCCAATCCAAATACACGATATATCTTGTCGGTAAATTTGAATCCTAAAGCTAAGAGTGCCAGCCCTTCCAGTCCCCAGCACAGTGATACGAATTGCTTGTCTATGTGAATTGCCAGGAATGTGGTGAACAATGCAACGGCACCACCTGTGTAATAAGCGTGCAATTTCGATGCTCGTCGCACGGACTTGTAGACATAACTTGCCACAAAAAATGACATGATCGTTAAAAGAGAAATCCACCAGCTGTTGCGATCACAAGTACCAATCTCGGCAAAAAATGCCCAGAGGTACAGCAGCGCTGCAATGATGCGCAAGAATTTGCTGTTAAGCCATGCACCGAGTAAAAGATAAGCTAATCCCTGATATGCCCAGGCAATCGCCAGTAGGGATTTTACGTTTGCATCCAAAGGCATTCCCCAAGCAATTGCTGAAGCAATGGCAAAGTAGACGTAGTGGGTGTATTTGTGTTCTATCCGTCCTTGATACGAATAGAACAAAGGCATTTTGTAATAACAGCCGGCTATTGTCAGACAAAGCGCGATGAAATAACCAATGAATTGAGTCCATGGGATATTCCAGGGACCAAGCACCAGACTTGTCTGGTTGTCCAAATCAACGGAAAGAAATCGCAATAAGATAGCGACGGACAAAATCATGGCAAACCAGCGGAAGCTGCGGAAATTGTTTTTCAGACCGATAGCTACTACGATAGGAATTTCAGCAGCCCAAACAATGCTTGCCCATTCGCCGCTTAGTTTCATTGTTAGAGCAGCGGTTATCAGGGCAAGAGCTGAGAGCATATGCACTCGGCTTGTCGTCAAAAGATTTCTGGATCTTGAAAGAGACGCCCATCCGGTAAGAAGCAGTCCGGAGAAGAACAAGTACAAATAACGCAAGTCGGCATACTTTGTCTCCATGTTTTCCATTGACCAGTTGGTAAAGGATGCATTGTTGATAAGGATGCCACCGACTAGGTGCTTGCGACTGCTTGTTTTTTCCTCAGAAAGAGTGAGAGCAAGCGCATTGAACACTAGCCAGTAAATTGCCAGGACTACCGCACGAGCAAAGAATCCCTCTTGTTCAGAAAGGCTTACTTGGAAGCTGTCGGCCAGTCTAAAGATGTAGATACCGTAGGCTGCAGCTACGCCGTAGAAGTAGAGTCGGCTCCAGCCTGTTTTAGCGACGAGCCAGGACAGTGCACCAAGTAAGAGAGTCAGGCTGAGCGCGGTGAAAGCATCGGCTGTACTTGTTGCAACCGTAATAAAGCCGAGAATAATCGCCAGGAGTCCGAGATTTTCCGATTGGCATTTCAATGAATGGGCAACAATTGCTGCTGAGACTATAGAAAGTAGAGTCAAATCAACAATTGGATTATTGAGGATTCTGACCGAATCAAAGTAATACATTGCATACGTCGTGAAATACGTAAGCGCCCAGCCGCCACCCATAAGGTTGTTGCCTATCCACTTATTTCCTTTGCCTTCTTTTGTAGACAACCAGTGTCCGCCGGCCAGCATTGCGGCGCCGACTACATAGCCTGTTGCGATCTTGGCAAACGGTCCAAAGAATTGAAAGGAAAAGAGAATGAGGAAGACCACGCCCAAAACAAGTAGACCAATGCCAAGACGGTTAAGCCAATACAGTCCGATCTTGGCTTCCAGGCTTTGTTTCTTTGCAAGAGGTTTAGCCGCAGGCTCCAGAACAGGTTCCGGCGCTTTAGCAACAGCTTCGGTTTTAGTTGCCGGAGGTGCTGCCGGTATATCGGGTGTTAACGATTGTTGCCCAATTCTTTTTTCCAAGTTAGTCAAACGCGTTGCTATTTCTTCAAGAGCACTGCGTAGCTGCTGAATCTCGTTTGAAAGATCGCCGTCCATGCGAATTAAATCTTGCCTTTTGGGGGTTACTCAACCATTTTAGGTCAGAAATGCTATTGGATCTAAATCAATTTTGAAGTATGCTTCACTTGACCTTGTCGAGTAAGGAGAACGCTCTGGCATGTGCGGTGTAATTGGTGTCGCTGGAAACGCCGATGCAGCTAGAGAAGTCTTTATCGGTCTGATGAACCTGCAACATCGCGGGCAGGACGGCGCCGGAATATTAACTGCGGGCGCACCGGGAAATTCCCTTTTCAATTTGCAACATGGCAGCGGGCTCGTCGAAAACGTATTTTCGGAACGCGCCTTTAAGAGTTTGCGCGGCTCGTCAGCAGTTGGGCACACTCGTTATGCAACCATCGGTCGCAAAGACCCCAATCTATTGCAGCCATTCCTGGACTACGAGTCGGGAATAGGCATTGGGCACAACGGCAATATCGTCAATTGTTATGCGCTTGCTGACGAACTAATCAGCAAAGAAGGCATAACACCCATGCGCACAAATTCCGATTCGGAAGTAATTTTGCACTTGCTGGCAAAGTATATGAAGCCGGGCGAGTTTAATTCCGACAATCTTTTTTCTGCGATAAAGACAGTGATGAGTAAATTGGTCGGGAGTTATGCCGTTATTGGTGTTGATCGCGACGGCAACTTGTTTGGCTTCCGCGATCCGCACGGCATTAGACCGCTTGAATTAGGTAAGCGCGTAAATGGTGACGGCAAAGTTACTTACGCTCTTGCCAGTGAAACGGTTGCCTTGAGCTATCTTGGCTATACGGATATTTCTGAAGTGAAGCCGGGTGAAGCAGTTTGGATTAGCAGCAACGGCGAACTCAAGCGACAAGTTATCGAGTCCGCATCATATTCGCCATGTATGTTTGAGTGGGTCTATTTCTCGCGTGTCGAATCAGAGACAGGCGATTTGAGTATTTACCAGGCAAGATTCAAATTAGGAGTCTTGTTGGCTGACCAATTGAAAGACCGTGGTATTAAAGCCGATGTCGTTGTGCCTGTGCCGGAGACAAGCCGAGCGGCGGCAATTGCTATCGCCGAATCAATGGATTTGCCTTTCCGCGAATTGCTGATCAAAAACCGTTATGTCAACAGAACCTTCATTCTGGAAGATCAAGAGTCCCGACAGGAAGCAATTAAGAGAAAACTTTTCCCGATTGCCCAAGAAGTGGCCGGCAAGCGTTGTCTAGTTGTCGATGACAGTATTGTGCGCGGCAACACCGCCAAGCAAATAATTGAATTATTGCGTCAGGCTGGAGCCAAAGAAGTAATACTTGTATCGACTTGTCCGCCGATTGCGCATCCTTGCTATTACGGAATCGACTTCCCCAGCAAAGCCGAGTTAGTCGCATGTGGTCACAGCGACAAGGATGTAGCTGACGAGTTGGGAGCGGACTTGGTCGTCTACCAATCTATGGAAGGGCTCAAAAATGCGCTCAACCAAAGATCTCTTTGTACAGGTTGTTTGACAGGACAATATCCAACCGATATTTCGTTTGGACAGGAGTTTGAAACCAGGCGACTGAATGACCGCAAAAAACTAGCTAATCAGGGAGCAAAACAATAATGCGCATCAATGTGTTGTTTGGCAGCGAATCGGATAAGGGAATCTTCGAGCCGCTGTGTAATGGGCTGCGGGCAATTGGCGGAGTTGACGTATTCTTCGAGGTTTGTTCGGCGCACCGGGACCCTGAACGCCTTCGCGCAATAATCAGCGAAAAGCCTTGCGATCTATATATAACAGGCGCTGGATTAGCGGCGCATTTACCGGGAGTAGTCGCCTCGCAAACAACTACGCCTGTAATCGGCATTCCCTGTAATGACATATTGCTTGGTCATGATGCCTTGCTATCGATTATTCAGATGCCTAAAGGGGTGCCCGCGTTGGCAGTCGGTGTAAGTGCCGTCGATCACGTAGTTGCATTTGTCACTTGGTATGTTCGCAATATCGGCACAGCGCCGACTTTGCGAATCAATGCTCCACAATGGGCAAACAAACAAATCGAGCAATTCAAAATTCCTCTGCAAGCGATTGGATGGCAGTTTATTGACTATCTTGCTGAAAGTAGTTCAGCGCCTAATGTGCTTGATGTTGTTCTTGCAGATTTAGCAACAGCTTCTGTGCAGGTCAACAAAAAATGCGAGACATTTATTGCCTTGCCGGTAATTGAATCAACACCATTTCAAGGAGACCCACGCGGCATATCGACAATTACTGCGCAAGGTGGTGTGTGGGTAGGAATCAACAATATTACGAACTTACAAATTGCCCTATTGGAACTCTTTCCAATTTCTATAAAAGAAAAAGATCTTCTCAAAGAACTCAAGGGAGGCGTGAAACAAAGTGTCCGTTAAATTACAAGACAAAAAATTGATATACGAAGGATCAGTAAAACGCGTTTTCAAAAACGCTGACGGTAACCTGTTGTTTCAATATACAGATGACTATTCTGTTTTTGATTGGGGCAAAATGCCTGACACTATTGCCAACAAGGGACGAGCATTGGCAATTATGGGAGCGCATTTCTTCAACCATTTGGCAGATGCAAAAAATTGGTCTTCCTTGCCGAATAGTCTGCATCTAAAGAGATTCAACCAACCTTGGTTGAAAGAACGCTTCGGGCATAAAGTCTACTCGACACTCTTGAGTAAGCACGGTGTCAGAAGCCACTACAAGGGACTCGTCGACGAGCAGAACAGAGAAATGACACTGAAGGCTGCCGCTGAAGAATTGCCATATTTGTCCGTCGTTGAAGCTTCCGTCATCAGACCGAAACCGGTTGTGCTTGCTAATCAAAACGTATATCACTATGAGCCACTAACTGAATCAGAACCAGCTAAGCCGCGTTTGGTTCCATTGGAAGTGATTTTCCGCTTTGGCATGCCGGCGGGAAGTTCGCTTAAAGGACGCTTGGAAAAGGATCCTTCATACGCAAAAATTCTTGGTCTTGAAGGCGTTCCTGCTGAAAATAGTTGGTTTGATAAACCAGTCATTGAGTTTTTCACAAAGCTGGAAGACAAGGACAGACTACTTACGGCGCAAGAAGCTTTGCTAATTTCCGGTCTGAGTCCAGAGCGCTTTGAAGAATTGGTTGAACTGGCTCGCGATCTGGCTATTGGACTCTATGTCTTATTCGCTGAAAGAGGCATTGAGCTCTGGGATGGCAAATTTGAATTTGCTGTCGACAAAAATGGCTTGTTGCTCGTAGACAGCATTGGTCCGGACGAGTTGCGTCTTATCTACAAAGGCGTTCACCTCTCTAAAGAGATGATCCGTCAGGTCTATCGTGGATCAAGCTGGGAGAAAGCAATTAAAGAAGCGCAAACTATCGCCAAGCAGAAGGGACGCACTGACTGGAAAGAAATTTGCCGCATTGAACTGAAAGAGGAACCTAAGCATTTGCCGGCTCCAGCCAAAGCTATGATTGATCAACTCTATGGAGTCATCGTCAATCAGTTGGTGGGCGAAGAAATTTTTGCCAACCAGCCGACGCTCGATGAATTTGTCGTTATGGTGAATTCATGAAGAAGCCTGTGAAAATTCTGGTCCTGGGCGGAGGGGGGCGTGAAAATGCTCTTTGTTGGAAGCTCGCGCAAAGTCCTGTGTGCGAAGAGATCTATTGCGCACCAGGCAACGGCGGCACGGCAAGTCTCGATAAAGTAAAAAACCTCGATATCGACATCCTCGATTTCAACACGGTAAAGAAGTTCTGCAAAGACGAGCCTATTGATCTTGTCGTGGTGGGACCGGAATTACCTCTGTCTCAAAGCATCGTTGATGTGCTTGAGGCGGACGGCATTCGTGTCTTTGGCCCTAACAGACAAGGTGCTTGCCTCGAGTGGAGCAAAGCTTACGCCAAGGAATTCATGGAAAACGCCGGCATCCCGAATGCAAAGTTTGAGGTCGTCGATTCACTTACTAAGACCGAAGCCGTAATCAAAAACCATTGGGCGAGAGTCATAAAGGTTGATGGTTTGGCAGCCGGCAAAGGCGTTTTTGTTTGTGCTGATGAAAAGGAAGCTCAAGAAGCAGCCGAAAAAATATTCAAACAAAGAGCATTTGGCGATGCAGGCAACAAGGTAGTAATTGAAGAAAAACTATCCGGTGACGAGCTGTCACTTTTAGCTTTGTGTGACGGCACAAACCTTGTGCCGATGCTTGCCAGTCAGGACCACAAGCGTCGTTTTGAAAACGACAGAGGACCAAACACTGGCGGCATGGGTGCATATGCTCCAGTTGAACTCTACAAGCGCCATGAAAAGGCTATTGAGGAACATGTGTTAAACCCAATTCGCAAAGCTCTAAAAGAAGGCAAACTTGTTTTCAAAGGAGTGCTTTTCATTGGTCTTATGATCAGTGACAAGCCGTATGTTTTGGAATTCAATACAAGATTTGGCGATCCGGAAACACAGACGATATTGCCATTGTTGAAATCCGATCTGTTAGAGGCTCTTTGGGCTTGCACTGAAAAGACGCTGGATAAAGTAAAACTAGAATGGTCTAGTAACTCAAGTTGTTGTGTTTGTTTGGTTGCAGACAACTACCCGGAAGGCTCGTCCAAAGGACAGCGAATTGAAATATCGTCGGATATTGAAGATGCTGTTGTGTTTCATGCAGGCACGAAATTAGCTGATGGTAAGTTAGTAACAAACGGTGGACGAGTTTTAAACGTTGTTGGTGTGGCTCCCACAATGTCTGAGGCCATCGCCGCCGCTTACAATGCAATTCCATCGATAAAGTTTACCGGCATGGCTTATCGCCGCGATATTGCCAGGAGGGCGTCAGCTTGTCCATCCGTCTAGCAATACTTGTATCGGGACGCGGCTCCAATATGGAGTCAATTTTGCGCGCGATAAAGGATGGCGAATTGGACGCAAAGGTTGAATTAGTCCTGTCTAACAACTCAGAAGCATTGGCATTGGTTACAGCTCGCAAATATGGCGTCCATGCAATTGCCGTGGACAACAAAGGATTGTCGCGCGAAGAGCATGAGAAAAGAGTGCTTAGCGAATTGGCTAACTACGAAATAGATTTGGTTGTGCTCGCCGGTTACATGCGCATTCTCACGAGCAATTTCCTTCAGCAATTCAAACACAAGGATGGCTACTTCAAAGTGATAAATATTCACCCGTCGCTGTTGCCCGCATTTCCAGGGGCAAATGCGTACGAAGATGCTTTCAAATACGGGGTGCTTGTGTCAGGCATAACGGTTCACTTGGCTGACGAAAAGGTTGATCATGGACCTATTCTGGCTCAAGAGACATTCTCTCGCCTGGAAAATGACACACTAGAGTCGTTCAAGTCCCGCGGACTATCTGTGGAACACAAGCTGTATCCAAGAGTATTGCAGTCTATCGCAAAGAATGGCATTCGTCTTTTGCCCAACGAGGAGTTGATAAAACAGTGATGGAAACTTCGTTGCAGGAAAAGCTAAACGGCAAAACAAGAAATTCAGACGCAGTCGTTTGCGTAGCTGTTATTCCTAAGGGTGGATTTGTAGACAACCACAACTTCCCTCTTTATTGGATTTCTGGCTTTGACGGCAAAGATGCTGGGCTGCTGGAGAATCTAAAAGAAGTTTTGGCTGATGAACTTTTAGAAGATGTTTGGACAGCCAACGTACAAGACAAAAGCAAGTGGCTGGATATCTGGCGTGGAGAAGGTTTTGTCTATTTTGCCGAAAGACAATTTTTGCCGGGCGTCACCGACAACTTAGGCAAAACAGTTGAAGAGGCATTGAAGTTAAAGGGCATTGGAGATATTCGAGTAGCATCAGGTCACGGATTTCTCTTTACCAAAGATGCCGGCAAGGTTGATGCAAATCTATGCCGTTACAAGTTTTTCCACCCACTTACGGACAAGTTTGTGGTGCATGACGTCAGTGGTAAGGAAGCCGATTTCCTTGATTTTCCTGAAGTCAATTTGCCGGAGCCCAAACAAGTTCAAGTTGTTTGTCTTGATGTAAGCGATACGGAATTAATGCGCATTAGCAAAGACGGCATTCTAGCCCTCAATCTTGATGAGATGAAAGCAATTGCCGGACATTTTCAAAATGCCGCAGTTCGCAAGGAAAGAAAAGCTCTAGGAATGCCAGAGTGGCCGACTGATGTTGAATTGGAAGTAATTGCGCAGACCTGGTCCGAACATTGTAAGCATAAGATTTTCGGCGCCAATATTACCTATACGTCTGCGGACAAAGAACCCGTACAAATCAAAAGCTTGTACAAGACTTATATACAAGCGGCAACCAAAAAGCTGGCGGAAGATCATCCATCTATTGGTGAGCGCCTTTTATCAGTTTTTGAAGACAATGCAGGTGTAGTTCGTTTCAACGATAAAACCGCAGTCTGTTTCAAGGTCGAAACACACAACTCCCCGTCGGCACTTGAGCCATATGGTGGAGCGCTCACAGGAATTCTTGGAGTTAACAGGGATATTCTTGGCACCGGACTTGGCGCAAAGCCGATTGCTAATACAGATATCTTCTGTTTTGCGTATCCATCAAAAGAATTGGCCGACAGACCTACGATGTTACCTGCAGAAACAATCATAAAAGGCGTTCGCAAAGGCGTTGAGGATGGTGGCAACAAGAGCGGCATCCCAACAGTAAATGGCGCAGTCTACTTCCACCCTGGGTATCGAGCAAAACCTTTGGTCTTTTGTGGCACGGTCGGCATTATGCCGTTGAACGTAGCCGGCAAAGTCGCTTATGAAAAACATACACAAGTAGGCGATGTAATTGTTATGGCCGGTGGCAGAGTCGGCAAAGACGGCATTCATGGAGCGACGTTCTCATCAGAAGCTCTGCACGAAGATTCACCAGTGTCAGCGGTGCAGATAGGAGATCCGTTTACTCAGAAGCGACTATTGGACTTTGTTTTAGACGCGCGTGATGCCGGGTTAATAACTGGTATAACAGACAATGGCGCAGGCGGACTTTCTTCATCAGTTGGTGAAATGGCTCGTATCACCGGTGGCGCGACAATTGATCTGGATAATGTTCCACTCAAGTATCCAGGGTTGGCTGATTGGGAAATAGTTGTTTCGGAATCACAGGAACGCATGACTATTTCAACTCGTGATTTCGATGCTTTGCGGAAGTTAGCTGATAAGCATCACGTCGAAGTGACGAATATTGGTACGTTCGACAAGAATGGCTATTTTGTAATTAGAAGAAAAGGCAAGCCGGTTGCTTGTTTGAATCTTGAATTTCTCCACGATGGCTGCCCGAAACTAGAGTTGGTAGCCGAGAGAATAACCACAAAAATCAGCGAATCTTTGAGCAAGGAGCCAACAGATTTAACTCCCATTTTGCAGGATTTATTAGCCCACCCAAATGTCAGCAGCAGAGAACAAATAATCAGGCAGTATGACCACGAAGTTCAGGGTGGCAGCGTTGTTAAACCCTTGATGGGTCCTCAGCAGCAAGCGCCTTGTGATGGTGCGGTCATAAAACCGATCTACGGCGATAAATTGGGACTTGTAGTCTCCAATGGACTTTGTCCACAACTGAGCGAAGTCGATGCTCACTTGATGGCCGTATCGGCAGTCGATGAGGCTGTTCGTAATGCCGTCGCTGTTGGCGCAGATCCGGAACAGATTTATATCCTCGATAATTTCTGCTGGCCCGATCCTGTAGTCTCTGAAAAGAACAAAGAAGGCAAAGCTAAACTCGCGCAACTTGTAGATACCTGTGTTGGACTTTACGAGGCGGCAATTGCCTTTCGAGCACCGCTTATTTCCGGCAAGGACAGCATGAAAAACGACTTTGATGATGGCGTTGTACGGTTGTCTATACCGCCGACGTTGCTTGTGTCGGCAATGGCTATTATGCCCGATGCTGAAAAAGCAGTGACCATGCACTTCAAAGAAGCCGGCGATACGATTTACCTATTGGGTTGCGCAGGATTGGGAATTTCCGGCAGTCTCTATGGACGACTACAAGGAATTAAGTCGAGCATCAAAGCAGAATTTAAACCAGAAACGGCCGCTGGTATGTACCGCGTACTTCATAAGCTGATTATGCAGTCGATGATACGCAGTTGCCACGATATATCAGATGGTGGATTAGCTGTCGCAATAGCTGAGTCAATAATCGGCGGTAACTGTGGGGCGACAGTATCTGGATATGCAATTCAGGAAGCGGCATTCTCAGGCTCCAGCAAAGGACAAGAATTGAGCCGTATGGATTTGGCTTTGTTTGCCGAAGGTCCAGGCAGGATGCTTGTTTCAATTGCAAAAGAAAATGAGTCTGCATGGGAAAAACAGTGGCAGAATGTAACTGATGTTTTTTGTATCAAGCTTGGTGAAGTAACATCCACCAAAGAGTTGCGCATTTTGGATTCGAAAATGAATAACATTATGCGCGTGAATGTCGATAAGTTGCAGTCGTCGTGGCAGACGGCTTTGCCCATTGATTAAAAAGGAGGTGGCGAGCATGATAGCAAAAGCATTAGTACTTTATGGAGACGGCATTAATTGCGATCTTGAAACGGAATATGGCTTGTCGATTGCCGGATTTTCTCCTGAGAGAATTCATGCCACGGAATTATTGAAAACACCAGGAAAATTAAGCGAATGCCAAATGCTTGTCTTGCCTGGTGGGTTTTCTTTTGGAGACGAAATCGCCAGCGGCAAAGTTTTGAGCATTGAGTTGAAGCAAAGAATAAGCGCGGCGCTGCATGAGTTTATTGACAAAAAGGGCTTAGTAATAGGCATTTGTAATGGCTTTCAAATACTTGTTCAGCTTGGTATTTTGCCGGTTTCAAAAAGTGGTGCACAGAAAGTCGTCAGCCTTGCTCGCAACAGTGGCGGTAAATTTATCAATCGCTGGGTCAACTTGTCTGTAGTTAACGAACATCAAAGTCCATTTTTTGCCGGATTGAAAGAAATTGATTTGCCGATTCGCCACGGAGAAGGACGACTTACTTTAGGTGTCAACCCAGGTAAGGAGGTTTCTGAGTTGGTCAGTAAACATACCGTGCTGCGTTATCGCGATGACGTAAACGGCAGCTACGAAAAGGCAGCAGCTCTCACCAACGAACAAGGAAATGTTCTTGGACTGATGCCGCATCCGGAAGCATTTATTCGTTGGTCACAACACCCAAGTTGGACAGACTCTAAAAAAGAACCCAGTGAGACACCTCATGGTTTGGTCATTTTACAAAACGCCCGCAAGGCACTTGGTTAAGCAGGAAGGAAATAATGGCGGCAGACACATACGCAAAAGCTGGAGTAGACGTTAAACGAGCAGAAGAGTTCGTCAAGCGCCTGAAGAATCAGTCGTTAAGGCAAGGACACGAAACTCTCTGGGAAGCTGCCGGTGGTTACGCTGCTGTTTATCCAGTATCGGCAAGTAGAGCCGTCGCTGTTACTACAGATGGTGTCGGCACGAAGTTGCTTGTTGCCAATGAGTTGAGTAAATTTGACACGATAGGTATCGACCTTGTTGCGATGTGCGCCAATGACCTCATTTGTGTGGGCGCGCAGCCGACTATTTTCCTTGATTACTTTGCTATTGGAAAACTGGAAGACAACGTCGCTGATGAAGTAATTGCCGGCATAGTCAAAGGCTGCGATCAAGCAGGCATGCTATTGGCAGGCGGTGAGACGGCGGAAATGCCGGGACTCTATGCACCAGGTCACTTCGACTTAGCTGGTTTCGCTCTAGGGCTTGTATCCAAAAGCAAACTAATTACAGGCGGTGAAATACGCCCAGGTCAAAAACTAATTGGTGTCGCATCAAGCGGCATACACTCCAATGGCTTGTCTTTGGCTCGTAAAGTCCTTGCTGACGACAAAGCAAGTTGGCATGATCTTTTAACGCCCACTCTAATTTATGTTGAACCAGTCAATGAAATTCTCGGCAGACGTCCCGAAGCAATTAAGGGCATGGCGCATATAACTGGCGGCGGCTGGCGAAACCTTTTCCGGTTGAATGACACTGTTGGTTTCCATTTTGAAAACAGACTACCGGTGCCGGACATTCTGCAAAAAATTGGTCGGACAGTACCGGAAGAAGAAATGTACAAGACATTCAACATGGGCATGGGATTGGGAATAATCACCGATGATTCCCATCAACAACTGGTTCTGGAATGCCTTAAAGAAGCTGGTTTTACAGCGCAAGTGGTTGGTTCAGTTACAGATAAGCCGGGAGTGATCACCATTGCCGGTTCTCAAATTGTCATCAAGGAGGAATAGAAATGGCTCTAGGTGCAGGTGAAGGGTCCACCGGTGTAGTGGCAAGGGAGAATACAAAAGTGAAAACAGTCCTTGTTAGTGTTACGGACAAAACCGGTCTAGACAGATTTTTGAAAAGACTTGAGCGATTCGACGAACTCAAGCTTATCGGAACAACCAGCACACACAAATTTTTGACCGGCAATAATTTTGCCTGCACTAAGGTTGAAGAGTTGACCAATTTCCCGGAGATTCTTTCTGGTCGAGTGAAGACACTGCATCCACGCGTGTTTGCCGGAATTCTTGCCCGTCCGTCAAAAGAAGATCGCGACTGCTTGTCCGAGATGGACATTCAAGAAATTGATCTGGTCATCGTAAATCTCTACGCCTTTGAAAAGAAATTGAGCGAAGGATTGCCGGAAGCGAAGATGATCGAGGAGATTGATGTCGGTGGTGTAGCTCTGTTGCGTGCTGCTGCTAAAAACTTCGAGCGCGTTGCTGTAATAAGCAGTCCCGAGCAATACGATATGGTTATCGAAGAACTTGATGCAGCTGGTGGCAAGTTTACTCTTGAATTGAGACGGAAACTCGCATATGCCGCTTTGAGTCGGACAGCTGCGTATGACGCCAGCATCTCAGCTTATTTGCATGAACAAGTAGAGAAGAATTCGTGCGACAAGTGCGATCACACTAGTTTCACGATGCCTGAGTCGGTTTCATTCAATCTCGTGAAGTATCAAGATTTACGCTACGGCGAAAACCCACACCAAGCAGCAGCTTGGTATTCTCCGATGGGCAAAGATGCCTGGAAGGTGCCGTTCCTGCAATCGCAGGGTAAGGACATGTCCTCCAATAACATCATCGATACTTACTGCTTGTTGCGTTATCTGCGCGAATTTGAGGAACCTGTTGCTTGTTTGATAAAGCACAACAACCCATGCGGAATTGCATTAGGTAAAAATATAGACGAAGCTTTTGACAAGGCTTATGCCTGTGATCCACTTTCCGCTTTTGGTGGTGTCTTTGGGTTTAATGGCAAGGTCGGCGCGAAGCTTGCGACAAAGATAACAGAGAACTTTGTAGAAATTGTTCTCGCTCCTGAATTCGACAAAGAAGCAATGGATATCTTCAGCAAGAAGAAAAACATTCGCGTCCTGAAATTGAATCCGGAAGCAAAATCACAAATCGGCGCACGTCCATGGCAAATTCGTGATTTGAAAGATGTCGGTGTCTTGGTTGAGCAAGATATGGAAGCGCCTGTAAAAGCAGCTGATTTCAAATGCGTCACCGAAAAGAAACTGGATGCAGGTTATGAACAAGACATCGCCTTCACCTGGTCCATTGTTAAGCACTTAACTTCAAATGCAATATTTGTTGCTCGCCATGGTTTGTCTCTAGGATTCGGTATCGGACAAACAAGCCGCATTGCCAGTGTCAATCACGCCTTGACTCAAGCAGGAGCAAACGCAAAAGGAGCCGTTCTGGCAAGCGATGCGTTTTTTCCGGCTACGGACAACATTGAATCAGCAGCAAAAGCGGGTATTTCAGTGATTATCCAACCAGGTGGCAGCATCAAAGATGACGAGGTAATCGGTGCCTGTAATAAGGCTGGAATCGTCATGCTATTCACTGGCCAACGGTGTTTCCGTCATTAAATCTGACGATTTGTCTGGCAAGCGTGCTTGATCCGATGCCCAAAACCGAGCCTAGGCTTGTGTTTTGGGCATTTGGTTTGAGTGGCAAATATTATGCGCCATGGGAATTTCCCCACTGACTGCATTCCTGGCCAGGACTATGATTGAGCCACGACCCAGACCACAATCTAGAGAGGATTGGACAGTGGCAGACGGAAATAAGAGCAACGATCGCCCCCTAGACGATCATTCGCCAAAGACAATAGATGCGAATAAGCGATTACTCGAAGAAATTGCAGGACGCGGTTTTCAATTAGCTCTAATTGGTGAAGGCTTGGTCGCCGGTGGCATAAAGGATGCCGGCAAAGAGTTACGGGTTGACAACCTTTGGAATCTTGGCGGCGAAGCGGCTGTTTCGGCAGGCGCTGGGAGTGTTCTGGGCGCGGTATTAGTAAGCAAGCAAAATGGTTTGAAATTGGCCATCGGTGCAATTGGCACATTAGGCGGCATGGCATATACAGCTTGCAAATTCGATCAGTACAGCAAGAACAAAGAATTGTCCAAAGCGCTGGATTCGGTTTATAAAAAGCGTGATTGGAAGACTTTTGATAAGCAAACAAAAACAGCAGAAAAGATTTTGGGCAAGGAAGGCTTTGATGCCGGATTTGCCGGACTAACAGGATCTGCCGGTCTTGTCGCTGGAATGAAATTTGCGCCAGGCTTGACTAAAAAATATGCGCCTGCTGTTGGTGAATATATGTTTGGCAAAGTGCGTGGAGACAAGGTTGCGTCTTTGGCACGACAGTCGGTTAGTGGTACGCCCTTCAATCGTGATCTCAAAAGCTTTGTGAATAAAGTAAGTCATGGCGATGTTCATGTGGCAAAGGCCGCTGAGCAAACAAAGACATTTATCTTTGACAAAGACAATCGCATTTCCAATATCTTCATTCGAAAAGGCGCTAGCGCCGAAGATATTCAAAGGCACGTCATGGTTGGTTCTTTGGCTGACAAAATTGGTCTCGATAAATCAGCATTTCGCATCGCCATGGAAGGTGCTGAGAAAGCTAACTATCATGCTCCTCGCCCCTATGATTTAGAGCGCGCAGCCGCTGAAGGAGTTGCTTTTGCTGACTCGCAAGTTGGTCAACTAAGAAAACTACAGGGTGCTCAAAGATACTCGATTGAGGGTAGCGAAGCTTATCTTCGTAAGACTCAAGGAAATGATTACACGGAATACTTGCGCAAAGCTCTTGGTCCGTGGTCGGGTAAGAAGGATGCTGAAGCAAGAAGTCTAGTTGTTAACGTTTCTGTGGCAGAGCCGACTGATGTCATAACCCATCGCGTAGCCAGTGAAAACCTAGCCGGTTTGGGTATGCAGCAAAATGAGTTTAACTTGGCTGCAGCGAAAAACAAGCTTATCCAAGGAATGGACGAAGCGCAAAAGAAAGAAGCCGTTAGAGCTGTTTCTTATTATCTAAAAGGACATCCAATAAGTACAGGTTTGTCCAATGCAGATAGAAATGCCGGATTGGAAAAACTATCTAGAGAACTCACCCCTCTACAAATTGACCTCATAACCAAGCGCATGGCGGAATTTGATCCGCAATATTTTCCACATCATTGGTTTGAAGGACAGGTTCTGTCAGCCGTAGATAATCTAGTTTCAAGCGGAATAATGCGAGATGCCACAAAAACCCACAAGCTTCTCTGCAAACTCGCCGGACAGGTTGGCAAGGCTAATGTCGAAGCAGCCGATTTGCTTATTAACTGTGCTAGAAGTAACGGCATGAGCGAGGAGCAATTGATGAAAAAAGGTGTTGCTGAGACAGGCGCCAAAGTACTGAAAGAACTGCTTGATACCAAACAGAACCAGCTCATTGTTGACTTGGCACTTGCCTTGAAACACCTCGAAGCAAGGACTAGTTACAAAGACGTATTTGCTGTAAGAACCATGCGTGATTTGGGTTTCAAGTCGGAAGACATCAACGCTCAATCCATCGCCGATCATGTCGGTCGCTTGTTGCGTAAGCCTTAACCCCAGCCGCCTCCGCCTGGTGTTTCGATGGTAAAGACATCGCCTGGTTCGACAGTGGACGATGCTGTTGCTGCAAAGTCGTCCTTGCAGCCTCTGCTGCGCTCTATGTAATTCTTGCCTGGCAGAGCTTCTTGTCCCCCGTGAATGCCAAACGGAGCTATTCTGCGTCGGTTTGAAAGAATGGATGCGGTCATTTTTTCTTTAAATCGTAGGCGGCGAATTACACCATTGCCCCCATGAAACTTTCCTTTGCCACCGCTATTTTGCCGAATGGCGAATGATTCAAGGACTACAGGATAACGATTTTCCAAAACTTCCGGATCTGTTAGTCGCGAATTGGTCATGTGTGTCTGTACGGCATCGGTGCCATTGAATGATGGACCAGCCCCGGAGCCGCCGCAAATTGTTTCGTAGTACTGGTAATTATCGTTGCCGAAGGTGAAGTTGTTCATGGTGCCTTGCGAGGCGGCCAAAACCCCCATAGCGGCATACAGACAATCAACAATTGCCTGTGACGTTTCCACATTGCCTGCTACGATAGCTGCTGGATATTTAGGGCTTAGAAGTGAACATTCTGGGATTACCAGTGTTAAAGGTTTCAGGCATCCTTCGTTGAGGGGAATATCATCGTTAACGAGTGTGCGGAAAACATAGAGGACAGCCGCTTTTGTGATTGCCGCCGGTGCGTTGAAGTTAGTTGCCTGTTGAGCGGATGTGCCGGTGAAATCAATTTTTGCTGAGCGGTTTTTTTGATCTATCGAGAGCTTAACAGTTATCTGGCTGCCATCATCAAGCGAAGTGGTAAAGCTTCCGTCTTTTAGATTGCTTATCGCGCGTCGTACGGATTCTTCGGCGTTTTCTTGGACGTAATGCATGTAGTCAATTACGGTTTGTTGCCCATAACGCGCAATTAGCTGTTCTAATTCGCGTAAGCCTTTTTCGTTTGCTGCGATTTGCGCCTGGATATCGGCAATATTTTGAGCTGGGTTGCGCGCTGGATATTTTCCTTTGGTTAATAGCGAACGAAACTCGTGTTCGTGGAATGTGCCGTCACTGACCAGTAGGAAGTTATCTATTAGTACGCCTTCCTCTTCAATTGTTTTGCTTGACGGCGGCATTGAGCCCGGAGTTATGCCTCCAATGTCGGCGTGATGGGCTCGCGATGCTACAAAGAAAACAGGCTTGTTTGCTGAAGTGGTAAATACGGGAGTTACAACGGTGATGTCCGGTAGGTGGGTGCCACCGTTGTAGGGATTGTTTAGCGCGTAGATATTTCTTGGTTTAATCGAGTCTTTGTTGGTTTCAATAACGCTACGGATACTGTCTCCCATTGAGCCCAGATGCACCGGGATATGTGGCGCATTTGCTATGAGATTTCCCTCGCTGTCAAAAATCGCGCAAGAGAAGTCGAGACGTTCTTTGATGTTAACTGAATGACTGGTGCTTTGCAGTGTGACGCCCATATTTTCAGCTATGGACATGAATAGGTTATTGAACAATTCCAATTTAATTGGATCTACCTTTTTGGAAGAATCGTCAATAGCCATTTGTTGCTGTTGATTTGCGATGGCAGTCAATACAAGGTGACCTTCCGGATTTGTGGTTGCTTGCCAGCCGGGCTCGACGATGTTTGTGCCGGTATCTTCAACTATGATTGCCGGGCCGATTATGCTTTGCTTTGCCTGTAGTCGATTTCGCTCGTAAACAGGGGCTGAATGCCATGCATTGCCGGAGAAAAACTTGGTTGTGCTGATTTGTTGCGCGGGGGTGATTGTTGATTCACTCTTGGTTGCTGGTTGTTTCATTTTGCCTGTCGCATCGACAGCAATTGACTCAACTATTAATTGCTTGCCTAGCAACGCGAAGCCAAAAAGCCGCTGATGTTTTTCGGTGAAACTCTTCGCCATCTCTTCCTGGACGGCAAAATCAATCTCTATCGTGCTGTCAGAGCCCTGATAGCGCATCTGTACTGTGCGTTTTACATCTATTGATTCAACAGGAATAGCTTGTGTTTCCAGGCCTCCCCTTGCCTCATTAATCAGTCTTGCAAAATAATTTTCAACTGTTTGCAGATTTTCCTTTGATAGAGGAAGCTCAACTGTTTGTTGTCTAATGACACTCATATCCGCAAGTCCAATACCGTAGGCGGAAAGGACTCCTGCGTAGTTGTGAATAAATACCGTCTTTATTCCTAGAGACTGGGCAATGAGACAAGCATGCTGCCCACCTGCACCACCGAAACAACAAAGGGCATATTCGCTAACATCATGCCCGCGCTCAATGGATATCTTTTTAATTGCGTTGGACATCTTCTGTACAGCAATGGTGAGGAAGCCCTCCGCTATTTGTTCAAGTGGCGAATCAATTCCGAGTTCGGCGAATTTTGTTTGCACGACAGCTTTGTCTAAAGGCTCGTTGCCCGTGCCGAATATGTGCGGGAAATGATCAGGTTGTATCTTGCCCAAAAGGACATTACAGTCTGTGACGGTCAACGGACCGCCCTTGCGATAACAAGCTGGGCCTGGATTAGCGCCGGCAGATTGTGGACCAACGCGATATCGTTGTCCGTCAAAGCTAAGAATGGATCCACCACCGGCAGCCACCGTGTGTATGGCAAGCATTGGTACACGAATTCGTGTTCCGGCAATTTCTGTTTCTTGAGTTCGTTCAAGCGATCCATCAAAGTGAGATACGTCTGTTGATGTGCCGCCCATATCGAAAGCGATGATTTTATCGAAGCCGGCCTTTTGACTTGTCTTGACTGCTCCAACAATTCCGCCAGCCGGCCCGGATAACAGACTATCTTTGCCACGGAAGGATTTCCCCTCTACAAGTCCGCCGTTTGATTGCATAAAGACAAGCTTGCACTCCGGAAGATCTTTAGTCAGTTCGTCAACATACCGGCCTAATACGGGAGACAAATAGGCGTCGGCAACGGTGGTGTCTCCTCGGGAAACAAATTTGATGAGCGGACTTACTTCATTGGAGACAGAAATGTTGGTGAAACCAATTTGCTTTGCCAGTTGTTTCAGCTTGTCTTCATGCGCTGGATATCGATAGCCATGCATTAAGACAATGGCGCATGAGCGAAATCCGTCCGCGTATGCTTGTTGCAAATCTTGAAAGGCAATGTCTGGATTGAGCGACACAAGTATTTCGCCATCGGCACCAACTCTTTCGCTGACCTCAATTACACGCGAATAAAGCACATCGGGCATGACGATATGGCGAGCAAATATATTCGGGCGGTTCTGATAACCTATGCGCAGAGCGTCGGCGAATCCTTTTGTCGTGACAAATACGGTCTTTTCACCTTTACGCTCAAGTAAGGCGTTGGTGGCAATTGTCGTTCCGACCTTAACCATGGATACTTTGTCTTGTCCGCTTAGTTGCTGGACGGCAGCAACTGTTGCATCTCTGTAATGATCCGGATTGTCGCTAAGCAATTTGCGGACGTGCACAGCCCCGTCTGGCGCCACTGCCACGACATCGGTGAATGTGCCACCACGATCAACGAAGAATTGCCAGCCGCCTGACATCAAAATGAGCTACCAATAAGGTTTCTAAGTATATAGACTATTGACTTGTACATGATAGGTCACTTGAGGCAACTGGTGCATGATAAGTAACTCGCTTCGCGAAATGATTTGGATATCAAGAAGATTTGCCTCTGCGCCGAAAGTATTTGCATTGATGTCGTCAGTGTCATTAAGTATCGGTAGTACCATCGCTTATTCCGAATTTGCTTATGCCGAAGTTCAGCGCAAAGAAAATTTGATTTCTTCCAGTGACATACCAAGGCAAGTTCAAAAAAATACCAAAAAACACTTGTTCTGGCACAAACGAAAAATTGCCCAAGCTGAAGTTGATACCAGTTCAAACGATGCCACTAGTCCGGTCAATTTTTTAAACGATAGCAACGTAAAACCAACCAAAAAGAGAAATGTACTATTGGCAACATTTTACAAGCCTGTCGAGCGCTTGAAAGGGCCGCTATTGGAATTGAAAGATCCTATAAGAGATCTTCACGCACCCTTAAAACAAATGTCTGTCGACATGACCGAGTTAGAACATGATGTGGCTTCCTTGCGCGACCCAATTGTCGGATTGCAGTTGCACGTCGATAAACTACAAAGACCAATTGTTGATTTACAAGCACCAATTGCTAATTTGGATGTGGAGATTAAGAACCTCGTTGGACCAATGGCTGGCGTGAATTCAGAGTTAGCTTCTCTACAATCATCGTTAGCCGGTGTAAAGGCATCGACAGCCAGTCTTAACCAGCCCCTAACGGTGCTTTCGACGAAGGCTGGAATTATTGCCCAGCCGATAGACAAGTTGCACGCCAACGTCAAAGGATTAGAGGGTGGCGTTAACCAGCTTTACGACAAAGTTGCCAATTTGAACAACGGTGTCACTTCCCTTTCAACTCCGGTTACCAATCTGGCCGGACAGGTCGATTTGCTTCAATCTGAAGTAAGAGGATTGAAGCGCGAAATTCACGGTATCAAAGGAGCGCTCATCGCCTTAGCAATCAGTGTTCCGGTGGCTATTTTACTGGGTGCAATTTTGGGCGCGATCGTACACCTAGTATCTAAGAATGGACGCAAGTGAAAATTCGTAACGCTGTTATTTGTTTCGCTGTGCTTGTTTACACGGCGTCTTTTGGTTGGTCCTCATCAGCTAAAGTGCTGGAAGGAATATCCGACCACAGTTCCGGATTGCCGCCTCTGGATGCACAATACCGTCCCGGAGCCAGGTTTGATGACGTTGCACCGGCTAAAGTTCAGCCGCTTAACAAGTGGTATCACATTCCCGATTGGTTGGCGGGTGTTTGGCAAAGCAAACAACATTCGTTGATTTACCAATTTAACTACAAGACAAAAAAAGAGTGGGAAGCAAAAAACAGATTTTCTTACTACCTTGCCGAAGAAAGATTCGGCAAACAAAAGGACAGTCAAGGCGGCATTTGGGATTTGCCGTTGACTCCGCTGATAAACAAGGCCCTGAGCAAGGATTTTGTTAGCTACCACCACATAACCAACATCGAATACCTCTACGTGGGCGACGATGGCATGGTGATGCGTGTCAGATCAGTCGTCACTCTTGTTAGTCGGGCTGGTTCGGAGATAGTCTCTGCCTATCAACAAGAAAGCATTTCAACCAGACTGCCGGCTGGTGAAAACCTCATGCGCGTGAGGGATTCCATTAAGGTTTATGACATTGAAGGTCATCCTCTAAGGCGCAGCAAGGTGGAAGCAATAGCCACGCGAGTTGGTCCTTTCGAACCGCTCAATGAGCGCAATGGGCTTGATTTAAAGGCAATGTTCTTCGATTTTTTAAAGAGCGAGAAAAAGGATTCTCTCATCCCGCTTTGACGTAATTTAATACGGGCGCATTGCATGCGCCCGTATTAAATGGCGAACTAGTGGTTCCACCATTGCCGATTAGAGGCGGGCAGATTAAATTATGAGCGTCTGAAAAGCTACATCAGATGCGGGTTTTAATCCATGTCAAATCAAGTTCCGTTGGAAAATGTGCCGGCAACGCAGGAAGTTTCTGCAAAAGACGCCGGCTCTGCCGATTTAGCAGAGTATCGCGCTCCCGGACTTCTAGCGCATGCTAAAGACGGTTGTGGTTGCCACGGCGCCAAAACCAAGACTCAAGGCGATACCGGCTCTGCCAAAGATAATCTGGAGAAGAAGTCGGTGAATTCTGCCGGTCTGCAGAGCGAAGTCTGTCAGGGTGAAGTGGTGGTGCCTGTTTTTTTTACTACCGAACGTAAGCCTGTTTTGGACAAACAAGGACGAGTTACCGGGTTTGCAGACGAGCCTAACTATGTGGAAAAAGACGGCTCCGTAGAAGTTGAAGTGACCCGCGGCAAAATATACAAGCGCTTCAAGGTTGATAGAGGTTGCCGGGCGACCAGGGGCGAAGTCGAAAGTATCGGCTGGAGAACAGGCCCACAATGCATGGGTATGAAAACAGACGAAATTCAGACGTTAAGCGAAGAGAAGTACTTCGCTGAATTGAACGCGTCGCTGGCCAATGGCTACACCGACAAAATTGATCTTTTCGCGCCTGGATACAGCATTAGATTTACAGGTGGTGTTGGACAGGCTTCAGAGATCGAAGTCGGCGAATTGAAATCAAGGAAGCGTGGCGATTTTAACACCGATATCGAACAGGCTTGTGACGTAGCTGGACACGGCGCTCATCCGGTGGAATTGTTTTCCTGGGCATCCAATGGACACATGCTTGGGTATCCTGCCGATGATCGCAATGTGAAGTACAGTCTATTTGGTACCTGGCGCAACGAGCTTCAACTACGTGGTGAAAAAATCCTCGGCGGGCCGAAATCCATGAACGTAATTGTTCACAGTAAATTTGCCGAGCCGGAAATCGAGTCCATGTGGATTCGCGGAATGTTGAATAGCTGTCAGACAAAGCCGCAGGAAAAGTTCAATAAGATTGTTCTTTGTGCCTCCGACTATGGTTTGCGCACATTCGCTCTCATGGCTGACAAAGTTGCTGAAAATACAGACGAGCTTTCAGCTGCTGTTAATCCCAATGACAAAGCTCTATGGCTGTCTAAGCTGGCCCATGGTGGTGAACTCCCCTTGGGAATGGCTTCACCGGCAGACGTAATGAAATACCATAAGCAACTACAGCATGTTCGCTTTATAAATTACGGGTCGGCAATTCAGCCGCCGAAAGGATATGATCCCAGGCGCTGGGCAGCTTATTATGTAAGCCATTTTCCGCCGGGAGCTGTCATTGCCAAGATTACAAATAATCGTGAAAATGACATGTCCGACGGCATGTGCATGAAGGAAGTGCCCGGCACAAATCATTTGTATTATGAGTTAACCACTGATTGCTCTCTGCAAAAGAAGTAATAGAATAAATACAACTGATTTGAAAGGGAATGCAAATGAAGCGCCTAGCTGTAGTAACCGGTGGCAATCGCGGGTTAGGCTTTGAAGCTTGCCGTCAACTGGCGAAAAAAGGCATCGATGTAATCCTTACAAGTAGGGACGCCAAGAAAGGACAAGCCGCCGCCGACGAATTAAAGTCTGCCGGTTTGCCGGTGACGTTTCATCAATTGGATGTTAATTCTGAAGAGAGTATTTCAGCCCTGAAAAACTTCATTGAGAAGGAGCATGGCAAGCTGGATATTCTTGTGAACAATGCCGGTGTCATGATTGATCGCAAGAACAACGGTGATGAATACCCATCTGTTTTAAAGGCAGAATTAGAAACTTTCAGACAGACCATGGAGAGCAATGTCTTTGGTGTGCTCAGGCTTTGTCAGGTATTCATTCCGCTCATGAAAAAGAACAATTACGGACGCATAGTCAACGTCTCGTCGGGAATGGGGCAGCTGTCTTACATGAGTGGTGGTTGGCCGGCTTATCGGGTTTCCAAAACAGCACTCAATAGCTTGACCGCCATTCTTGCCTATGAGGTTAAGGACACCAATATTTTGATCAACTCTGTGTGCCCAGGTTGGGTGAAAACAGAAATGGGCGGACCAAATGCCACGCGCAATGTCGAAGAGGGTGTGGACACAATGGTATATTTGGCCACATTGCCAGATAACGGACCGAGGGGCAAATTGCTCAGAGATCGTCAGATAATTGCTTGGTAGTCAAGGGGTGGTCCCCAAGCCATCTTCAAACGGGCGCCTGCTTTCGGGAGCCCGGTAGACACATATCTTAAAATTCCACTTTGAAACCCGGTTTTGTATAGCTGAATAGGGTATTCAAGAGATAGGTTCGACTATCTTTGAGAGGACCGGGAAGTGTTCACTAAAGCGTTAAATGGAGTCTTCGCTACATGCTTGGCCGCAACGTTCAGCTTGTCTGGTATTCCTTGTAAGGCTGAAGTTGTTCGCCAGGATTTTGTGAAACTGGGCAATGAAGATCATCGCCCTATATATGAATGGCGCGACGCCAACCTATCCCCCAAAGGGGTAGTGGTAACCATTCATGGCGTCAGCTTGCACGGTGGTGTGTTTGATGCCGTTGCGAGATATTTGGCTTCAGAAGGCTACATAGTATTGTCACCTGATTTAGTTGGACATGGACGTCGTTATTACGATAAAGATGTTCCGGACTTTGACCCTGTAGCTGACTATGAAAAAGCAGAGGTTGATTTACTTCAAACGATGAAAGAAATTCGCTCTGAGTATCCGACCACGAAGATTTTCTGGTTCGGTGAAAGCTTGGGATCGAACTATGCTGTACGCATGGCGGCAAAGCGTCCTGAACTGGTAGATGGACTTATCTTGTCTGCTCCGACAATTCGTCGTCATCATTCTGCACCGGCAAAACTGATGACCGAGATGTGCATAAACACAGTCGTCAATCCGAGTAAGCAATTATCGTTAAAGAAGTATGCTATTAACTATCTTGCCGACGATCCAAAAATCACATCGGATTATCTGGCAGATCCGCTAATGCGCAAGTCGTTGAGTCCGCAAGAACTTTTATCCTGCAGGAAAGTGATTAAGACAACTCTACCGTATGCTGATGAGATCAAGAACAATGTGCCTATTCTTGTAATTCAAGGAACATTGGACAAAATGGTTCAAGCTACGGCAGCAGAAGAATTTATGTCCCGCATAAAGTGCAATGATAGAACTTTGCATTGGGCGGAAAACCGCGGACATATCCTATTTATGACGTCGCACGTGCAGCCGGATTTGGAAGTCGTCGTTGACAGATGGCTGAATATGCATTTGGAAAAGCCGGAAATATACACCACGGCTAGTGATGTTCAAGAAACCACTGCTCACGGCTCTATCGCGAACTAAGCGTCGACTTCGACATCATCGCCTTCTACGCGGCATTTGTATTCATTGACGTTGCTTGCGCCTGGTCCGCTTAAGTGCGCGCCAGTTGTTACATCAAAAACAGCTGCGTGCCACGGGCAGGTGACGTTGTTGCCGTTCAATGTACCTTCAGACAGCGGACCGCCTTTGTGTGGGCAGGCGTCGTCGATGGCGTAGTATGTTCCGCCTACATTGAAGAGGGCAATGTTTTTTCCGCCCACAACAACGCACTTGCCTTGACCTTCAGCAACATCGCTTGTTTTTGCAACTTTTGTAAATGACATTTGTAGTGACTCCTTAACTTCAACTTGTTATACCTGTAATTTATGTGGCTCGCAAGTATTGCTTGGGCCAATTTCCTTTTTGTTTGAGAGTGGAAGCAGCGTGTAGCGGCCAGTACGGATCGCGCAACATTTCACGTGCTAGAAGAACTAAATCGGCTTTACCATCTTTGATGATGTCATCTGCTTGTTGCGCAGTCGTGATTAAACCAACAGCTCCTGTAAGTATCTTTGCCTCGTGTCTTATCCGTTCGGCAAAAGGTACCTGATAGCCTGGCTCAACAGGAACTTTTGCATAGGAAACTAGACCACCTGATGAGCAGTCGACAAGATCAACTCCTCTGTCCTTTAACTCTTTTGCCAATAAAACCGCCTCATCAATATTCCAGCCACCATCGGCCCAGTCGGTAGCGGAAATGCGCGTAAACAGCGGCATATCGGCAGGTATTACTTGACGAATTTCAGTGGCGATTTCCAGTAACAAACGCATTCTGTCTTGCAATCCGCCGCCATATGAGTCCGTCCGCTGGTTGCTCAACGGCGAAAGAAATGAATGCAATAGATAGCCGTGTGCTGAGTGAATTTCAATAATTTTGAAACCCGCTTTAGTCGACCGCTTTGCTGCCGCCACAAATGCTTTCTTGATGGTGTTGATTCCTTCCAAACTCAACTCTTGCGGAGTGGAGTACTGTTCGGAAAATGGAATTGCGCTTGGTCCAATCGTTTGCCATCCACCATTGTTAGGCGACAGCGGAGTGTTACCTTCCCAAGGCACTGGCGTTGATGCTTTGCGTCCAGCGTGAGCTATTTGAATTGCAGGAACAGATCCTTGTTCGGTGATGAATTTCGCTACACGCGCCAACGGCTCAATGTGCATGTCGTCCCAAATTCCCATATCGGCTGGACTTATGCGACCACGTGCTTCTACTGCTGTTGCTTCAACCATCACCATGCCGGCACCGCCTACAGCGCGGCTACCTAGATGGACAAGGTGCCAGTCAGTTGCTTTGCCGTCTTCCGATGAGTACTGGCACATCGGTGAAACTGCTACGCGATTAGGAAGTGTGACTGAACGAATAGTAAGTGGCGAAAACAAATTGTATTGCGCTGGCACTGAGACTTCCTCTTGCGAACTGAATTTTGAAAATGTGGAAGGTTAGCCTAACACACAAAAAAGAAGAGAACCACCCTTAGGGAAGGTGGTTCTCTTGGGATTGGTTTCTGCAGCTTCTGCCAGGGGGGGCGGGTTAGCGACGCACGGGCCAGTTCGTCGCGTAATCCAGGCTTGGCTGCCGGAACCCAAACTTATGCCGCGCACCCCAAAGCTGGTTGGGCTACCACAGACAGCGTTTGGGCCGCGCGGCTGGCAACGTATGGATTATCGTCTGCGGTTAAAGATTGGAGTATGTTGGCCGGAGTTGTATAGCTCTCGGCTAGGGCATAACGGACATCATCATGTTGATCTAGTGAAAGAGCTAACACTAAGGGTGAAGGAACGTTAGGATTTTCTGCAACACTTAGACGCACATCCCAATGTGGATCAACGGCTAATCTTTCTAATATATCCACTGGAGTATTGGGATTTTCTGCTACTTGCTTGCGGACTTTCACCGAGGTATCAGTAGAAAGTTGGGCCAGTTCTTTGAGGGAAGTGGTGGAGTTACCGGCCAGGATGTATCTTTCCTGATGCCCCCATGACGTTACATCCGGTACAAACGGATGCTTTCCGCTAAGAATTAGCACGTCTCTCAAAAAAAACATTTTAAGCCTCCTTCTTAAAAACTACCCTAACGTCCCTTGACCTTTAGTTTTTTCTTTGTTGCCTCCCCTTGCTTCGTGTTTTCAATTTATCGTTGATGTGTGGAAGTTTTGTGGAAGTCTTCAAAAACCAAGATTAAATCCCGAAAGCGCCACCAGGCGGCACTTGGAAGGCTTTGAGTGAATGGGGTTATTCTGCTTCTTCTACTTATTTAGATGTCGAGGCAATAACAAATGGCGGCAAGATTGCACGACCGGGAAGGGTAACAGTAAACGCAGATCCTTCACCTTCCGTGCTGGCCACGGTTACCTCGCCATTGTGTGCTTGAGCTATTGATTTGACGATTGCTAATCCAAGACCTGATCCATCTCCTGATCCAAGAGAGCTGTTTACTCTATAGAAGTGATCGAACACGTAAGGCAGCTCATTCTTGGGAATGCCTATGCCGGTATCAGCTACGGTTAAAACCACTTTGCGCTCGCGCGATGTAAGACTGACAGTTACGACAGACCCCGGCTTGGAATATTTGAGCGCGTTCTTGAGCAAGTTAGACACGAGCAATCGAAGAGCAACAACATCACCCTCAAAGTAAAGCGCATTGAGTTCACCGCACTGTAGGATAATACCCTTTTCGTTGTAGAGTGCCTCAAACTCTGCGATTGTCTGACGAACTAATTCATCGAATTTGAATTTTTCGATAGTCGGTCTATATTCAGGGCTTTCCATTTTTGCCAAAAGTGTCAGTGTTTTGATGATTGAGTCCATACGTTCGGTTGCGCGGTGAATAACTGGAATCTGCTTGGGAGCAATGGATTTCTCGGACAACTCTTCCTCTAGTGTCTCGCTATTGATTTGAATAATACTTACAGGAGTAGCCAATTCATGTCCGGCATAAAGCAAGAATCGCTTGAGCACGTCGAAGCTTTTCTCAATTGGTGCGACAGCTCGCCCTGCGTACGCATAACCGGCAAAAGCAAGGCTGGCTAGAAGTAAGGGTGCAACCCACGATAACATGAATAGGAAGTGGGTGACCGGTCTGTCTCTCTCTGTGGTGGGTAACTGCACCTGCAAATAGCCGCAGAGTTTTCCGCGATCGTTGAAGAGCGCGCGCGAATAGACCTTCATCTTTTGTGCTTGATCGACAATCTCTCCCTGATCTTTTATAAGAATGGGTGTGCCGTGCAAACCGTAGTCATAGACTAATTTTTCATTGGCATCGAATAATTGTATGGTTGCCGATCTTTCGAATGGCTCATCCAAGACATGTTTTTCCCAGCGCATAATTTTTGGTGTGGGTCCGCTGAGGTCAATACCAGGTCTTATTTCAGTGCTTAGCAACACAAGTTCTCTGGTGAGAGCTTCATCCAGTTTGTTGTTGAAATAGACAAATCCAAGGGTTGTTAAAAGACCATAGATAACTGTGGACAACAACACAAACAGCAACGTTAGTCTAAATCTAAGGCTCTTAAACATTACCGCGCCTCGAATTTATAACCCATGCCGTGAACAGTGCTAATCATTGATTCGCCCGTTGGCATATCAATTTTCTTGCGCAAATTTTTGATGTAGGTACGTACTGTGTCCGGCAACATCAGTGAATCAGACGGCCATACTCTGTCAACGAGAGCCTCCGCACTAAATACTTGATTGCTGTGCCGCATGAAAAATTCAAGTAGTGCATATTCTTTAGGCAGCAAGTGTAATGGTTTGTCGTTTTTGGTGATGGTTTTTGCAAGAGGATCAAGAGTCAAATAGCCAATAGTAATTATTGTCCCTGCTGTTTGCGCCGGTCTGCGCAACAAGGCTCTCACGCGTGCGACTAACTCTCGCAAATGAAACGGCTTAGTCAGATAATCATCAGCGCCGCAATCGAGACCAGCTTCTTTGTCTTCCAGCGATGCCCGAGCTGTAAGCATCAAAATTGGAGTTGTCCCTTTGTTAGAACGAAACTTGCGACAAATATCCAATCCACTGGCGCCGGGTAGCATCCAATCAAGAATTATTAGGTCGTATTGATACAAGCGTAAGCACTCCAGTGCTTCGTCGCCATTGGCCACAACTTCAACGACATGCTTTTCGCGTGTCAGTGTGTCATTTATCGGACCCGAAAGGTCGGCTTCGTCTTCAACCAATAGTATCTTTGCCATTATTTACTTATACATCAATTCTGACTAAATATCGTAGATGACATCAAGTGAACAACAAAGCTTGGTTGTAAAGTACCTGTTTTATTTCGCAAGTTGTGTTTCGCATTATGCGAAATTAGCACCCGTGGTTTATACTAAAAGAAATAGTAAGTCTGTACAAAAAAACAATAGGGGTATGCTGAAAATAGATAGAACGGTCGAATAAAATGATAGAAATAACTTTCCTAATCGAAGAAGCTCCAGAAGGCGGCTATACGGCCAAAGCCATAGGTGAATCCATATTCACGGAATCGGAAAATTTGACTGATCTGAAATCCAGCATTCTAGATGCTGTGCACTGCCATTTTGAAAGCGATAAGTTGCCTAAACTGATTCGCTTGCATTTTGTAAGAGAAGAATTGCTTGCCGTATGAGGCTGCCGCGTGACGTTTCCGGTAAGGATCTGCAGCTCTTAGTGTCTTTGGTTACACTGTTACACGACAAACCGGCAGCCACATTCGGCTAACTATGACTCAGAGTGGCGAGCATCATATTACGATTCCTGCGCATAGTAACTTACGAATTGGTACTCTCTTGTCCATAGTTAATGGAGTGGCCGAGCATTTCAAAATAGATCGTAGTGCTGTTGTTGACAGGATTTTTAAAGCAAGATAGGCGCAGGCGGAGCGAAAAAAGCCCCCGAAGAATGTCCGGAGGCTTTCTGTTAATCGTTCCGTGATTTATGTTGTGACGACAATTGCCCGGTAAGGACGTTTGCCTGATTGAGGACCTTGTCCGCGGAAGAATAGATTTGCCCAGTCATCGGGAGCGAAATCTTTTTGAATGCCATTTACCCAACAGCCGAGTGCTTGTTGTTGTCCGTTTTTGGGATTGCGTGGGTATGGTTTGTAACCAACTTCCCAGTCGTATTTGATTTGTCCTTGCCAGACAATGGCATCGGAGTCATCGAGAATGGTTAAGTGGTCGCCGTCTTTTAGATGCACTTGATCTGCATATGGATTTTGCCGGTGTGCATATTCGGTGACAATCCAGTGAAAGCCTTCGGAGCCTGTCTCGCAGTAGACATCGAGAAAACCTTTTTTGATTTTGCTGGTTGCATCTTCAAGCACGCTGTCTTCTATTACTGAATCAACAATGTCCAGTCCTTGCAGGAAAGGGACAATATCAGGATGGCAGCGAATATTGCAGAGTGGAAATTCCTTGCCGCTAATATCGCTTATCAATCCGCTGGTGAATATTTTGCTGAATTTAGTGTAGAGATAGCTTTTGAAGGCGACGAATGTGAGAAAGTCTGCTTCAGTATCTTGCGTTGTTTGCAATTTTAGATACGGTGGCAGATCTTTGAAAAACACGGTGTAGCGTTTGTGTTCCGTTTCCTTCTTGGTGCGTATTGAGACAAGTGTTGCTTGGTTGGAAAGTATTTGTCTATGGATTTTTCGGGGTATGGGTTGTTGATTTTCGCGAAGAAAAGCGACCAGTATTCCTCGCATTGTCCCGACAGGCACCCAGGTAGAAGTTATCTTTCCGTTTTTCTTGCAGTAGTTGTCGAACAAATTACCGAACCAAAGCATATGCTGCATTGGTGTGAGTATGAGATCATGCATCGTTTTCACCCGTGTCTTTGATATTTTGTATGAGCGTCTCGGCCTCCGATTTAAGACCTTGCAGCCGTTCGTGTACTGGAAAATCTTTGAATCGATAGTCATCAAGACCATCTCGTTTGCCTTCCAGGTATTTCTTCCATTCTTTGCTAATCATATTTGTTTCAAACCAGGCAGTGAGAATAGTCATGTATTTTTCACAGATCCTCACCGCATGGCGGCAAGAATCAGCTGCATCTGTGGGCTTCCGTAATTCAAGTTGAATATTGGCCAAGTACAACCACAATGCCGGCAATTCACTTGGATCTTTTATTCCTGCTCTATGGCCCCTCAAATTATCGGGGAGAACAGCATTTTCATTGGAAGGGTCGTTAAGTGCATTGCACGTAGACGCCAGGCATTCAACTGCTTTTTTAGGGTTGCCCGTTAGGTGGTGCAGTCTGGCGAGATGGCGTGTTGTTTTTAACAAGTCATACGCATCGTATGAGTGACGTAAGTTGTTGTATCCCTGGAAACTCCTTTCGAGCAGGGTTTGTGCTGGCGGTATGCCGTCGATGTGATAGTTACCTTCATAGAATTTGGGCGCAGCTTGTTTTTTTCTTTCGTGAGCGGTAAGCAACAGGTCTATTGCTGGTTCTGCACGATCTAGTTTGGAAAAAGATGATTGCAATAGCCACGACAACTCGTTGAGAATTATCTGGGACGAGAACTTAATTGCCTGATCGTAATTAGCCGCGTTCAAGTAGTGGCGGCTGAGCGTTAAACAGTCTTCTAAGATCTTCATTTTGCCATTGTGTCTGAGGAACTCGCGGCGGACAATTATTTGGTCAACTACGTCAGTCCAAATGACAGAATCACCATCTTCCTTGAGATATTTCCGGTAGAGCTCTAGAAATTCTATGTCTTCTGCAAACAAGTCATCGAATTTAATCGAGTACTTGCCGAAGAATGCATTTAGTATTGCTTCCCAAAGCGTTTTGCATGACTCAAATCCATGTTCGGCAGCTTGCGCTTTTGCTGAACTCATGCAGGCGCGTTTCAGCGCTTCAATCTGTATGGGTTTAAGGTTATTGTTCATCGGGGTCTCCTAAGTGGGAAAAGTGAATAGGGGCGCATGCAATGCGCCCCTACAAGGACCAGGATTAGCGACAATGTGTGTGGCGATGCCGACAAATGTCGTTAGCGACAATGGCTGTGGCGATGTCGTCTGTAATTGAAGTGACGGTATCGCTTCATTCGGAATTGACGATGGCGGCGACGTTGGCCGCATTGAATTGGCTGGTAGTATCCACGCTGAGTCCAGTATGGATAGCGTCGATATGAACCAGGGCAGGAATAGTTGTCGTAACAACCAGAGTTGTTGTAACAGCCGTTATCAGCCGATGCGGGTTCAACGCTGCCAACGTTCAAGGCAAAAATCATTGTCAGAGGTAGAAGTAGTTTTGCAATGTTCATAATTTGACTCCTTGCAAATTCGTTGTTGCTATTGTTTTTTCGATTTCTTAGGCGGCTTCGCAGAAAGGCGAGCTTTTGCATTTAGGGCACCCATTACGCGTTGCATGTAGGCAACGGTTACGTTTTGGTATGCCGTTTGCTCGTCGCTTTGAATTTTGCGAGCTTCTTCGCCTAGAAGTGCTGCCAAATCCACCTGTGATAAGCCGTGGGCTATTCGCAGGCAGACTAGTTGTTGTCCGAGTCCGACGAACTCGAAAAGTTTTGGCAGCTTTCCTTCTTTGAGTTGCTCGTAAACAGCAATATCTTTTCTTGCTGTTTTTAGCTTTCTCATATCAGGAGTCATCAGCCGCTTGCGTTCTTTGCGATTGATGCCGTCTCGTTTGTATTTTTGACTCTGTTTGATGACCTGGCTGCTTAGTTTGGTCAATTCCCTTTTAGCAGCGAGATACTCTGAGTCTGTAAGTATGAAAGACATGCAAAGTCTTCCTACAGGGATTCCAGTGTGGAGAATCGAAGCAAAGCGCTTTCTACAACGGGCGCTTCATTCTTCTCCTTCACCGTTACGACAAATTTGGCCTTGTGGAATCGCCAATGGCCGCTTCGTAAGTTGGTGTCGCGTCCTGAGATCTTTTTGCTTTCCAGATGAATGTGCAGTCTGCTGTTGCCCAGCTTCTTGTTTATCATCTGGGTGAATCTGTCCATGCCGACGCCGAGGTAGGCGGCGTCTTCATAGGCTTGCGCGATTTTCTTCATGTTTTCCGGCAAAGTGCCAACTTCGCAAGCAGCTAGAATCATCGTTTGGTCGACAAGTCTATCGATGTTCATTTCTCGTGCGCGCTTGAGATTTGGTTTTGGCATCAGCTTGCGCATGACAAAATTGAAAACACCAACTTGAGCGTCGGCGAATAAGAAGCTAACTACCGGTAAATAATGGACTAGGAGTTCCGGCTTGAAGAAGCCCGGTCGTTTGATGTCCAATTGATTGTACGGGTCGTCCTGGAAGTAAAGTTGTGTGATTAGCTCCGAGTATCCTTCTGCTTCGACAAGGATATGTACGTGAGCTGGTCGTGCCTCCAGTCCTTCCTCGGGAATAGGATAATTGCCGGGACGAAGGAAAGTAAACGAATAGGAATTGCTCAGTAAAAGTGAATCAGCTTTTACGCGTCCTCGATAAGTGTGTTGTGATGGCGGTATGTCTACCGGATTGCCACTTGCGTCTTGATTGTCGTAGATGCCGTCGGGATCGGCTAGCCATACATGCACGGTTGGGTTCGGGACAATTGATCCATCGGTGGAAAAAATTTGTCCGGATAATCTATGAAGAATGCCCATTACTCCTTGCGGAGCCATGTGTGATTGCCTTGGCGAATCTAGAAGGAAATATGGTCCTTCTACTTGCCTTGGTGTGGGCATCATATGTCGAGACTTGGAAAGTGTTTTTCTCTTTGACATTTTGATGTTCTCCAAAGTGGTTTTGCAGATCGGTGTTTAACCGAAGAGTCGGCTTAGTGTTTTTTACTCCTGTGGAAGCGAATTGCCGCCACGCACGTTGCAATAGCGGCTAGTTAGGGAAATGCAGCAGAGTATTTACTCTGCTGCATTGACTTAGTCTTGATCCGGTAGCGCTGTCGTCGGTGTCAATTGCTCCCTTAGCTTTGCTTTTTGGATGGCAAAGGTAAGGACCGATTTGACGTCATTAAGCGAGTTGGTCAAGTAGTCAACTCGCAGGCTGCGCTTTACCATTGATTCCAGGCTCAACCATTTGTTGACGGACTTTTGCAACTCTTCGACTTTGTCCATAACGGCATCCAAGTCTTGGGATTTGCTGGAGTCGTTGACTTGCAAGAGTGCTTGTCGAACTTCTTCGACTTGCGTAAGAATCTGGCTGTCCTCTTCTTGGGTGGCCAAAACTTGTTTGCAAGTTCCGCCGGAGCATTTGTAAATGCACGCGGCGAATTCATCAAACATCAGTTGTGTGCCTCGGACTGGCTGCAAATGCGGCGAAGCAATTGCCGGTTTGCGATAAGGTCCCAGTTTGAGATATTTGATTTTCTCAACATCCAACTGGGCCGTCGCAAAACCTGTCGTACCGAGTGCACCCATTTTGCGTGATTCGTCTATGCGATCGATTACGCCTACTCCGTCTGCAATACGGAAGTAGGGAACACTTGGGTAGACAAAGCAACCACTGCCAACGGAGCGTTTGACAAACTTGGAATCAGCAACGAAGACATCTAATGACTCGTCGTAAGTCATTGGATTGAGGGTGTCAATCCAGCCATTTTGAGTCCATGGTTCCCAGTCTTGCTGAATGATGCTCAGGCGCAATTCACGTCTGAATGCATAAACAGCAGCGGAAACAACAAGACCCGGCTTGGCTCTTTTGAGAGTCAAAGAAATGTCTTGCACAAATTTGTTGACCTTGGAAGTTTTCCAGGCTTGCCAGGCTTTTCTTGTCTGATCATCGAGATTGGACAAGTTCAAACCCGTTTCTTTTTCAAACGCAGCTCGGCTGGCTTTGTCGTATCCAACTTCTGTGCCGACTTTCTGGAAAGGAAAGCGAATGTAGTCGAGTTGAAGTCCATCGATATCCTTGCGGGATACTTCGAGAATCATCGCCTTGAGAAATTCGCAACCGGGAATGTTGGCAGGGCTTATCCAAGTTTCCTTGTCAGCCTGAGGAGGAAAGACAGAACCGTTGGAAGCACGCAAGGCCCAATCCGGATGCTTTTCAATGACAGGACCAGGATAATCACCTGGTTTGCCGAGCATGGGGTTGAGACCTCGATTGCCTACAGCAAAAACTCTTGCCCAGACATGGAATTCCATGCCACGCTTGCGTGCTTCTTGCAGAGCACATGCAAGCGGGTCGTATCCGGCGGCAAGCTTGGGATACTTGGGCAGTAAGTCGCTGTCGCACATGGCATATCCGCCGTTGTTGTATTCGAAATACACAACATTGAAGTGCGCTTGTTCCATTGTGTTGAACAAGTCGGTCATGCCTTTGGCGTCTTTGGTGCCGACAATTGTGCCGCGGTCAAGCCAAATGCAGCGAGCTTCAACCGCTCTGCTCGGCATAGACATGCCGTAGGACAGAGCAAATGTGCTGCGCGCTTGTCTGTATTCGTTGCGGGCTTTGTCGGCTTGATTTGCAGCAGCCGCATCGTTGAATGCTTTCTGGTGTGCTTGAGCTTGCTGCTGTGTTTTCTTCACTTCAGCCATCGGCACATCTAGATTTAGCTGTTGTGCTGTTTGAATTGAATCGGCAAGAGCCTTGGCGCGTTCGTCCAGGTCTGCGCGCATTGCCGCATAATCAACCGTGCGTTCGTCAGCAATTATCTGAGAAGCTTGGTTGTTATCAAACAACATTGGGTCTTCGGCAAACGCAGGAGACAAATTTGTTAGTGTAAGCATCGCCAATGCGAACGCCAAAGCGCGCGCGATGCCTGATTTTTTAACCAAGCTTCTCATAGCTATTTCTCCAATTAAAAAGGCGCAGCCAAAGCCGCGCCTCATAGAGTTATATCGTTGAGACTATTTTTTCGGAGTCTCAGGATTTTTTGTAGTTTCTTGACAGAGGTCCCTGATTTGTTGGCGGAGCTGTCGCGCTTGAGAGCCTGCGGGATGATTGCGATCGACTATTTTCAGACCTTCAACGTATAGCGTTACCGCTTTGGTCTTGTCTCCGAGTCGAAAAGCTAAATCTGCCAAGTTGTAATACGACTCGACAAGGAAATAACTGTTTTTGCCATAGATGGATACTCGGATGTTGTGTGCTCTTTCTCGCAACTCCAATTCTTTCTGGTAGTTCTTTTGGATTTTTTGCAAGTCAGCAAGTCTGTCCAAGCAGCGAGCAACTTCGTAATTGTCCGACGATTGGGTTTCGACCTTGACGGTTACTTTTGTAGGAAGATCCGGCGGACCGAATTCTTCTGTCAACTTAAGAGCCGTCTGTAGAGCTTCCTCTGCGTGGGCGAAATCTTTAGCCGCGGTGTATGTGTCGGCCAAATCGTTGTACGTGTCGACAAGAGAGATGCCGCTTTTGCCGAGAGCTTTTTGTGTGTTGAGTAGCTCCTGGAAAATTTCAACGGCGCCTTTGTACTTGCCTTGATTTTTCATTTCGTTGGCAACGCTGCCGGCCAGTTCTCTCAGATCGCTTTCCAGTCCGCGCTCTTTTGATGTCTCCCTCAGCAGCAACACCACTTGTGGTTGTACCCGTTCAGGGTATTCCATCATGTGTTCATCCCATGCGGAGGTAATGTTCTCGCCGCGAGTCATGTCGTATTGCACGCATGCCGGCAAGCTGTATGAAGTAATTGTGGGTGTTGCTTCCAGTGTGAAACAGGCAAGACCGAAAACAGCAGCGAACACCACTGTGATAAATGTCACAGATGAATCTCTTAACCCATTATTCATAGGTTGACCTCCGTAAAAATAAAAAGCTGTTCCAGACCACGGCAAAACAAGCAACACGCAAAATGCTTGTCGCTTGTTTGAAAACTTGGGTGGTTACTTCTTTCGGGTTGTTCTAGAAGTTCTTATTGAATTAGTTGTGGATCTGGTATTTGAACTTACGAATTATTAGATCTAATTGTCAAGGAAAATTAAATATAAAGCTAAGAGGGGCGGTCTTTTCGACCACGCAACGGCGGCAAAATTCGATTGGATGTGTCCTGATGTGAGTACTTGATAATCATTCTCCAATTAGCGCGGCTCGCGAAACACGCCTTCCAGTGTCAAATTCAGCGTTGTGGATAGGAAAAATGAAGATCGCTTTGAAACAGGTTTTCATGATTTCCAAGTTGCTAAATGCCGTGAGTAAGACGCTTATTCCAAGCGGATTGCCGAACAGTTGACGAGAGAGACTGTCTGTTAGAATGGAATCACATTAGAGGACGTTAGGGAGGCTCTGCCCAACATGTTTGAGAGGTTTACCGAAAAGGCCATTAAGGTCATCATGCTCGCGCAAGAAGAAGCGCGCCGGTTAGGCCACAATTTTGTGGGCACCGAGCAGATTCTTTTAGGGCTGATCGGCGAAGGCACAGGAATTGCCGCCAAGACTTTGAAGTCGATGGGCGTCAATTTAAAGGACGCTCGCGTCGAAGTCGAGAAGATAATCGGTCGCGGCTCCGGATTTGTAGCTGTCGAAATTCCATTTACACCTCGAGCAAAGAGAGTTTTGGAGTTGTCCTGGGATGAAGCCAGACAACTTGGTCACAATTACATAGGTACAGAGCACCTACTACTCGGACTAATTCGTGAAGGCGAAGGCGTTGCCGCCCGCGTCTTGGAAAATCTCGGCGTCGACCTTACTAAAGTCCGCAGCCACGTCATTAGACTTTTGGGTGAAACAAGCGCTGCCACAACAGGCGGCGGCGGTGGTGGAGCACAAACCGGCACTGGACGCTCGAAGACCCCAACATTAGATGAATTCGGCATGAACCTGACCCAGGCTGCCAGCGAAAATAGGCTGGACCCGGTTGTTGGACGTGAAAAGGAAATTGAGCGCGTTATCCAAATTTTGGGACGCCGCACCAAAAACAACCCGGTTCTAATTGGTGAGCCAGGTGTTGGTAAAACAGCTATCGCTGAGGGACTGGCAATTCGCATCACCAATGCTGATGTGCCGGATATTCTCATGGACAAGAAAATCGTCATGCTGGATATCGGACTTCTGGTTGCCGGTACAAAATACCGTGGTGAATTCGAAGAACGCTTGAAGAAGATAATGGATGAGATTCGCTCGGCCGGCAATGTAATGCTGGTCATCGACGAATTGCATACATTAATTGGCGCAGGAGCTGCCGAAGGTGCAATTGATGCGGCAAATATCTTGAAGCCGGCACTTGCCCGTGGCGAACTACAATGTATCGGTGCCACAACAATGGACGAGTACCGTAAGCACATTGAGCGCGATGCTGCTCTTGAGCGCCGCTTCCAGCCGGTAATCATCGATCCGCCGTCTGTGGACGAAACAATTGAAATTCTGCGCGGATTACGTCCTAAATATGAAGAGCACCACCGCTTAATCATTTCCGACGAGGCAATTGATCAAGCAGCTAAGCTCTCCGACAGATACATAAGCGACAGATTCTTGCCGGATAAAGCTATCGACTTAGTTGACGAAGCTTCTTCCCGCGTGCGTTTGCGTGCCAGCTCTTTGCCGCCTGAAGGTAAGGAAGTTGAGCGCGAATTGCGTAAAGTTCGTCGTGATAAGGAAATGGCTATTCGCAACCAAGAGTTTGAAAAGGCCGCTTCGTTGCGTGAATCAGAAACCAAACTTTCTGAAAAGATTCGCGATATCCAAACACAATGGAAGGCCAAGCAAGAGACAGAAAAACCAACTGTTAACGGCGAAGAAGTTGCTTACGTTGTAAGCTCCTGGACAGGCATTCCTCTGTTGAAGCTAACAGAAGGCGAATCCGAGAAACTACTTCATATGTCCGATGTTCTGCACCAGCGCGTAATTGGTCAGAACGAGGCTGTTGAAGCTGTTTGTAAGGCTATCCGCAGAGCTCGCGTCGGACTGAAAAATCCAATGCGTCCTATTGGTAGCTTCATCTTCTCCGGTCCGACAGGGGTCGGTAAAACCGAATTGGCTAAGGCTCTTGCCGGCTATTTCTTCGGCTCCGAAGATGCTCTCATTCGTATAGACATGTCCGAATTCATGGAGCATCACACCACATCTAAATTGATCGGTTCTCCTCCAGGATACGTCGGCTACCAGGAAGGTGGCCAGCTAACCGAAGCCGTACGTCGCAAGCCGTACAGCGTGGTTCTTTTCGATGAAATTGAAAAAGCCCATCCGGATGTATTCAACGTATTGCTGCAAATCCTTGATGACGGACGCTTGTCCGACAGTAAGGGACGCACGGTTGACTTCAAGAACACAATTATCATCATGACCTCCAACGTTGGAGCTCAGTTTATTGATAAGACTGCTCTGCAAGTTGGCTTCCAGCAAGCTGCTAAGGACATCGAGCACACCGAGCGTTATAAGAAGATCAAGGAATTGGTAATGGATTCGATGAAGAAGACATTCCGTCCGGAATTCTTAAACCGTATCGACGAGATAATCGTATTCCAACAGCTCACCAAGGAAGAAATCCGTCGCATCGTCGACCTTATGTCGGCAGACCTACAAAGCCGCATCAAGTCGCAAGGCATGGAACTTGTCGTCACCGACGAGTGCAAGGACTTCATTGCCAAAGACGGTTACAACCCGACTTACGGTGCTCGTCCGTTGCGTCGCTCTATCCAGCGTTATCTGGAAGATGCGCTTGCTGAGCAAGTCTTGCAAGGCAAGTTCAAAGAAGGCGACACCATCACGACCATTCTTGATGGTGAAGAAGTCCACTTTGATAAGACGCCGGCGAAGAAACCGAAAGCCGAAAAGGTTGCAGCTGGTGATGATAAGTCTGAAGGAAAAGGCGACAGCTCTGAAAAGAGATAGTTAGTCCTCGAGCTTCAGCTCTCCACGCTCATATCTATCAATTAGCTCTTTGAAGCTAGTTGTATCTTTCCTGCTCATGTATAGGTGAATGTACGGAAATTTCTTGTCAGCTATTGCAAATGCAGGCAGCTTATCCATTAGGGCACACGCTTTGATAAAGTCTTTGCCTTCTTCGCTGCTGACCAGGGCAAAAGTCGCGCCGCCACCGAGAGAGCGTGCAAGCTCGACCATCTCGCCTTTCATTTTCTTGTCGTTGTCATCCGTTTCGCGATAAAAGAAAGTGCATAAAGGACCAGTTGTCTTGTCGACCAAGACTGCATACTCCATGCTGGTATGAATTTGGGCGGTATGGTCTTCGGAGACCCTAACGTCAGGAATACCGGCCAATTTTTCAAAGAAGCGATTCTTAGCTGCAGCAATTCGCTCAAGCAAATTGGGCTTGTGCTCAGGCTTTGCCGCTGGTTTGTCCAGCGAATCCGCAAGAAGAAACTCGTGATTAGCCCGCTGGTTTACTTCCAGCAAGCCTTTTTCCACATCGGTTGGGCAGTCGCTTGATTCGAAGGGATACATTGCTACTCCAGATGGGAGCAGCCTAGCAAAATGCTAATGAAACAGACATGTGGTAATTACGAAGAAATTACAGACGTACATGGCTCATTTCGCTGACTTATCCAGATGAGACACCCATATCTCTGCGGCTTTCGTGTGCTGTTCGATTCCCGAACCGAATCTTTCCATGAGAATCTGTAGATCTTGTCTGTTTTGACCACTATCCACAACTGGTGCAAATACGACAAACTCTTGTTTGGCTGTTTTTCGCTGAAACGGAATAATTATCTCAACGCCATTTGCGCTGTTTTTATTTTTGCTGGCATATTCCCGCACTCTAACCACGACGGTATCCCTTTTCTTGTTATCTAACGTGATAAACGCATTGAACGCTAACACTGCATTTGTTGCGCGAGAGGGGTTTTGAATCAGCCACTGCTCTCCCTTTTTTATGCCCTCCTCCATGGTGGGACATGCTAAGCGATCCATCTTTTTGCCTTTCTTGGATTCAGACATGACAAATGGAATCAAGTCCTCCCCGTCAGCAACACAATAGATAGCATGGGCAGCCGCAAAGCCAGCCAGCTTCATGCTATCCTCCGATTCAGTTGCATCGTCCTCATTGAAGTCGAGCCATCCGTTTGATAGTGGTTTGAAACTGGGCCACCACCTGTACCAACCTCTACCGATCACTCGTTCCTCCTTCACAAGACTAAATAACCGAGTGTCCTCGTCGAGTTTTGAATTGTCGGCCAAGACCAAAAGCTTTCCGGTAGGGACGCGAATGCTTTTCTTCTCCCCTGTTTTGATGGAAGAGCCGGTTCCGTATTCTTCGAACTTATTAGCAGGTTGCCTAGCCTCATTGCCATATTGGTTTTCGACGAAGTTCTTTCCATTTAGTACAACGCCTTTACCGCCGACGAATTCTATTTCGTCTCCCGGCAGTCCTACTACTCTTAGCGCATAAACTGCCTCGTGGGGTAGCATGGGCAAGCCCGTAAGGCGGCCAGGCACATATATGGGGCTTTGCGATGGCTCATCCACATAGTAACTTACAATTTCTCCACGAGTGTGCGCATAGCCAAATATCCGCGACATCTTTTCAAAGACAACCCGGTCATTCCGCATTAGGGCCGGTCGCATTCTGTCTGTTGAAATCACACGTGCCTCGATAAATTGTCGGACGAAGACAAGCTTCGCTAGCAGGAGTAGCACACCTATTCCTATCAGCATAAATACGAACGAAATACGATTCACAGATAGACTCCTCGCCTGATCGGATTCTGCCGAGTTTGACGTGCTTGTTTTCCGAGTTAGGGTTACGGACATTGGCTCTCTGGAAAGCATGAGCTGAGCAGACTCAGAATTATAGATAAGCAACCAATGGTAATCAGCACCCAATTCCCTTTAGTGAATTTACTGTTGATTTCACAATTAGGATCTGCCGTGAGATTGAGATCGTTAATGTACTTCTGAACGAATAATAGTGGGACAAAAGCAAGCAACCCCACAAAATCTAAAATCATTGTCGAGTGACTAAGCATCGTATTTAACTTGGTGTCAGCCATCACAGTCGGCATCTTTTCCAAGTATTCTGCAATTACTCCAGCCAAAAAAATGATAAGCCAACTTACATAGATACGAATAGGAGAAAAGCTTTCCGCAAATCCCATCGATGTGCCAGTATCACGAATTTCTAGCAGCAACGAATGCAAATACAGCGGACTAAACCAAGATCGCATGAAAGGCAGAACTTTCTTTTTCTTGATGTTGCTGACATACAACCAATTTTTAAACGTCCACCACAACAAATAAAAGTTGAGGGTGCAGACCGACATAACGGTCAATTTAAATCTTGAAACAGGAAAGAAGCAAGGTGTCTTTGCTGCCACAATGGTGCTTGTCGTCATTTAAGTAGCTTCTCCTTGGTGTTTGGCAAAGAAATTTGATCCGCTCAACAAGTATGGACCGAGCGTGTTTACCGAATTTCAGTATATTAGCAAATTGGACAATGAGGATCTTTAGGAATAGATTCTGAACATGTCTAGGCGCCATTGGCGGTGGCGAGCGCGTTTGAGAGCACATAGTTAACCTCAGCCTGTAGTCGTTTTGAGAAAAGAACCTCGCGATTTGCCTGCGTTGCTTGCTCTTTATTTATGTATCCGTATTCGGTCATCATTCGTATAACTTGATGCTGTCGGGCTCTCGCAGCAGGAAGATTCTCCTTGAGACTGAGTATTGAAGGAGATCGGATCAATCCAGCCAAAAATGCTGACTGAGCTATAGACAGATTCGCTGCTGGCACCCCAAAATATGACTTTGAAGCAGCTTCAATTCCGTAAGCGCCACGACCAAAATAGATGGTATTGAGATATGCTTCCAGAATTTGTTTTTTTGTATACCTATCTTCGAGCTCCACCGCCAAAATCAACTGACTGAATTTTCTCCTTGCTGTGCGCTCTTCTTGGTCCAAGAAGCCGATCTTTGCCAACTGCTGGCTAATCGTTGACGCACCCTCGATCATGTTTCCGGCTTTTATATTGTCAATTCCTGCTCTGATCAATCCTAGCGAATCAATTCCACGGTGTTCATAAAATCGATGATCCTCTGCAGCTAACACCGCCAATTGCATCCACTTTGATATCTTTTCAAGCCTCGCATTCCTAAGACCAGAACCATGCGACTCAGACTCTATGGTCGATAGATCAGCGGGCGGTACCTTCAGATATGTTGACAATAGTGGCAGTCCTAGGACTCGTAACAACAGCAGTGTCGTGATACCACACAGTAAAAGCCACAAAACCATATTAACTTTGCGATTCAGTCGTCTCACATCACTCAACCTTCCGAAGCCATCCAGATTTGGAGACGAATTGAAATTGGGACGGCTCAAATGTGCTTGCCAAAGCGGCGCCAAATGGTAATGAGTGTTTTATTTGATTTATCATTTGATGCCATGAAGATTATGCACTTAGAATATAGCATCTAATGGACCCTCAACAGCTCGGAACAATAGAAGCGTCACCATGAACAAATTTAATTCAGAGCAATTCAAAGAAAAACTTATGTACGGTTGGAGAATGTTTTTCTTTGGTTGGCTAGGTGCAATGAGTGTCATCGTTGCAGTGGTACTGTTAATCACATGCTCGTTTTCTCTTTGTTCCCTTCCATCGGACAGTGACCTTATTTCACAGTTTCAAAAGAAAAAGCCTGTTCTTCTCAAACTTCTCGAAATGTCCAACGAAGATGAAGATTTTGGCAAAATTACTAGAGAATATCTTGGCCCTGCTTGGGTTGGAGGCATGCCCAAGGATAGATGGCAAACTTACCGCGAGCTGTTCGACTCATTAGGACTGCGCTATGGAGTAGAGCGCTTTGATAATGACGATGTTCTTTTCGTAGTAGCCACTAATCTAGCTGGTGATGCGAAAGGATACGCTCATCTTTCGCACCCTCCAAAACGGTTGGTTTCCAGCCTGAAGGATTCATCGTTGTTTGGTTTTTGGCACGACAATCCTAGTCTCGGTGGTGGACCAGCGTACCGAGAAATTCAAGATGGTTGGTATCTATGTCGCACAATTCAGTTTTAGCCACATAACACGCTAATTGGAGATGTTTAAAGAGTCATGAAACCTATCAATGCTGCTCAAATCGCAAGACACATATCCAAAATTGCAACAATTGGGATCTTGGGATGGACGTCAGCATTGCTAACACTAGTTATCGCTCTAAGCTCTGGTTACAGTTTCATCAACCCGGCTTTTAATTCGTTTTTATACTACTCCCTGTTCCTTTGTCCAACGATACTCTTTATTTTCTTTGCTGCCTCAACACTACCAAAAGTTCTGAAAGTCATTGGCTGCTGTGTTCTTTTGCCGGTTTCATTGGTTTTTCTTCTAGGACTGCTCATGACCGGTCCTGATATTAGAACTATCCTTCGGGATAGGGTTGACCCATCAGATGAGTTCATTTGTTCAGTACCGCTTGGCTCCAGTAGAATCGCCGCCTATAGGACTAACGGTGGTGCTACAACGAACTTTGGAGTGGATATAATGCGACAGCGCTTTATTTTGCCAGGAATTAAACATTCAGTAGGCGAACGCTACGAATATGGAGCAGCCGATGTTGAACTGGATCCCATAGACAAACTACAACTCAGATGCCACATATGTCCCACTGACGATGGCGTATTTTTGGAAGATTCGATAATTACTGCGCAATAGGACTAAACATGTCACCTCAATACCTTGACTCATCTGAAACAACACTTCAAATGAGTAATGCACAAATTTTTTTATATGGCGTTTTTGCAGCAATCGTTGCGCTTTGCTTTACTTGCTGTACTTCCATAGGCTTCTGGCAGTTGAGCAGGCTTGATTCCGAATCCGAAAACGATTTTAATCAATCCAATAATGTTCAAACCAACATTGACGAGTCGGCTTTGAATGCCAGCTTGTTGAAATACTTTGGTCACTCAAATTCTACGCACATTGAACACAGGCTACTCAAGCCCTATATCGACCCGTATAAAAATGCCTGTTACCCTTGGGTATATTTATTCGACAAGACCAAGCTATTATCACAAGGCATCACAGAGGTACATGGTGGTAAGACAGATTTACGCATTACTAAATTTGTGAATTCAAAGATGATAGTGGAAGAGCCAGCTTTTGCTGCCGACCTAGTGCCTGGTTATGCGTCAATAAAACTGTTCAAAATTGCACGTCGAGCCGAACCTCAACTCACGAGCATGAAGAATGCATCTGAGCTCAAGCAGATTTTCCAACAGAACGAATCGATCTTTGAAAAAGTCAAAGAAATGCTTGCATCGGAAAAAGCCATTAATAGAGTGAGCTTCTGTCATATCAATGATATTTGGATACCGGACTATCCAGAACTACCATCGCGAAAAGATACAATTTTGCCTACAAAGCGCTACAACGAGTACCTAACGCTACTTGATCAATGTCAGTGCGTGTCTGTATCGTACGGTTCTGAAATAGGGCGCCGTCTACCAACTTCCGGTAATGAGATTTGGTTTCAAATGTGGCAATCGTTAACTGGTCAGCAGCTAGCAGAATGGATTGTGTACTCCAAAGATGGTTCCATTCCGAAAAATTCGCTTAAACAAGGTAGCATAGACTCATTTGTACCTAGAGATAAAAACCACAGATGGGTTGCTGTGCCCATTAATACAAATTGGTATATCGTGCGCGGTTATCGCGCCAATCCATTAGGCACACCGGATGAGTACAGCCCATCTGACGAATGGTTAAGGACCTTATATCGTGACCAAAAGAATAAATTGGCAGAACTTGCAGATATGCTTGCTCGCGACAGATCGCTTCAGGCAGTCGAGCCTGACTATGTTCAAGCGTGGAAGTCCAGCAGGCTACCAATAAATAAAGCTATAGAGCAAGGAATCATAACGTCTTCCCGACATCAAAAATACTTTGACCTCTTAGTATCACTTCGTTGCATAAGTTGTGGTTTCGAGTCCGAAACATCTAAAAACAACACAAACGAACTTTGGTACTACTTCTGGATGTCCAATCATAATAAAGCGGGCAAGTTTCTCGTCTTCAATAAATCAGGACGATTGCCGTCTGGGTGCACTGAGGTAACCAGCACGGACATAGGGGATTTCAGGCATTCAAAGGAGACGCTGTATAAATGCGTAAGGATTGGACCTCAATGGTTTATTGTGTCCGCGGTTTGGGCCGAGTAGATTAACCTAGACTGATGAAATTGGTGCGTCACAAAATTAACGAACCTCTGGGATTAGCAAACGCGATTGAGCCGCTTTACATATCGACCGAGCCTCGGGTGATGGTGGACAATTATTTTGAACCTCGTCATTTAACTTGACCATGATCATCGGGGGATTTTCCAAATAGGAAAATAGGGTTTGGATTACTGGTGGCAAATAGCTCTGATCCAATTCGTATTTAAACGAATGTCTTTCACGGATCAGATTAGCCGAGAGATCGACCGTAACATCAACCTGTCCTAATCTTTGACATTCGAACAACATTGAGAATTCCGGATCAGCAATGGAAAAACTACAATTACCCTGCAGAGTTTCATACATTGTTAACGGCTTTTCAAAACCGTCGCTTTTTGGCTTCTTAGAGATGAGCTAACTGGGACTGGAGATACCTGCTAACAAATTGCTGTTGCCTAGTAATTATTATGATCGCTGCGGAAAGCAACAGGCAATCGAACCGTGATTCAAATGTCCATTTTTTATGTTCATCGTTGCCATCCCTCAGCACATGAATAACCTGTGCCCATCTGGCAGGACTGCTCTTGCTCGGTAGTTCGTCTATGAGCTGCTCTTATAAATTCTCGTCAAGCTAACTCACTCGATTAAGCCAAAACGCAGCGGTCTTCAAAAACCGATGACACAGTATGCAAGTGAGATATTCAGAGCGGAGCTACAGTTTCGTGGCTGTGTACAGAGCATGAGCGAAAAAGGTAATTGTTGGGACAATGCTGTGGCCGAAAGCTTCTTTGGTTCGCTGAAGCGCGAAGCTATTTACCACTACCGCTTTGCCACCAAGTCTCAAGCAAAAGCCTGCATCTTTGATTACGTCGAGGCCTTTTACAACAGATTTCGATTACATTCCGCGTTGAATTACTTAATGCGTTGTATTCGCTTTGCTCCGGTTCGCTTATTCGATTTCGTCCGGTGAACGCATACTTAACACCGACCCAAAAAGGTCAAAAAGTAGAAAAGGCGGCCTAGGCGTTCATTTCAGAACTCCGAGTCCGCCTAATCTAGGGAAGGACAAATTCCAATTCTCCAAAGTATCTGCTCCGCAGAACTTCTCGTAATTCATTGAAAACACTTGTTGATTCGTCCTACTAGTTGTTGCCTACTGTCGATAAACCCATACAAGTTTAAGTTACTTTGTGTAGTATACTTTCAACTCTAAATGCATTGAACAGAGGCTTGAAAAGTCTAAGATTGCTATCATTGTCGCTGATAGACATTAGTTATCAAAGATGTTAGACATGTATTTTTGTATAAGAAAATAACAGACACTTGCAAGGTTTGATTTGAGGGAACTTAGTCGGATTCAACTATAAACCTTGAATGATATTAAGGACTTTCATAATGGAAAACCAAAATTCAAATTCAGAGGAAGCATTGATCGAACGCGTAAAAGCTTTCTTGGAAATCGAAGTCAATGCCAACCGTGCTGAACTTACTTCCGCGACCAGATTATTCCATGATCTAGGAGTAACAGGTGATGAAGCAAGTGATCTGCTCGTGCATTTTCAAAAAGAGTTCAACGTGGACATCAAAGATTTCTCGTTTGATGATCATTTTACGTGGGAAGTTCCGTTACTTTGGCCAATTGTTCCATTCTATTGGCCGTTATTGCTAAATTCATCCTTTCGAAAACAAGTATTTCGATCTAGAAAGCGCACCGACTCGATGTTAATTCCTCTTACCGTCGCAGACCTAGCTAACGCAGCAAAAACGGGTCGTCTTCTCAGTCATTCACGTAATTAAAGGAAGCAACGGGAGTGGATAAATACCACCCCCGTCTTAACTATTTACCGGAGTTGCCTCATTGTTGAACTAAATGCTTCATTTTCAGCATTCAGTTCAACCTTTCTTGCTAGTTCATTTATCACTATCTTACCAACTGCAATCGGGAAGGTAAACCTACGAGCCAACGTAGAAATCTTGCCTGACATTGCTCCACCCTCCCAGAGTGATGGTGTATGAACCCTTATCCCAGGCGGAAACCGTTCGTCAGCAATTCCAGCAAGTCCATTCAAGATTTGCGACGCTTTACCCGCTACTACCGAACCAGTTGTAGTCCAACCTCCCTTAGCACCTAGCACCATCGGCTTTGGCCACGGCATCAACATGGATGCTGATCCAACCAATACAGCATTATGCCGTAGATCAATATCAGCAATTGATGAGTTGTGTGCATCTTGATATTGAAGCGATAGCCTCTCTGAAACCGATTGGCTAAGATGCGGGGGTGGCGGCGCTTGTGGAGCCCCGGCAACCGGAGCCGCCGAACCAGTGCTTGCAGGTGCTGCGTGCGCAGCTTGGCCAAACAGGGTCCAATACGCTAATGCTGCCATGCCTCCAAAAGCAAAGATCGGAAGCAGACTAAAACCGACAGCATAAGCTCCCAAACCAATGCCTGTGCCTAGGAGCAAGCCATGCCCGAAAGCCGCAGTGCCCGGTCCTATGGTTGAACCAGCACTAGCTGCAACTGAAACGCCTCCTTTTAACAAGGTGCTACCAATTTTTATGGCATCTTCAATGAAGAGTCCCGTTGAATCACTAAAATTAACCGGATTACTGCCAGCATATTCATAGAGATTCATTCCACCTTTATACCCAATCGGATCAGGCTGTAGGAATCGTCCAATCTTCGGTGAGTAGTGACGAGCTTTGTAGAAGTACAAACCCGTCTCTACCTCGAAGAATTGCCCGGTGTAGCCTATGCGAATGTCTGTCAACGAGCCAGAGACAAGTTGTCCATACGGCGCATAGACATTAACGCGCGTCGGCATTCCTGTCGAGTCCGTGGTCAGAATTGTCGAGCCGGTCTCGTCACCGTGCAGATAAGTGACAGTGCTTGTCCCGGCGTCAACAACAAAGAGACATTCATCGAGCGACATACCATACACATAGCGGCGGAGCAAATTGCCGGTCGTGTTGTCGTATTCTTCTATCCGTTGCATTCCGGAATAAAGATAGCGAGTTGCACTTGTGCTGGTTGTCTTCAGTGCCAGCCTGCCAAATGGGTCGTACTTATATGCAACTGTTCCGCTAGGTGTTGTTACCGATATGAGCCTGCTTTCGAGGTCATAAGCATAGGTGTTGGTGCCATCGCTAACCAAGCAACCATTGTCGTCATAGGTGTATGTTGCACTATCAACTGACGGATACTGATTTAAGTTATTGGCAGATCCATAAGTAATGGTGGTTGCAAGACTTGGCTGCCACAAGAAATTGCTATTGCTTGCTCTCTTGCTTTGGCTTTGCCCAGCGTCATTTCTTGAATAACCAAAATCAACTCTTGACGGCGTGCCAAGTGTTGTATTTGGTTTCAAGCCACCAATAGTCATGCCGACAAGATTGTCCACCTTATCATAGCTGTAGCCTTGACCAGTACCATTGCCGTTTGTCTGAGACATTCTTCTAGAAGCTGTGTCATACGCAAAAGCAACACTTGCGTTGAAGCCGGATACAGAAGTCAATCTGTCCAGTTGATCAAACACGTGCGTTACGTTATTACCACTACCTGGATAAGCAAGAGTGGTGACGTTGCCGTTTTTGTCCATGGTGGCAGTTACAGTCTTGCCATCAGGATATCCTTCTTGATACATACGCCCTGCAGCGTCATATGCAAGAGAGAATGTGCCGGTGGATGGATCACCAGTGACAGTCGGTGTTGATACCGTCAGCGTCCTTCCAGCTAGGTCGTAGGTGTAACTAACAACAGCACCTGAGCTTGGCGTTTTAGTGACCAGCCTGTTGAGGCGGTCATACGCAAAGCCGTAAGTAATTTCAGCTCTTGTTGTAGCCGAAAGAACATTATCGAGATTGTCATAGGTAACAGATTCGAGCGTTGAATCAGGATATGCAGTCTCAATAGGTCTGTCGAAGCCGTCGTAGGTGTATTGAGTTGTGTTGTTGTTGGCGTCTTTGACTGACTGGACTTTGCCGTTGGTTGTGTACGTCAGCGTCTGCTGCACTTCCCCATCGACAGAGCTTGTAAGCGGTCTGCTAATAGCATCGAAAGTAGATGTAGCAGCATGACCAAGAGCGTCAGTGACTTTAGACACGCGGCGCAAGTTGTCGTATTCGTAGCGGGTGGGAATAGCCTGGCTGCCTTCGCCGACATTAACAGGACCGACAACAGTTGCCACCTTATCATCGATGGTGAAAGTTGTTGTAGTTACCTGAGTGTTGGAGTCGGTTGATGCCAGGCTGCGCGTTTGAATGACATTGCCGTTGGCATCGTAAGTCATATACGCTGCTTGATTTTGTGGCGATGGACCTGTCACTTGTGTTGGTTGCCTGTTGGCGTTGTAGGCGGTTGTCGTGACATTGCCTTTGGGATCAGTCGACGTCAGCATATTGCCTACAGAGTCGTAGGTAAATTGACTCTGAATGTTCAGTCCGCTTGGATTAATGCTTGTAGAAAGCAAGTCATGCGTTACTGAGTCATAGCTGTTGCTTGTGACAATGCCTGTCGGGTCAGTTGTAGTGAGCACCTGTCCGAAAGTATTGTAGGTGTAGGCAGTTGTCGGCTGAGTGCCGCCAATAGTTGCTGCCGGCTGCACAACTTGCGTTACTTTGCCTGCGCCGTTTTGCCCAACTCCTGCATATGACTTAGACGTCACCCGGCTTTGCGGATCAGTCACGGTGGCAACTTGGCTTGTCCAGGTTGAGTCATAGGTCATTGTGGTGGTGCGGCTACTTAATCCAGAGCTTGGCTTGGGATTTTGCGTTATCGTCAACACATTGCCGTTGGCATCGTAAGTGCTAGAGACGGAATTACCTTCCGGCTGAGTAACTAACACAGGACGTTCCAGTCCGTCGTAAAGCGTCGTCACAGATTGTCCAAGGGCGTTGGTTGCCTTGACGATATTGCCTTTGGCGTTGAAAAACATCCATCGGCTTGTGTTATTCGGCGCTGTTTCCTGACTGCGACTGCCTGCTAAGTAAAAGTTCCAGATGTTGTTGTAGGCATCTTTCTGTTGTTTTACTCTGTGCAAGCTGTCGTAGATATTTTCCACAACAGGCGAAGTTGGGTTGGCTGGTCGAAAGACTTTGGTCAATCTTCCCCGCTGGTCGTATTGATACGTCGTCTGGTTGTTCAGTGGATCAGTGACCGAGTCCAAATTGCCGGTAGTGTAATTGATGGCGAAAGCAACTGAGTGGTTGTTGCCATCGTTAACAGAAGCCAGTTGACCATAGCCGTCATAGACAAAGTTGATTTGTCTGAATCCATTGCTTACCTGCGTCAACCATCCACCAGTGCTATACGTGAAAGCAATAGCATTAGCAGACGGCAGGAATGGGTATTCAATCTTGTTGATCGTGCCGTTGGTGTTGAAAGTGAATTTCACCTTCTCTGCCGTCGTCAAAATATATTGACCGGAGGTCAACACAAGTTGAGCAGCACGATTCATTCCAACTGGTGGCAAGTAACTACCATCTGGCAACAGTGTGAATAGAGCTGTACCACTACCCAACTTCAGACGGACAACATTGTTTATCAACTGTTTGTTCAGGAAGCACTGGACAATACAGCTAATGACGACATTGTTGATGGGCAAAGTATTGTCGCTTAATGCAATGTCTCTCGTTACGTATAACGCTACGATTGCTGCAGCAGCTCCACTTACTTGCTCATCTCCCAAGGCGACGAAGCCTTCGGAGTTAGCCTTCGCGTTCATTTGCCAGTTGTGAGACCAACCAAATCCCATTCCTTGGAAGGTTAAACGCAATGCCGTGTTATAGCTACGCGTGAATGATAGCGAATACGGTTCGCCCTGATTGCCGACAGTCAAGTCGGTGCTTGAGTATTCGTATCTTCCATTGTGCATGTTGACGCGTGCGCTTTGATTGGCGCCGACTGCGGGCATCCCGAAGCCGTTGCTTTGGCGCGCAATGAAGTCGTTAATTGCAAACGACCCAAGTCTTGAGCCACTGATAATCGGAAACTCTCCTGGCAATGTTGACACAAATTCCTATTACATAGAATTGAATAGTTTCCTAGACGGACTACAAATTATGTTATGAGGAAGATAGCGCTAGTATTACTATTCCTTATTGGCATGAACAGATAGATACTTTGAAGGTTTTTCAAAAAGCCTGGAATTGTTTGGACATTTTTCAAGATCAAGCTGGCTTATCCGTTTTTGATCCACAGCTCGAGCAAGTTCTAGATTTGAAAACCGACTTTCCTATTGTCGTCAATTCTTATGAACTCTGTATGCAACACGTTAGCGATACTTTTACAAAAGAAAGTTCCATGTACCCCAATCGACTTGAGAATAGAAGATGTACACTAGAAAAGTAACAAGCTCGTTATTCGCACCGCGAGTTGTTGCTACAATATAGAAAGTTCCTTGGAAAGGTCTATTGCTTTGAATTTAAGAAAAACGCTTTTTTTAACCGCTGGTACTTTCATGATAATTAGTTGCTTCTTTGTTCAACGCATCGCAACTTCGGCGTCTGACGAAACATCGTATTTTTCGGTTTCAAACGCTCTTCGTTGGCTACCGGAAGATACCGAAGCTTTACAAGTCCGGCGGAATTTTCAATTGTCGGCTTTATCCGCTGATTGTTCAGTAGATACGATAGATGCTAAAGACGCCATACTATGGAATGGTCCCACAATACCGCTGGCACTAATTAAACAACATCCATCCCTGCGTAAACTTCTCATAGGGCGTGAAGTAGTTCTGGCAATTGAAGGCGGCAGGAACTATAGAGAGCCAAGAGGACCTGCCGAGAATCTATATGATGGCTGTCACATGCTCCTTTTTAAGGACGCTATCCCTAAGGAATTCGAAAAGATTTTGCAAACATCAGCCGATAAGACATTTAATTACAAGCAACATACCATTCGTTCATTGGAATCAATGTGGGGTTTTGAGAAACGCGCTGTGTACATAACATCGCCGGCTTCAAATTTGCTTTTCATTGCCACGGACAAGACATTTCTTCAAACCTTATTAGACCGAATGAACTCTAAAAAAGCCATAACAAAAAGAGCATTTCCAGACACGTTGCCTGAGTGGAAATACCTTGACACAACTAAGCGCTACTGGGCAATAAGACATTTTCACGAACCAAGACATCTAGACCTTTTGGAACTGTCTTTTTATCCAGAAGCAGGTTACTTTAGCAAGAGCAGACCTTTGGGAGTCGCAGTTCAGTTAAATGACCAGCATATAGATTCACTTATTTTCACCGTATTGTCTGCTGATCCTGCAGTAATTGAACAAACAAGTAAATTGATGGGTATGTTCAGTGATGGCACTGTCAATCCGATCGTCCAAAAAAGATCAGAAGACGCATGGACTTTTTCGCCACAAGCGCATGATGATTTGTTCAGCTTCTTTGGAGTAGTTCAAACCTATTTAGGTCATGCAGGCTATCCATAGGTAGGCTGCATGACCAATAGGAACGCTCAAATCTGCGGACAATCCAATGATTCCATCTCAGCTGATAACAAAATGGAATCTTTTAGCTTTGCCCACTTGCGTATCGAACAAAGTTACCGTACTCCTGGAAGCCGTATCGGATGCCTGTAACCAAGCGATCTAAGGCCAACATGCAAATTCGGTGGTGTGCCACCAGCTGCAGTAATTACCCCACTCGTGAAACTATTGCAGTCTGTAAATGGACCATACCGTAAATTATTCTGATATGAATTCGCCGCAGCATTGATTCGCGTGATAAAGTCTCTTGCTTGTCCTGGTCCACCAGGAGGATTAACCCTGATGAATTTAGCGCTTTTAATTTGGCCCAACTCATCTCGCAAGAGTTTTTTCCCTGAATACCTTACCAACCTTCCATTTTTTGAGCCGGCTGCAATGGTATATCCATCTCTATAGTCACCATCGGCGTTCGGATCGGGAATGTAAATGCTAGTATGATAAAATATACGTCCACTTACTTCCACCTCTTTCAATGCTACAAACACATCAGGAGATTTTGCAGCCCAGTTCGGATTTGGTGGCTCTGCTGGTGGTGCCGCATATACCGATGGCATAATCATCTGTGATGCAGTATTCATCGACGATGCAAAAGCGTTGAGCAGATCCGATACTCTTTGAGCAAAGGAAGGTCCGGAGTTGCCGCCACCAAAAAGCGCATTGACTGCTTTGTTTACGTAATCGTCAATTATCTTGTTGATCCGATCGGTTATATAGCCATCAATCAAGCCGCCAATAAGCCGCCCTGTATTTCCAAACAATCCACCACCGATTCCGTCAAAGAATCTGAATAGACCAAACGGATCACTGAAATTGATTGGATCGCTACCGCAGTATTCATACAGATTCAATCCTCCTTCATACCCAATCGGATCAGGCTGCAAGAATCGTCCAAGCTTCGGTGAGTAGTGGCGTGCCTTGTAGAAATACAAGCCAGTCTCTACCTCGAAGAATTGCCCGGTGTAGCCAATGTTCAGATTCGTCAATGAGCCACTGGACAATTGTCCGTACGGCGCATAGACGTTTCTTTGTGTCGGCATCCCTGTTGAATCTGTGGTTAAGATTGTCGAGCCGGTCTCATCACCGTGCAGGTAGGTAACTGTGCCAGAGGCATCTACCGTGAATAGACACTCATCAAGCGACACACCATACACATAGCGGCGGAGCAAATTGCCGGTTGTGTTGTCGTATTCTTCTATCCGCTGCATTCCGGAATAGAGATAGCGAGTTGCACTCGTGCTTGTTGTTTTCAGTGCCAGCCTGCCAAATGGGTCGTACTTATATGCAACTGTTCCGCTAGGTGTTGTTACCGATATGAGC
>JAIETZ010000010.1 GCA_019744775.1 Candidatus Obscuribacterales bacterium
AATTGCACCCTGACGGGTTATATTTTTCATGAGGCAACAGTGATGTCAGGGTTAGCTTTTTAAATGAGGCAAAACGCAGCAGCGTCGATAAGTTGTGGCAGATTTCTCCACTCCTTCGCTTTGCTCAGTCGGTCGAAATGACAAAAACAAAAAAGAGATTGACAAAGAGGAGAGGGTGACGACTTGCATAGACGCGTGGTGACGGGTGATGAGTCGATTACTTGTTTCAATGATGAGACAGGTGAGCTTTATCACAATCAGGCAGGTGCGTTTACTGAAGCTCTGAAGAATTATGTGGAACCGGCCGGATTAGCGGCGATAGCGAAGACCGGGTCAGTCACGGTGATGGATGTTTGTTTCGGGCTTGGCTACAACACGTTTGTTCTTTTAGACGAATTGCGCAAGTTGGGTATTACTTGCGATGTGAATATCCTTGGGCTGGATATTGATGAGGCGATACTGTCTGTCTTGGACGATGTGTTAGCGGATAAGAGATTTGCAGAGCTTCGCAAGTTTATGAACAGTGAAGTCTTCAAATCAGAGTTTGGAGTGTATGAATTTCAGCTTGATGAAGCGGGGAAGATTCGCGTTCATCTTAAAGTTAAGCAGCAGGATATTCGTGAAGCGGCGATGACTCTAGAACAAGATTTTGATCTTGTCTTCCATGATGGATTTTCTCCTTACAAAGTACCGGAGCTTTGGACTGTTGATTTGTTTAGGCGTTACCACAAATTGCTCGGTGCGCGGAGGGGTGCTCTGTTGACTTACAGCGCGGCTCCTGCGGTGCGAGCGGGGTTGCGGTTAGCCGGATTCAATGTGTTTGCCACGACGGCTGTGGGGAGCAAGCATGGTGGGACGCTGGCGACGATCAGTGCAGAGGATGAGCGCAGACAAAAAGCAGCACCTCTTACTGATGAACAGGAAGAGCGATTGAAGACGCGGTCGGGAATACCGTATCGAGACAATGAGACGTTGACGGCGACGCGGGAACAGGTTATGTCTTTGCGCGAACGAGAGCAGCAGCACTGACATAAGAGAACAAGGGCGCATGCAATGCGCCCCTACAGCAAGAGAAGTAGGGTCGACAAATTAAAGAAGGTCGCTCGAGATGAGAACGGACCTAGAACAAGTAGACTCGTGCTGGCGTGTATGGTGCGTAGCGCGCTAAGTTATCAACTTGACGGACAGCGATTTGCTTGACTGTTCCAGCAAGTGAGCGAGCGGATGTTCCGGACACGGGTACGTGTGTGTAGCGTGTGGCGAAACCGGCGGCTCTCGAAACTGCGGCGTTGCGCATGTGTGATACGAAGCCTGCTGGTTGAAGTGCAGCGCGAGCAGCGGTGCTTGCTCCACCTTGGGCAAGATTGTGCCACGAGCCAAAGCCAACCGGTCTGGTGGCAATTGGTGTGCGCTTGCTGCCGGCAATTAAGCCCTTCAATGCTTGTTGCGGCAAGAGGTTAAGTGGGAATGGTGCTGGACCAGCGCTTGTTGTTACAGGCTGAGCTTGCTCTTGCAATTCGGATACTGAATCGGCAGAGTAGGTTTCAACATTGTCGCTTGTGATATCAACATCCCCGGATTTCATTTCTTCGGTGAGCTTGTCGATCAGTTGACGCTCTTTGGAAGAAATAGAATCTGTTTTGTTGCCGACGATATCTACATCATTGAGAACACTATTAGGCAATGAGCTGACCAAAGCATTTGCGTTCTGACGAGCAGCAGCTTTCGGAGGCTCCGGCACAATGCCCTGTCCAGCCAATTTCTTAGCTGTTTTAACGGCCGTACGTTGATTGTTGAAATGCGTGAATGTTGTTGTAATTGCTTTGAGCGCAAAATTTTCCGGATTGGAAATTGCTTGTGAATTCAAAGAGACTTGTCCGGCAATTGGTGTCTTGTCTTCAACGACAACCATTTTCGAGCTGGACAATCCAACTGGAATTTGCGTTGAAAGACTTTCGTCTTCCACGCCAAGTCTGGCAACAGAAGACAGATCAGATTTTCTCGGCAACGGACGGTTTGCCATAAATGCACGCAAATTTCTCTTGCGCTTAGCCGGCGCCGGAATATCGGCAATGGTCAATGTAGCTGCTGGAGCTTCCTGCGTATCGCCTACGGAAGCCAGACTCTTCTTCAACCAATCTGCTTTGTCTGACACGGCTTCATCAGCTTGCGAAGCCAAAGGGAATAGGACGTTTATACATCCGAGTATTCCTGCAAATAGTGCCTTTACTTTCATCTATGTCAATTACTTTCTATTTGTAGGGGCGCATTGTATGCGCCCTTTTTGTATTACCAACGGACCAGCCAGAAGCTGTTTTCAAATTTGTCCAATTCAGAGAGTTTAAGTGTAGATATTAGGTGGACAACAGTCACTGGGAAAACTACGCACTTGGGTAACAGGTTGCTAATGCAGCCTGTCTTTAGTGGGGTAAATCCCATGCTTCATTAGTCGCAGCTTTCTATTGGTCCCAAACCAGCCTGTAACCCACGCCCCGCACGGTCAAAATGTGCTTCGGGTGACTAGGGTTGGACTCCAGTTTTTCTCTTAAATAACGTATATGGACATCGACCGTCCGGCTTTCGCCCAGGAAGTCCGAACCCCAAGCTTGAGCAAAAAGCTGGTCACGGGTAAAGACTCTGTTGGGTTGGCGGGCAAGGGCGACAAGCAATTCGAATTCCTTATATGTGAGTTCGACCTCGCGTGTGCCGACCCGAACAGTACGGCTGTCTAAATCTATAAATAGATCGCCCATGTTTATAGATCGATTTGCACCTCTTACAACCTCTTTGCCAAAATCCGAATCGCGCAGGTTGGCTTTGACGCGAGCAACAAGCTCACGCAAGCGCACGGGCTTGGCAATGTAGTCGTTGGCTCCTAATTCAAGCCCGACAACGGCATCGATTTCAGAAGTTCTAGCCGTCAGCATCAAGATAGGTGTCTTTTGATCAAAAGCGCGCACACGACGGCAAACTTCATAGCCATCCATGGACGGCATCATCAGGTCTAAGATAATTAGGTCAGGTTTGGAGCTGCCAATAAGATCTAAAGCCTGGCGCCCATCATGTGCCAGCATTGTATTGAAGCCCTCTTGGCTCAATACATATTGAATGGAACTGGCAATTGCCTGCTCGTCATCAACAATAAGTATCGTTTTCATACGCTCTCAAGTACCGCCACGGAACCGACTTCATAGTATTATCGACTTAAGAAAGGCGTTATGGGAAGCCAGGTAACTTTAATTACTATGCGCAAGACGTTTTTATATCTTCTGATCGTCGTGCTAGCTGCCATGCCGGCATCAGCGGCTAAAACCGTTTCAAAAGTTGCTCCCAAAACGCAGGATTCCTCAAGATTATTTGTACCATTTGGACCTTATCCGCGCCCAATGCCGCATCCAATCGCTGTGGGAATTTTGGTGCGGGTGCCAAGTGCTTACTTTGCCATCTGGAATCCCGGTGCAGTATTCGTTGATGGCAGACCGGCATTTGCCCTTAAGCCAAGACAGGCTTACTTAATAAGTGGTGGACAAATTGTTGATATGTCCGGCGGACCGTCGTTTTCCTTGCCGGTTGATAAGCGGTCAGTAATTGCATCAGCTGATACAGCAGGCGAATACTACTTCTGGACAGCCAACCGCTGGTATCGGGGCAGCCTGGAAATTATCAACTATGGAAATGTCTTCACCGGCGTCAATGTTCTTGATCTGGAAAGCTATTTGTTTGGCGTAGTTCCATCAGAGATGCCTGCCAACTGGCACTTGGAAGCTTTGAAGGCGCAAGCAGTTGCGGCACGTAGTTATGCAGTTGCCCATATGGGCTCGGGAAGCAAATGGCGTCGTTCGGAAGGATTTGATGTCGTGCCTGACGTGCGCGACCAAGCTTATAAAGGTCTGGCAAAAGAAGCGCTCTCGGCTAGACAGGCTGTGTTAGGAACAATTGGACAAGTCCTGAAAGACAGCAATCGAGTAAAGCCCGGCTTTTATCGCGCAACAGTAGGTGATACCAGAGAAGAAAATCTCAACGTGCGTTCAACTTCTGTTCCATCAGCAACGCTGGAAAAAATGGTTGGCGTGCCGAATATTGTCGGTGTCACCGTTAAGAAGTGGGATATTTATGGAAACGCAACACACTTGCAAATATTAGGTCAGAAGAAAAACACTGAAGTCAGCGGCATTGCACTCGCGCAACGTCTTGGATTTACGACAGCGGGAATTCTTGATGTAAATCAACAAGGTGATAATTGGGTTTTTGAATATCGTGGACCGGGAAACGGCTCACGTGGGTTGAGCCAACACGGTGCGCAGAAGTTGGCATCGGCTGGTTGGAGCTATTTCCTCATCCTACAACAGTACTATCAAGATCCCGACGGCATTTTGAGACTTGAATCAATCAACCGACCGGGACGTTTTATGCTTACTTATCCGACCGCACCGCCAAGACAAGCAGCACCGTTGCCGGTTCAGCAACCCACAGCGAAAAAGCCTGCACCAAAAACAGTTGTGCCGGCTGCACAAGCTGCAGAAATTCCGGAAGGTCCGTTATTTGCCAGACCTGGTGGCGCAGGCAAGGGCAAGCCAACTAGTAGTAAAACGAAAAAACCAGTTGTCTCGGATGAGACACCGAGTCCAAATGACGACGGACTTACAATTGAGATGGCCGAATAGAAGGGGAGAACATGCAAGACTCTGAATTTGAAGACAAGGACAAAGCACCAGAAGAAGTGCACATTCATACCGATTTTTATACGAAGACAGCCCAGTCTAGTTCGGGATCACAATGGCCGATCAAAATTGTGACAGGCTTGGTTGGTTGTTTGGCTATCTATTGTCTTTACTTAGGAGTTATGTGGTTTATCAATCTGGATAAATCCTCGGCAATGCAAAATGTTTCCGTGAGCATCATGAAACCGAAAGATAAAGACGGCAATGCTTTTGCTGACATTGAGATCAATAATCTCAATCCGTTTCCGATTAACAACGTGGTTATCTCATACGACATTTCCGCCGCCGACGGCAGTGACTTAGGCAAAGGCAATGTCACTCTAGAGCAGTTAATACCGGCTGGTGATTCGCGTGTGTTTCCGGAAGTACGATTGGGAGCGGTGAATGGGAAGCCGCGCCGGATGCATTCGGAGTTGGCAGATTTGCAATTTACGCAGACCGCCAAGATAACGCCGGAACTTGCTGCGCAGTTTGCGCAGGCGGCCGCGTCCAAGGATCGGGAGTCGATGGAAGCTTTTGAATCTATCGTTGCGCAGGCACCAGATTTTGAGCCGGGCTGGGTGGGATTAGGACAAGCGCAGGCTGCTAACGCACAGTACGAGAAGGCTGTCGACACCTTTAAGAAGGCGTTGACGATGGATCCTAACGATGCAAACGCGCACTATGGCATGGCGCTGGCAATGTTCTACGACCAGGATAAAGATGGGGCGCGTAAAGCTATTGGCGAGGCGCTGAAACTTGCACCGGGTGATCCGCAAATACAAGCTGCGAGTAAGCAGATTAACGCGGAGTAGGTAAAACGGGCGCATGCAATGCGCCCCTACATTTTCGCGGCGCGATTATCTTTTCGCCGACATCACAACGTCATATGACTCGGCCCAGACGGGAGGCTTAACCGAGGCGGTGTTGAGGCGGGCGTGCCATGTTGCCAACGACATGGGTGCGCCGGGTTCTTCGTAGTAGGTGTAGACGCCGCCGCGGAGGAGGCGGATTTTGCTCGTTTGCTGGAAGATCATATAGACGAGTGCAGGGCGGCCAAGGCACAGGTTTATGCCGACTTGTTGTCCGCTTTTTGTCTCGGCGTGGGCAACTGGTAGAACGGCGGCCGGAGGTTGGGCAACTTGGTCAAGCACCATGTCGATGTTGGCGAGTAATTGCATGTCCGCAAATGGTAGTGGTGTTCCGCGAACTTCATATTCGGATATTTTGCGCATGCGATCGGCAAGGCGCGCAAAGTCAGCTAAACGTAGCCGTTGCTTCTCCGGGAAATATCCAAATTGATTTAGCGAGGCAAGCAATTGTTGCGCGTCTTCTACAATGCGTCTGTACGATTCAGTAGAAGGCTCGAGATAGTTATCGAAGGCTCTGGTGGCTCCTTGCGTAGCGGCATCGGTACCGGGAGCCGGTGGTGGAGGCACAGCGGGGGTTGGTTTCTTGACGAAAACCTTGGGCGCAATTGCTGTATTGGCACTTAGCCAGGCAGTAAGTGCGCCTTCCAATTTACGATTCAGCCATTGTTCGGTTCGAAGCGCTGATTGCGTACCTTCAGGCAGAGGTTGGAAATAATCAGACAGCAATCGCCAGAGTTTGTTGTCTGTTGGCGCACTCGCAAGTTCACGTCTGCCTGTCATCTGGTCTAAGTCAGGCAATAACTTATTTATTACCGGATCAAGCTTCCACGAATAATTCGCCAAAATATTGTCCGCTTGAGCAGCGCCACGAGCGTGCAAGACAAACAAACCCAAAGGCCAAATTGAATGAGCTTGACTTGGTTCGGACGGGTAGTATCTAAGAATACTCCTCATCCAGCGTATTTCCGGTTGATTCATTGGCGGCAAGAGCTGAAACACGGCGCCGTTGACACCAGATGAGCGATTGTCTTGCAAATCGAAAATTGACGTCGTAGACAAATTCATCGGCTTGCGATTTCGAATGGTGAGCATCAACTTAGTTCGGAAGAAAGGCTCAGCCAACCCCTTAAGCGTTACACTCAAGTCCGCCGGTAACGACGCAAAAACAGTTTTGTATTCAACGGGCGATAGTATTTGCTCTGTCTGCACAAGCGCTACAACACCGACGGAAGCCAACGCAGCATTTATTTTCGACCAGAGCGTAAATGCCGGTTGTCCATTGCATTTTGCTAGATCCAAACTACGAAAAAGTAATACAGACTGTCTAAATTGATTAGTTGCCGAACCATTGTCATCAATAGTGACATCAGCTAACGGCATATTCATTACTGTCAGCCAGGTAAAAGCTTGGTAGAAGCCGGTCAATTTCGGCGAACTCGCATACCAACCCAAAGGATTGAAAGAAGCAAAGTTTTGATTGCGCTCAAGAATTGCCGAACGCGCTCTTTTGCCGGAAGCAATGTTTTTCAAATCGGCATCAACGAGAGCAGATATGCCGGGAGTCAAAATGGTTTGATATTGCGGATCTATCAAACGCAATGCCACAACGATATAGGCAATGTTGTGCTCAATGTCTGTGCGCACATCAATGTCCTCGCAATCGCGCAAATCAGCCAGAGACACCTCAAGCATAGAACGCAAAAGAAGGCTGAGATCGGCATTTATATGACTTTCAATAGCGTCAGCTATGATGCGATTGCGAAAGGCTATGTACGGATGCAGAATTGAATCAACTGTTACCAGATTGCCTTTTCCACGCAGCTTATTTTCCCGATAGAGCTGGGTCATATCAGGGTAATCTGTGGTCGTCACAACAAAATAGTTGAAGCCCAAGTCATTAAGCGCATTTGGCGGTAGTCCAGCTAATTTCAAGCCATTGAGCGGTATAGATGGTGGGCTCGAGACAACGATGTTGGAAGTTGGAAACAGGTCAGCAGCAACTGCTTCTTTCTTCCTGTAATCAATCGAAGGCAGGGTCAACCCTTGTTGGGACTGTTCAAACGGATTGGCTACGGACGGAACTGCACACTGAAGCAGAAGTGACAACGAAAGAATTGCTGCTGTTGCCTGGGCTCTCATCGTCTTACTTCAAGTGATGCAGGGAAACAAAACAAGCTTTGTTGATGCCTGTCACCGCGGTAAATTTGTTGATCAATGGGCTATCCAGAGGATCGTCCAATGTCATTACCATTACCGCCTCATCTCTGACACCGCGTCTGGCAACAGCCATTGTGCTTATGTTGATTGAGTTTTCGCCCAGGATACCGGCGACTTTGGCAACCATACCTGGCTGATCTCGGTGGCTCGTAAATAACATATAGCGAGCCGGCGTCAAACTAATTGGATAATCGTTGATTGCTGTGATTACTGGTTCACCATGAGCCATCACTGTGCCGGTGACAGTGGACTTATTGCCATTCGAAGAGACAATGACAGTCAACTCATCAGGAAATTGACGTGCTTCGTGCATCGATACTGCAACTTGAATGCCGTGATTCTTGGCTATCAATTGAGCGTTGACATAAGTAACACCTTCAACTTGATGAGTAAACACCCCTTTGAGCGCTGCTACTGTTAATGGCTGCGTATCGCGAGTAGCCAGGCTACCGGCAACAGCAATTTCAATTTTAGAAATTGTGCCGCGATTAAGCTGAGCTGCAATTGCTCCCATGGCTTCTGCCAACCAGAGAAAACGTCCAAGGCCTTTGAGAAGTTCAGGACGCATAAACGGTAAGTTAACAGGACTTCTAGCCATACCTGTCAAAAGATAGTCACGCAATTGCTCTGCTAAATCAATTGCCACATTGTGCTGTGCTTCAACAGTTGATGCGCCGAGATGCGGGGTTAATACAACCTGATTGCCTAATTTCGTCAATTGGAAATCAGCACCCGGTGGTTCTTGATCATAAACATCCAACGCAGCACCGGAAACATGCCCTGACTTTATTGCTTCAGCTAAAGCAGCTTCATCGATAATGCCGCCACGGGATGTGTTGACGATCTTCACGCCTGGTTTCAACTTAGAGATGACTTCTTTGTTGATCAAATTAGTCGTTTCTCTTGTTTTAGGCGTATGAATCGTGATGAAGTCAGCTTTACTCCAGATTTCATCCAGAGTTGCTTTATGCAAATGAAGTTCTTCAGCTTTTTCAGGACTTATAAGAGGGTCATGCACAAGCACTTTCATACCGAGTGAAAGCGCGTACTGCGCAACCCTGCCACCAACTTTACCAAGACCAATTAGCCCCAGAGTCTTATTGAACAACTCCGAGCCCATGAAACTGCTGCGTTCCCACTTGCCTGACTTAACAGATGAATCAGCCGAAGGAATTTGTCTTGCCAGTGAAAGCATAATCGCCAGCGTGTGCTCTGCAGCACTTGCCGTATTGCCTTCCGGAGAGTTAATTACAAGCACGCCGGCTTCAGTCGCTGATTCGAGATCAATGTTATCGACACCGACGCCTGCGCGGCCAACTACTTTTAAATTCTTGCCTTTCTGAAAAACATCCTTAGTTACTTTAGTGCGGCTGCGCACAAGCAAGGCATCGTAATCGTGAATCGACTTGATCAATTCCTCAGCACTGATGTCCGGCTGGTAATTGACCTCAAGATCTGTTTTGAGGATTTCGATTCCTTCTTTGCTAATTTCGTCCGCAATTAAAACCTTGGGCATGATGTCACCTTTCAGTGTTGCACCGGCTCTAAGTGATTTACCAGAATAATCTTGTGCTGCCCCTGCTTCTCAGCCTGCGCAGAAGAGAAAGCAACCGGAAGTGGGTCCACTCGCAACCAAGGGTTTAGCTGATCGCGCATGTTGGCAGAACACATTTGTCCTGATTGCCCCAAACTAATGGACTGATAGAACTTATCATTGTCGGACATATCAATGAGCATGCGCATCGTCGGGCCGGTAGAGGAATTAAAGCGAGTATCAAAATTGTTTTTCGTTGAGGCAAGTTCAACATCAAAAGAATTGAGTGAATTACTGTCGCCTGCTACTCCCGGAATTCCAGCGCTGAATGCGAAGTCTAGTGCAGGAGCCATGAATTGCATTCCTTTTCCTAGTACCGGCTCAAACTTGAGTTTATGCACATCCTGCCAGTGAAACTTAGTCGGGTCATCAGTGCGCAGCGCCAATCTCAAATCAGTTAACGACTGCGAGAAAGTTGTAACCAAGAAAGTATTGAAAGTGCGCTCATCCGGAGGCAAGTACAAAGAGTCTTTGTCTTTCAAGAACCGCTCAACAAATCCTATCCAGAGCGGCCAACGATTCAAATATTCAACCGTAAGCTTTGCTCCCAGCTTAGGCTCAATGAGACGCTTAGCTGTCGTATAAAGGAATGACTCGTAAATAGCAGCGGCTGAACTTGATTGGTTCAACTGCCCATCCCAGCTGCTCATAACATCGAGAGCCTTAACAGCGTACTGATCAATTACTTTTGTTTCGTCATAGGCTTCAGCCACACGCTGTCTTACCAGTTGAGCAAGCGGCGCATCAGCGTCAGCTTGCATTTGATTCATATCAGGCAGACCAATTTTGCGCGCGAGCTTTTGATAGTAATTTAGAAGTGCGTCAACGCGATTAGCACGATAGGGCGGCAACGACTGGTTGCCTAAAAGCACTGCGCGACTGGCAAGCATCTTTTGATTGGCAGCAACGACATAACCTGTCGATGGATTGTAGACCCACGGCATATCATTGAATTGGACTTTGCCTATCCACTGACCAGTTGATTGCCAACCTGGTGTAATTGCCGCACCTTGTCCGCCGCCAGTACGCACCGGTATGTCTCCTGCTGCGTGGTAAGCGAGATCATTTTTACGATCGCAATAGACAAATACTTGCGGCGGTCCGGGAAACTTATCCAACGCCTGAAGGAATGTCGCCCAACTGGATGCGCGATTCAATTTCCAAATATTGTCGACTGAGGAAGCATCAGAATTGAATCCAGTCCAGGAAAGAACAATAGCCATGTTGTCTGTTTTAGAAAGTACTGGTCCATGTTGTGTCATCAATACTTTATGCGTGTAAGGGCTGCTGAATTTCACCGGAATCTTTTCCACAATTTCCTCAGCTGTTTGCCAGCCGGATGAAACTCTATATTGATTGGCAAACTGTTTGCTGAATTCTTCTATAAACAAATCCTGCACATCAGCTTTCAAACTAGCCGATGACCAGGCAATGTTTTCATTGCGTCCGCAAATAATGCCAGGCACCCCCGGCATTGCGGCACCGGCAACTTTCACTCCAGGAGCACTCATCGTGCAAAGCCACCACTCGCATGGCACTGTCAACGCAGTATGTTTGTCCGCAGCTAAAAGACATGTCCCGTGATCAGCACGGCTGCCGGCAATGGCAAATGCAGTCGACCCGTATGTTGGTCTTGGCATTTGCAGAACTTTTCTTACTTCTTTCAATGCGCAACTAATTTTGCTTGTGTCAGCCGCTTGTGCCTGAGCGCTTTGTCCGAAGTTGATTGCCTTACCGTCGTATCCGGCAAAGAGCTGTCCGGCAACTTTGTCGTTAGCCTTGTCAACAACTCGCTGTCTCAATTCATCAAGTTGCCATGAGTCATCTGATTGGTAACTTGCATATTTGAGGATGGCAATTGTGTCTTCCGGCTGCCATTCTCTTGGCTTGTAGCCTAGCAAGGCAAATTCCATCGGCAGCTTTCCGCTGTTTTCAGATATATATGCGTTGATGCCACGACTAAATGCTTTCAAACCGACAAGCGCACCGGGACTAACTTTTCTCAACTCAGCTCGAGCTAAACGACCAAAGCCTACGGTGCGAACTAACTTGTCGGAAGCTAGACAAGCCGGACCGAAAACTTCCGACAACTCACCAAGAGCTGTGCGTCTCGACATATCCATCTGGAATAAACGATCGCGCGCTTGCAGATATCCCTGCGCTAAGTATGCGTCTTCTTCAGAAGGACTTTCTATAAAAGGAACGCCGCGTCCGTCGTATTGCACAATCACCGAGCTCTTCAGTTGATTGAGCACAACCACGCCATCTAATGCGGGCAACGGTCTGGCTAGCAACCACCAGAGACCTACGGGTAATAGTAAAAGAAGCGCAAGGACAAGAAGGGAAGCTGCTCTCCGCACTGTGACTCTCCTGAGGTCTGAAGATAACTCCAGGATTAAAGTTTATCAGGAAAGGCAGTTTTCTTTAGATCATTCTTCACTTGAATTACTGTTTGGGCCAGCTTTTCGTTAAGGCTAATAGTCGGCGACCAAGTGGACTCTTTAACATGTATTTCTAGGTCGGCCGCCAACACGCGCATATCTTCCGCATTGAGAGTGGAGGCAAGCCCCTTCAATTGATGCGCAAGCCTTTTGGCAGAATCTTGATCTTGAGATGAAACAGCTTTGCTTAACTCGATAAGCAACATATCTGATTCTTCTGCAAATGTTTTGTAGAGTTCCTGTAATTCCTTTGGACCGCAAAACGCCTTCAAATGCTCAAAGTCTGTCACTTTTCTCTCCTATTCTGAGCTTTTCCTCGGTCTCCCGGTCTCCTCATGAAAACAATGCTGTTGACATCACCTCAAGCTTGGACTTGTTGCGCTGCTGTTTCGTCTAGGTACCACATCAATGTGCCCGATGTAGGAGATACGAGCCTTGCGGGTATTTCATGTCCATTTTGAGTTTTAGAAAATATCTGTCCGACTATTTCTTGCTTTTCGCTGCCGGCTACTAAAAACAAAATATGTTTGGCAGCATTGATGACAGGCAAAGTCATGGTAATTCGCCAGCCGTGCGCGTCATCGACGCGATAAGCCATGACGTGCTTATGCTTTTCTGCAATTGCCGGGCTATTGGGAAATATCGATGCTGTGTGACCTTCCGGTCCAAGTCCAAGCAAGACGAGATCAAAAACCGGCATAGTATGTCCAAAGAATGCCGTCAATTGTTGTTGATATTCTTGAGCGGCGGCTTCCGGATTGCTTTCCTGTCCCATTGGAGCGTGGATATTGCTTTTAGGGATAGGAACTTTCGAAAGCAATGCGTCATTGATCATTTTGAAATTAGACTGTGCATCTGTCTGGCTTACGCATCTTTCGTCACCGAAGAATATATGCGTTTTGCCCCAGGGCATTTGCTTTACCCACGGTTCACTTGCCAAAAGGGTGTACAACTCTCTGGGAGTTGAACCACCGCATAAAGATATTGTGAAACGGCCGGTTGCCTTGACCGCTTCCTGCGCCAGCGTCGCTATTTCATCAGCTGCGCCGATGCTCAAGTCATCGCGGTCGGGGAAAATGAACAAGTCGCTGTTAGCTATCGTAATTTCTTTCAATTCGCCACCATTTCATTTAAATGTGCATGACGCAAGAGACGCAAACTCGAGCGCTTGGAAGAATATATCATCTTCTGCCAGGGTTTCCAGCTCTCTTCCCATTAAGTCGGATTCGCGAAAGCCGGCTGATGGGGTTAATAGCTCAAAAGATTTTGTCTTTGAATCGAAATCTATAACAACCGAAACCAACTCTTCCTTTGGCTTGGCTATTATCGTGATTGTCCGATCGCCGGATAATGTCAACTTGACTTTGTTAAGTGCGCCGGGCGGCATTTCCGCGTGATCGACAGCAGTTACGGATATTTCGCAACCATTTGCTTTGAATTTCCAGTTGGAGTTGTCCGCCTTTTCGCCGACGACATTCCAACCAAGTCTACCGGCAAGCCAGCCAATATATAAAAGAATCTGTGCAGAAAGGCAGCCGTCTTTACGTGGCTGAAATTCTACTTCCACACGCTTTATCTTTTCGACATCACTTGGTTCAAAACCAAACGAGCCGACCGTGAAAATTTCAGCAACGGCGCGGCGCCATGGCAAGAGTCTGCGCCAATTGAGATCGCTAACCGTGATGACGTCACGAGCGCCTCGGACTATTTCAAGAAGCTCTTGTAAGTAATTACTGACTGATGTTGTTCTACGCGAATCAACAACGAGGCGATCAATGGACTTTAGAAATGGGGTAAGGGCAGTGCTGTTAATTTCAGGCGTGCGCCACCAAAGAAAAACAGGCAGGTCGGCGACAAGCAATGGGGAAACGGAGCTCGGCAATACGTTTGGATCGCGTCCTTCGTAGCGGACGGTTATTTGCTCGCAGCAAATTTGTTTCATGCCGGACTTGCTTGCCGCATGGCAACGCGCCGATACCCAGGCTTCCAAATTTTGCACATCGCGATCACGTTGAATGGCGAGGAGTGCGCGGCAAGGATGGCTCACTATGACTTCGTCGAGCAAGTTGCCGGCGGCGAATTCCGCGTCTTCGTCGGTGCTGAAAAGCACGAGATTCATGGCGCAAGCACGTAGAATATTAGACTGCGTGTCACCATTACCTTCGGTCCGCTCGGCTTGCGACCAAAGAGAACGCAATTCGCTTTCAAGATGGGCCACGTCAACTGCCTTCACCTTGCCGGATAGAAATTCTTCTACACGAGGTTTCATATACGTCTCCAAGTGCGATGGTCGGAGGCGAGCAACTTGTCACTTTCTTCAGGTCCCCAGGAGCCAGCTGGATAAATGAAGCACGGTGGAGCGCCGGGCTTTTGCCAGGCTTCAAGAACCGGTGTAAGTAATTCCCATGTTGCCTCCACAGCATCCGTACGGGCGAAAAGTGATCCATCGCCGGCAACGCAGTCGAGAATAAGTCTTTCGTATGCACTGGGGCTTCTGACGCCGAACGATGTACCGTATGAAAAGTCCATTGATAGGAATCTCAGTTGAGTTGTTGCTCCAGGTTGTTTGGTGGCAAACTTCAACGAAATTCCTTCATCCGGTTGGATGCGCAAGACGAGCACGTTGGCACCGATTTGATTCATGATGCCTTTGCTCACATCTCCAGCCATCATGGTGAAGAGTCTATGCGGCACTTGCTTGAAGTGAATTGCAATTTCTGTTGCTGACTTCATCAAGCGTTTGCCGGAACGAATGTAGAAAGGAACACCAGCCCAACGCCAGTTATCGATGAATAATTTTAAGGCGATGAATGTTTCAGTATTCGATTGCGGAGAGACACTTGGCTCTTCTCTGTAGCCGACAACTTTTTCTCCCATTACGTAACCGGGACCGTATTGTCCACGGACAACGTAATCAGCAAGATGCGCGATGTCTATTGGACGCAAGCACTTGAGCACTTTGGATTTTTCCGTGCGCACTTCATCAGCATCAAGCGAAATTGGTGGCTCCATTGCGACGAGGCTCAATAGCGCCAGCATGTGGTTTTGCACCATGTCACGCATCGCACCCGCTTCTTCGTAGTAACCTCCACGACCTTCAACACCCAGTGTCTCGGCATTGGTTATTTGGATTTGTTCAATGTTGTTGCGATTCCAAATTGGCTCGAATATTGCATTGGCAAAACGCAAGACCATAATGTTTTGCACTGTCTCTTTGCCGAGATAGTGGTCAATACGGTAAATTTGCTTTTCATCAAAATGCTTGTGCAGTTGTGAGTCGAGTGCCACTGCAGACTTTAAATCATGCCCAAATGGTTTTTCCACAACAACACGCGGCCAGTATTGCTTCTTCCATTTCTTGCTCTTATTCAAGCCGACTTCTGCAATACGCAACACGATGTCTTGGTACAAGCTTGGAGGAGTGGACATATAGAATATGTTGCGTCCCTCAGTACCATGACGTTGCGCCAAATCATCGAGAAACTTCGCTAAGTCAGCGAAGCCATTTTCCACAGAGAAATTGCCGGGCATGTAGTAGATCTTAGAAGCGAATCTATCCCAGTTTTCTTTCGTGAAGGTTAGCTCCGGCGCAAACTTGATGAGTGAGTCTCTCATCGACTCACGAAATTCATCATCCGAGATTTTCGTTCTCGACATTCCAACGATGCAGAAGTCCTGTGGGAGTAGTCCATCACAGAACAACGCATATATCGCTGGTATCAACTTACGCTTCGTCAAATCACCGTGCGCACCGAGAACAACCATCGCAAACGGTTCAGCAAGTCTTTCCTTCGGAAGCCCATCCATCAGAGGGTTGGCTAAGGTCGTTTCTTGTGCAGGCATCACTATCCTCTATTTGCTCTCGGTTTTGACTTTAGCTAACTTTTCCCACTCGGTATGAATTGCACCAGCTTGTGGTTTGTCCATACGCTCGTAAGTGTGGGCTCCGAAGAAATCGCGCTGCGCTTGCGTGAGATTTTGTGGCAGACGCTCGCTGCGGTAGCTGTCGTAATATGCCAAGCTTGCAGACAATGCGGGTACAGGAATACCTTGGCTTTGCGCAAATGTCACAACTTGACGCCATGCGTCTTGTGAATCCGACAAGACTTTTGCCATTGACTCGTACATCATCAGATTGGACAAATTAGGATCTGCCGAGAAAGCTTGCATAATTGATTCCAAAGTTTTGGAACGGATGATGCAACCGCCACGCCAGATTTTTGCCACTTCAGCCATGTTGGTTCCCCAGTTATATTCTTTGGAACCGGCAGCAATAATTGCCATGCCTTGTGCATACGAGCAGATGCGTCCGCAATAGAAAGCAGACTCTAGTGCTTTGAGGAATTGCTCTTGATTGACGTCTGACTTACCGGGCTTCGGTCCCATCAAAACGCGCGATGCTTTTACACGCTCTTCTTTCAAACCGGACATGAGTCTTGCCGCCCAAGCTGCGTCAATTGTTGGAATTGGCACGCCTAATTCGGACGCTGCTTCGGTTGTCCACTTGCCGGTGCCTTTTTGTCCGGCTTTATCCAATATCAAATCTACCAATGGCTTTTTGGTTTCATCATCGATAACTGTGAGAACTTTTGCGGTTATCTCGACAAGAAACGAATTCAATACTCCTTGATTCCATTTGTCGAAAATGTCAGCAGTCTTGCTCATGTCGAGACCAAGTCCGCGACGCATGATGTCGTAGCACTCGGCTAACATTTGCATGTCGCCGTATTCAATGCCGTTGTGCACCATCTTCACAAAGTGACCGGCACCGTCTGGTCCAAGATAAGTGACGCATGGTTCGCCGTTAACTTTGGCTGCAACCTTTTCCCAAATTGGTGCAATTGCGTCATACGCTTTTTTGTCGCCGCCAGGCATTAGTGACGGTCCCCAAAGCGCGCCTTCTTCACCACCGGATACACCGGAGCCGATGAAGTTGATGCCTTCTTTTTTCAAAGCGGCTTCGCGTTTTCTTGTGTCATTGAAGTGCGAGTTGCCGCCGTCGATAATGATGTCGCCTTCTTGAAGATATGGCTTCAACTTTGCGACGGTGTCATCAACTGGTTGACCGGCTTTAACTAGCAGAATTATTTTGCGGGGGCGCTGCAAAGCTTCGCAGAATGACTTTTCGTCATGGCAGCCAATAACGTTTTTGCCTTTGGCGGCGCCATTGGTAAAGGCGTCTACTTTATCGGTATGGCGATTGAATACGGCTATCGTATATCCATTGCGCTCTATGTTGAGCGCTAAGTTTTCCCCCATGACACCCAAACCGATAAGTCCAACTTGAGCCGAGCCCGGAGTAGAAGCCATATCAATAACCCCCGATAATATCTATTAAAGTCATTATGTACGGCAAAATCGGGCTCACTACGCCCTTGCGCCATAGGTGTTGCAAACCTTAACCATACCTTATCCCTCAAAGCCAGCTTGGAAACTAAAAAATGGCTGTTGGACGAGGTATCCTTTTTAGATTCAGATTTGACTGAACTTTCAGGTATCTCATGCAACACCGTTTTCCTCAGATTATTGCCGTTTGCGGCGGGTCTGGCTCGGGTAAAACAACCCTGGCCAAGAAATTCGTCGGCGCCGCCATCTTGTCTACCGATCACTTTTACAAGGATTTGGACGATTTGGAGCCGAAGGAAGACGGGTCTTATGACTTCGACCACCCATCGGCCGTCGATTTGACCGAAGCTGCCGAAGCTTGCTTGAAGCTCGCTGAATCAGAAGATGTCACTATTCCTGTATACGACATGCGCACATGTAAGCGCGTCGGCACACAAGTAATGCCGGCACCGAAATCGAAGATTGTCGTGATTGAAGGAATTTTTGCTTTCCACAATCCACTGCATGATATCGCCACGTTGAAAATCTTTATTGATACGCCTATCGATCAAAGACTTGCGCGTCGCTTACGTCGTGATATCGATCGTGGACGTTCGGAGATTGAAACAATTAAGCGCAGTTTGCATGTTGAAGAATCTTACGCGCGCTATGTTGAGCCAATGCGCGACTTGGCAGATCTCATTCTCATGGGTGATGAGATTAGAGGCGGCTTTATTTTGTAGGTAACGCAAAACGGGCGCATGCAATGCGCCCCTACACAATAAGCTCCTACAAAGGAAAAGTAATTTTGCAAGCTTCGCTGATCGTAATTATTCTCCTTTACCTGTTGGTCAGGTTGCCGTGGATATTTACGGTGCCGATGATCGAAGCGCCGGATGAGTTCGCACACTACTGGGTGATTAATTACATACGGCAGTATCTGACTTTGCCGGGTCCGGAAGCTGTGGCAGCGGCGGGTCCGTCGGGCGTCTACGGCTCGATGCCACCATTTGGGTATTTGGCGCACGTGTTAATTTCGGTTTGTTTTCCGGCTACGCAGACAACGCTTGTTGAAAGATTCGGCAGTTTGCTTATGGGGATGGTCTCCATCTGGGCTGCTTTTAAGACGGGGAAGCTACTGTTTCCCACGTCGCGGTTTTATGCGCTGGCTTTGCCATTACTGCTGGTGTTTCACCCGCAGTTTGTTTTTGTAAATACGTATGCAAATAATGATTCGACTGTTTCGGCTGCAGCGAGTGTGGCGATTTATTTAGTCGTGCTTTCACTCAAGGAAGGGCTGAGCCTTGCGCGGACTGCTTGGCTGGGAGTTGTGTTGGCATTGATTGTATTGAGCAAGTACTCCGGACTTTGCGTAGTGCCGGTTGCTATTGTCTTTATGGCGGTCGCTTGTTGGATTCATCGATTGTCTACCAAGGAGATGATTAGGCAGCTTGCGGCACTTGTATTAGTACCATTGGCTTTGGCGGGTGCATTCTTTGTTCGCAACTTTGCTGTATTCAACGGCGATGCGCTCGGTACGCAGACGATGTATAAAACCTGGGCTGAGACTTTTCATATCGAACAGCACGGGCAAGTATCACTGTGGCGGACTATCAAAGACAAACTTTGGTGGCAGCAAGTGTTTCAAAGTTTTTGGGCCGTGTTTGGCTATCAAAATAGATATTTGCCAACTAAGATTTACGACACATTTTTCTTTATCGCATTGGCGGGTTTCGCTGGAGCTTTCTTACAAGGCGTGCAAGCCGTTCGTGGTCTCATAGCTGCCGGTGATCGAACACGATTCGTCGTACCAGCAATATGGGCAATGATGGCCATGTCACTCGCAGCTAATGTCTTCGCGATGATCTACGCGGCATTGGTCAACCTGGGGGGACCACAGGGAAGATACTTGTTTGCAACGGAGTTGGCGTCTATGGCGATTCTGCTTGTCGGAATGCGCGCCTACGGCAAGGCGGGCAACGTGATGGTCGTGTCTTTCATCGTCTTCTGCGCGACAGTCTGCGTCTTCTCATGGCACATGTTGTGGACACTTTTCGGCTGGCAGGCTAAGCCGTATTAGCCTATTCAGCTACGCGAACTGAAGTCGCAGCAATTGATTTTGGTTCGGGAAATTGTCTTCTACGACAAACATGAGGCGCTCCGGTAGGGGAGTGCCTCATGCTGGTGGTTTGTGATTGTAATTGGGCCTGTTGTTTTGGTTGTGCAACAGGCTGTTGCATTTGCTCTGCGGGAACAACTGGTGATTCGACTGCTGGCTCTATGTTTAAAGCGCCTTTTGGTTCGAGGTCTTTGGATTCGGGGGCAGCAACTGTCTCTTCGACTTGTTCTTGCTTGAGCGGTTTGCTTTCAGCAACTTGTTTTTCTTTTTGTTCGGCAGTGCTGGCACTGTCGATGGCTACTGCTTCTTTGAGAAGAGTCTGTGCTTCTTTGCTCTTGCCTTGGAGAGAATAGAGTTCGGAAAGCTTTTTCAGAGTCTCTGCAACAAATAAGTTTTTCTCGCCATACGCTTTGCGTCGGATTACCAGCGCACGCTTAAGTAGAGGCTCTGCTTCTTTGTAGCGGCCGCGCATCTTGTAGAGTTCAGCAAGACGTTCGAGGCTATAAGAAGCATCCGCATTTTCAGATGCGTCGGATTCTTCTGCTATGGCCAGCGACTTTTTGTATGCTTGCTCAGCTTCTTCGTAGCGCTCTTCTTCTTGGTAGCGTTCTGCCATATTGCTCAGCGCTGCCGACATTGCTTTGGTGGCAATGGTGCGATCTTGTGTATCGCCTGTTGCAGCGATTGTGCGCAGAGCTGATACGGTGCCTTCGCTGGCAAACAACGAAGCCATCTTAGCGGCTACTTTTGTGTTTGTCAGAGAGGACATTGCCATAATCGCCGCTTGTTTGCTCTTCTCCCCACCAAGTAAGTGAGGAATGAAGCGCTCGATAGTTTGAATCTCTTGCAACTTGAGTTGTTGCTGGTTAAATGAGTAGCTGCAGTAGACGCCGGTGCCGGCGATTAGCAAACCAGAAATTAAAGGTGCGATTGCGCCGAGACGATCCCAGAAATCTTTCTTGGGTTTTTCTCTGTCTTGAGTTTTCTTCTTGAGTAAGAGTGCAAGGCGTTTTTGACCATCACGTAATTCGTCAAGGAGTTGCTTTGTTTCGTGGTCCATGTCGGTCTCCTTGTGGTCACCTGCGGACATCGAAAATAACACGGAAAGCAGGCAATAGCCAGCGTTCTAAACATCTGTTTAGGTTCGGGGTTATTTTACTTAACATGGGACTACGTAGTTGTCGGATATAGACGAGGATTCAGGTACAGAAGCCAGAGCGGCGCGCGGAGGCGCGCCGGTACGATGCTCGGCAACTTTGATTTTGGTCTTATGATTCGAACTTCCAATAGCTATTGGAAGATTTCTCCACTGCGCGCTGAAAGCGCTCCGGTCGAAATGACAAAACGTCGATGAGGTGAGTGCAATAGCAGAATGGAGGTCGGGACGACCGACCAACATTTTCGGGCGAACGACCAACTAAGACACTACCTTCAACTCTGAAGATCCGTTTTGTTTGGAGACTTGGATTTCTACGGGGAACATGTCTTTTACTTCGGAGATGTGGGTGATTACTAGGATGCGGGCGAAGTCGTTTTTTACGGAGCTGATGGCTTGGACTAAGCGTTCGCGGCTGGCGTTGTCTTGGGAGCCGAAGCCTTCGTCGATTACGAGTGTTTGTAATTTTGCGCCGGCGCGGCGGGAAAGCAGACGGGAGAGGGCGACGCGGACGGAGAAGTCTACTTTGAAGGCTTCGCCTCCGCTGTAGAGTTCGTAGTTGCGGGTGCCGACTTCGTCGGCGACGACGAGATCCAATGTTTCAACGAGTTTGCCGGAGCGGGTTTCCTGTTGGGTGATTAGACCCAGATGCATTTTGTGATCGGATAAACGCGCGAGAATTTTGTTGGCTTCGTTTTCGATTTCGGGGACAGCATTTTCGATGATGACGGCTTGTAGTCCTTTCTTGCCGAATGCTTCGGCGAGGAATTGGAAGTCGGAGAGTTCTTCTTTGCGCGTTGCGAGATTTTCTTCTTTGATTTTTAGATCTTGTTTGGTCGTCTCTAGTTGTTCCTGCCGTGATTCGAGGACGGCAATTTGCTTGTCGAGTTCGGATTTATCATTCTGAACGACGTTGGCTTGTTGCTTGAGCTGTTCGTGTCGCAAAATAGTCTCGGGCATTGTTTGTAATTGATCTTTCCACGACTCTAAATTGGAGGAGATCTCTTGCATTTGCTTTGTCTTGGAGGTTCTTTCTTTGCCAAGTTCTTTTTCTTGGCGTTCCAAGTTAGGAAGTTCGACACGGGCATTTTCCAGAGCGTGGTATTCCTCTTGGATATGAGCAAGATTCTTCAGGCGGTCGCGCCAGATTTTATGTTCTGCCATGTCATAGTTGAGTTCGCTTATCTGCACTTCAACTTCGTTTTGTTGTTGGCGGATTTCTTCTCCAAAACACTCATCACTTAACTGATCTTTGGCAGTATTTACCTTTCCGGATAACACCGGGAGTTCCTGACTTAGCTTTTCTAGCTCGGTCAAATCTCTTTGCATTTGGTGGTAACGGAATTCAATTTGACGTTTGCCCCTAATCTGTGACTGAAGATTGGCAAATATTGCTGGATCAAAATCCAGTTCCGTCATGCGCAATTTGACAGAGACCAGGCTTTCTCTTTCAACAATGGAGAAGTCATGGTTTTCTATCTTGGCTTGCAAGTCGGCTACTTGTGCACGCAAGGAATTGATAGTATCGCCTGCACGCTCAATTGCTTTCATCTTTTCGTTGTGTTGCCCGATGGCGATATCCAAGTCTTTGCGCCTATCTAATTCGCGACGAATTTCCACATACTTCACGCGCAAGAATTGACGCTCTGCTTCCCCGCTAGCAATTGATTGATCTAATTCGGTTATTTCGCTGCGATGCGCGCGATTTTCTTCATCGTATCGTTCAATGACGGCGACTCTATCGATAATTGGAGAGGCGCACAGCGGGCAATGACTAGCATCTGAATGATCATTGAGTTCAATGATCTTGGCTTCGTTGGCAACAATGAGGCGCTTCAGCTCGGCTATTTTCTGCTCGGCTTTTTCTACGGTCTCTTTCAGCTTGAGTCCCTTGTCTTCGATAAGTGAAAACTCCGCTTCAAGCTTGTCCAATCGAGAGGCTTCCATCTCCAACTGCAGTCTTTCAGAAGCTAGATTCTGGCTGCTTTCAATAAGTGACGATAGCTCGACAATTGCGTTTTGCTTTTGTTCTAACTCGGCAGACAAACGAATGCGTGCTTCGGTTAGCTTCGATTTCAACTCTTCGGCACGCAGAGTCAACTGAGTATGTTCTTCTTGTCGTTTAAGAAGATCGGTCTCCTGCTGCATCAATTGCTTAAAGTCAGAATATTGCTCTGACAAGGCATGGGCGTTGTTGGTGTCTTTCTCCAGCTTTTCCTTACGCTGCAGAATTTCATTGAATTGACGCTGACTATTTTCCAGATCAAGTTCCAACTTCATTCGTTGACGCATGAGCTCTGCCAGAAATCCCTGGCGTTTGTGTGTCAGCTCTTGATACGCCAGTCCTTGCTCATCTAATTCGGCAAGTTTCGATTTAACGACCTCGAAATTCTGCCATTCGGTTTCAATGGCATCGGCTTTAGCAACAATCTCGAGCAATTGAGCGCGTTTAATTCCAGCTTCTTCAACACGCTTGTCAATTGACTCGACAGAAGAGACCAGTTCATCCAGGCGCTTCTTCTCGCTTTCGGATTTAGTCTCAAGCATTTTGAAGTCGGTAATTTTCGCATCGAGTTCAGTTATTTCTTGCTGGCAGATTTGCAATTCATCAGCCTTAGCTGAAGCTTCGGCGCTTACTTTTGTAATTTCTGACTTGGTAAAGGCAAGGTCTTCGTCTAATTCGGGAAGTTTGGCAAGGCAGAGTTCCAAAAATTCCATTTGCGACTTCAAGGACTTAGCTTTGTCACGTGCCTTTTCTTGCAAGTCGTCGAAATAACGCAATCCAAGAATTTCCGACAAGACATCTTTTCTGTCAGCAGGTGCTTTTACCGTAAATTCATCGGCTTTACCCTGGCGCAAGTAGACACTGTTGACGAAAGTCTCGTAGTCCATGCGCAACAACTTGTTAATGGCACCTTGTGTCTCCCGCATGCCGTAGCCGGTCAGTGGCAACCACGTGCCATTACCATCAGTGTTGACCTTAAATTCAAGATTGCCTTTCGATGGCAATTTGCCTGGGCCTTTTGCCGCGCCTTTGTATCGCGAGCGGCGCACACTATAAGTGACGCCTTCCCATTGAAAGGCGAGTTCGACCCACATTTCCTTTTCACCGGCACGCACGAGTTCGTCGGAACCAGAACGACCACATTCCCAGAGTGCCCATGTGATGGCGTCGAGCACGGCCGATTTACCGGCGCCGTTGCTGCCTGTGAGACACGCCACATCAACCGACGTAAGGTCAAGCTTGGCATCGGCGTAGCTCATGAAGTTATGAAGTGTTATTGTCTGAATTATCATAGTGAGGAAGATCTATTAGGAATGACAGTGTCATCACAAAGGAATTCAGCTTTCAGCTCGTCGGGAAGAGCATTTTTGCTTTTGTCGCTGTTTGTCCTTTTTCTTTCCGGCACTAGTTGCCTCATCTACGAAATTGCCTGGTCACGCCTTTTAGCGCAGGCCTTTGGTTCCACCTTACCCGCTATATGTACGGTTCTAACGGTTTTTCTAGGCGGGCTCGCGCTTGGCGCGTATATATTGAGTGGCAAGTGGACCGATAGAGGCAATCCCTTGCTGATTTGTTCCTGCTTGGAACTACTAATTGGTGCCTACGCTTTTTTTGTGCCGACTATTTGTCGATCAATTGAATTCAGACAATTTGTAAGTGGTATATCCGCTGGATATCTCGCTCAGATTTTGCCGATAGCGATCTTGTTGGCGCCCACCATATTTATGGGAGCAACTTTACCAGTAATATGTCGTGTTTATAAAGGCATGCCGGACAAGACGCTTACTTTGTCATCGCTTGCTTACGCTTTAAATACTGCAGGAGCTGTTGCGGGAGCAGCACTTGCTGGATTTGTGCTTTTGCCGACGCTTGGTATTCAAATGACGACTTTTGCTGGTTGCGCAATCAACATCGTTGCGGCACTTATTTGTCTGTTGTTGTCCAGAACTAAATTGCCCGAAGCCCAAGGCGACAATACAAAAAAAGCCAAATCGAACAAACAATTCTCATATTTATTGTGCGTGCTGTTGGGCTTGTCCGGCGTATTGGGAATTGTCTTGGAGGTTGTTTGGACTCGCTACTTCACTTTGATAATGGGCTCGACCACTTATGCTTTTTCGTCTGTATTAATTGCTGTTTTATTAGGTCTAGCAATAGGAGCATTGCTTGTTTCGATTGCACTTAAGAAGATTGAAGATCCACTAACAACGATTTCAGTCGCATTCTTAGCAACATCACTACTTGCCTATTTGGGAATGGTATCTTTTGGATCTTTGCCCTCTTGGTATGCGGGAACCGTAGAAGGCTTGTCCAAAGGACAAGATCTCGCATTTTCAACATTGCTGGCAATTCAGTTTCTTACTATCCTCGTTGTCGTTCTTCCACCGACAATTACAAATGGACTTGTCTTTCCTCTTTGCCTGAAGGCACTAAATACTTCCGCCGAGTCTACGCCTGCGGAAGTCGGCAAGCTCTATGGGGTAAATTCGCTGGGATCAATTGCAGGTGCGTGGCTTGCAGGATTTGTTCTTATTCCCTGGTTGAGCAATATTTTTCCAAGTGGCATTCAAGCAACGATATTCTTTGTTTGTATTCTGTTTTTTGCGCTTGCACTCTCGGCGTTTTATTATTGTCTAACATTCAAAGAACAATGTGGTTATTCAAACGACAGAGGACCAGACAAAAGACTTCTTGGATCATTTGTCACAGTCATTGTTATCTTTGGTTATTTGAGATTGCCTCACTGGAACGAGCCAATAATAACTAGTGGACTGTCTATCAATCCGGTTGCGAATGCGGATGTATTGAAAGCGATGCAGCAGCCACAAACGCTTGGGCAGACTTTGTATTACAAAGAAGGGCTTAATTCAGTGGTCACGGTGACGCAGTTGCCGCAATTGAATGTCAACGTTTTGAAAAACAATGGCAAAGCGGAAGCGGCGCTGCCGATAGACATAAACAGTCCGGCGCCGACGAGTGATTTATCGACACAGACATTGCTGGGACTTTTGCCGGTGTTATTTCATCCGAACAAAGCAGAGAATGTTTTGGTGATCGGGTTTGGTAGTGGTGAGACATGCGGATCGATGTTGCAATCGAGTGACATCGAGTATCTGACGGCAGTCGATCTTGAGTCGGCAGTATTTGAAGCGAGTAAATATTTTGAGTCGGTCAATCACAAGCCGTTGGAAGATAAGCGAGTGAGAGCGGTAACAGCAGATGGAGCGAATTTTTTGTTGAGGGGTGCGGGCGCATGCAATGCGCCCCTACGCAGCGACAGGGAACATGCGACGGGTGCAGATCGCAGCGGCAGAGAAGATACGAATGGCACAGAACACAGCGACAGAGAACATGCGATGGCATCGACGGGCTATGACCTGATTGTTTCGCAGCCGGCGGATCCGTGGGTGAGTGGGGTTTCTGATTTATACACTCGAGAACTTTGGGAGCAGGCAGCAAATAGGCTAAACCCAAATGGGATATTCTGTCAGTGGGTTCAGTTGTATGACATAACGCCGCAATATTTGGGCGTTATTCTGCGGACATTTCAATCAGTTTTTCCTGACACCTATATTTTTCACCAGAAAGAGTCAGCAGAGATTATTCTGATTGGCAGCAAGGACCCGTATCAAATCAATGAGCAGTTATTGATTAAGCGCTTCAACGAAGAATCAATTCGCAAGGAACTTGCGCGCATAGAAATTCATAAGCCACAGCAAATTGCCGACATGCTTGCGTTGACGCCGGATGAAGTCAATCAATTGACGACAAAGATTGGACAACAGACAAACGACTATCGTCTGAATACGAGCGACAATTTGCTGACCGAATATCAACTGCCACGACTATTGTCGGGCAAGCAGCGAGTATGCGAAGAGTGCCTTCACATGCTCATTAAGTAGGACGAATTTGTGGTCCTTGGGTTTAGTTCGGTTACTGAAGCTGGATTAAGTATCTTCAGCGTCTGTCTTGCTCGGTGGCAAACGTATGGATTGTTATCCTCAGTCAGTTTCAGCAAAATCTCCGAACAAACATTTGCATTCTCTGCCAGTGCATAACGAACATCATCAGATTCATCCTCAGCCAAATGGTTTAAGACTACATCTGGAACGTCTGGATGCTCACCAACAGCAATCCGAACATCTTCGTGACGATCCGATGACAAAGCGATGAGAACTTCGACAGGACACAGACGGTTTTCCGCTACGCGTCTGCGTACCTGGTGATCTTCGTCGACCGCTAAAATCCAACATTCTTCGTTTGTAAGACTTTCGCTGCCTGCTTTCAAATAATTGCCCGCGTAACCATTAAGAGAGAACTTATTACTTTCCATGTGTGACATACCCGTATCGATTCGAAACCCTCGCCCCGGGGGTTCCGGACTCGCATCTCCTGACCTGAGCCAGCGCTTCCTTCTTACTTTTGTTATACCCCTTGAGAACCATCCATGGACAGGATTTTGAGCCACTTTCCGATAAAACATAACTAAGCAAAATCAAGCCTGGGTGGGTCTTACAGGTTTTCCAGTAATAATTACAAGTTTCCCCCACAATACCGAGCCATTAGTAGCAAAGATGTTTAATAATTGACTTAGAGGCTACAGGTTTTACCCGGCAACACCCCCCCTATGAGCTACCGATTATTAGTCGTTGAGGACAGTCCGACCCAGCTGCTCACCATAAAGAGCTTGTTGGAGAAAGAAGGCTATAGCGTGCTTTCCGCCGCTAATGGGGCAGCCGGTCTTGCATTGGCATATAAGGAATCTCCCGACCTCATAATTTCCGATGTGGTCATGTCGGGAATTAACGGCTATCAGCTGTGCCGGTTGGTCAAAAATGACCCGGAGCTGTCCAACACACCGGTTATTTTGCTGACCAAATTAGAGGGCTCCCTCGATAGATTTTGGGGACTAAAGTCCGGAGCAGACAGGCATATTCCCAAAGAACCAGGATTTACCAGCTTAATAACAGCCGTGCGAGAAACATTAGGTGAGGCACAGAGTCGCCCGCGCCTGAGAGTTTTTCCAAGCGACAATCATTCAATAAGCACTGAAGAGATTAGCAATCGCCTAAATCAATTGTTGGAGCGCCTTCTATTTGAAAGCACGATTGTTGATGAGGCGCGCAAAATCGGTGAGGACATTCTCGACCTTGGTTTAATCGCCGACAAACTATTTGCTCTTTTGTCATCAATCATCGACTATCAAGCAGCTGCGCTGGTTGTTAATCATGGTCAGAACTCCACCTTAATGATTGACGCATCAAGAGAAAGTATTGTCAATGATGTTTCCTCATACGTTGCCGGTCTCGCACTGCAGTTGGGGCTGCCGCCGCTTCAGGAAGAAGTGCCGAAGACTAATGAGCTGTACGACAACGCACTTACGCAACCAATTGACTCAGCCGGCTTGAGAATCGGCTTGCTCGTTGTTGTGCCGCACAATCATCAGGTTTATAAACCCGGCGACCAAAAGGTACTGCGCCTCGTCTGCGAACAACTTTCAACAGTATTACGCCTTTATCTTTCGCACGCTGCGCGTGAAGGCGAAGTTGCTTTTAGACAGTAGGCTCTTAAACAGGGCGATCGTCAACCCAGCCTTCTTGTTCTAGATAGGCTAATAGCGGAATGCCCGTCTCTTTGAAGGCTTTCATGCCGGCCTGGAATTGGGCGACCGTAATGCGTCCTTCGCCAATTAGCTTTTGCGCTTCTAAAACTGTATCTAGTTGTCTTTGATTGATAAAGCCGGACTTGACCATGAATTGACCAAAGAGCATTTCCGGCATTGCTTTGTGCATGTCGACGGCTGCTGCCAGTTCTGTCATATCGATGATTTCTGAACTCTGAAGTAATTCGCCGATTTTTAAATGCACCTTGCCTGAGCGGGGGACAACTGTAGTCTCCAATGCGTTTAGCTCGTCAGCTAAAGCATTGCCGCCGCCACGCACTTTGAGCAGGCGGAAGTCGTAATCGACTCTTGTCTCCGGCTCGCGCAATACGTCATGCGCCAGGCAGATTTCTTCGAGTCTTGTAATGAAGTCTCTTTCGTCGCCCTTTGTGCGGTGTACGAGAAGTTTTCTTATAGAACGCAAATAACCGACGTGTACTTGCCGGCTGGAAGAAAGTGGCTGGATGCCTAAAATTTCATAGAAGCGACCGACCGGTACGAAATTGTCTGGGACTTCGGCTTGGGAAGTCGCGCTTTGACCGCTTATGCGATTACGAATCAGCTGGGTTAGCTGCTTATAAGCCGAGACCACAGCCTCATCGTCACCCTGCTCGTAGCTCTGCTTCAGAGCGTGGATCAGGGAGCGTGCTTTGTCATCAATTGGTTCGGAGCTAAACTCGGTTGTTTCCGGCATTACCACGACCAGATGTGCATTTTCCTAAGTAATTATGCCCGTATATTGTAATTTTGAAATCAGTTTTATTGGACAGGTGACCTATCCGGCGCGTCCTTTAGCTATGATGAAATGTATGGACCTGAGGCCGGGTCTTAGTGACTCATAATAATTGGCTCTTTCAGCAATGTGGGCGGGTAGGCAGGTAATTAGTGGACTTTAGTTGGGTCAAGAATCTAGCGGACGAATCGAATCAGAAAGAAGTCGACAGGCGGAATGCCGAGCGCCAGCAAAAAGCTGAGCATCGACAGGAAGCTGTGGCGACAACACCTCTGGTAGAGAAACTTTTCTTGCTAATTTCTGCTTGCACAGAAGAATTCAACAAGCACGTCAACTATCAACACTTGCGCGTCACAATCAACCGAGTGCAAAAGCGCACGCATGGTACGGCCAATGCCGAAGATCCCGAACTTGCTTATGCTGACGAAGCTTCGTATTTTACTTTCGCACGCAACGGCTGGACTTACGCTATCCGCGGACATAACGGCGTCGTGGAATTTTTGGAATTGCCAACCGGCACAGGTGGCTCGTCGCTCAACTATAATATCTACGAAGCAGCCATTGCACCCAATAGAAAAATGGTGGCAACATTCGATGGCGGCAGCAAGCAAGTCGTCTGGAAAGAGAATGGACAAATTATTGACGGACAAAGAATCATCAGCATTTGCCAGGAATACTTTGTTGACTTCATTCAGAAGACGAATTGATGGATGTGATGACGTCAATCGCTGAGAAAGCTAAATTAGTAAATGTCGACTTGACCGCGGAGCAGGTCGAGGCATTCGAGATATATCTCCGGGAACTTGCGGCTTTCAACGAGCACACGAATTTAGTATCGAAAGCCGATGCTGAGATTGTCATCGACAATCACATTATGGATTCGTTGACTTTGGTGCCGGTGATTCAACGCTTATGCGAAGGGCGTGAGTCAGGGCTTATCGACATCGGCTCGGGAGCAGGTTTTCCTGGGTTGATACTTGCTGTGGCGTGTCCTTACTTGAAGGTCACTCTCGTGGAGTCGATCGGCAAGAAGTGCAACTTCCTTCAGGCATGCGCGGAGTCCATGTCCGTGGATTCACGCGTACAAGTCTTTAGCGAGCGCGCGGAAGAACTTGCGCACGGACGTGATTTCCGGGAGTCGTTCGAATTTGCGACGGCTCGCGCTGTGGGTAACGTCGAGATGATTTCCGAATTCTGCGTACCGTTTTTGCGCTCTGGAGGCTATCTTCTCGCCCAAAAATCCCGCGCTCAACTTGCAGAAGTTGATCCAGCACGCGCCGCGCTGCAAATCCTCGGCGGCAACGTCGAAGAAATAATCGACATCGTCAACCCGGCGACGGAAAAGGATTTCACGCTTGTGTTGATTAAGAAGGTCAAAGCCACGCCGGCGAAGTACCCGCGATCATTCGGGCAAATTAAGAAGAGTGGGATCAAGTAGCAACAGCCAAGCCATTGCTTTGGAGACTTTGTCATTCTGAGCGATAGCGAAGAATCTGCCAATAAATAACGGAAGTTCGTCAGTGTAATGACGAACTTGTTTACTATCCCCAACTAATCCAACACGTTCGGCACTGTGCCCCAAAATCTTCGACCACACCGTATTGGATAAGGCGTTGCTTGTTGATTTGAACACTGTTACCGACTTAAACTTCCACGACTCACGGCAGATTCCTCGCCCCGACGACACATTTAGTGTCGTCTCCTTGCTCGGAATGACAAAGTCTTGAAAGCCTAGCTAAGCTCTCGCTCACCACCAACAAATCTACACTACGCACAAATCACGCGTAATCCGTCGCCGCCGAAAACACGACGCACGCCTCTACACGCCCCAAGTGAAGATGGGCTCGCAGAGCCCCAACCTAGTCGCTAAGCCCAACCTGCTCCGTCGGTACCATCCAGCCTTCGGCCATGGCTTGTACCTTTGCGCCTTCCGCGTCTTTTTCTACGGATAGTTCGAGCAGTCTGCGTCTGCTTCCAAAAACATATTTCGTGCGGCTGACCAAAGACGTGATGTCCAAATGGTCGTCAGCGAAAATTACGTTATCTAGGTGGCGATACCAGTCGTCACCTTGTGGCAACACAATGTCTGCCACCATTTCGCCTACGTCGATTACAACGCGCTCTTTGTCCACACTAGGTGGCCAATGCAAAGTGTATTGCTTGGTGTCAAATCCCAAACACTCAACACGTCCCAGGAACGGGACATTTTGTTCGTCGATATGAAATCCTGCTGCAGCATATGCCTTCACTTCGTCATTCCACAGCTCGCTCAACACATCGGATGCGGTGTCCATGTGTGACTCAAAGCGCCACATTTCCCCTGTCGGCATGTAAGACGTGCTCGGACGAAATTCCCAAGCGTCGTCGGCGAAAACAATTTCGAATTGGTGCGTGTGCGCCCACGATGTCATTAAGACGCCTTGCCAGATATCGTCTTCTTTGTAGACTTTGGCGTAATTCGTCTTGAACCAGTCCTGCCAATCGGAAAACGAATCATACTGACCGGAGCGTTTTATCAGACCTTCACGCCATTCAGATTCATCCGGTGATGGATCCTCTGCGTAGAAGAATTCAGACCAGTACTGCGCAATGGTGGCAGGCTCCAGCGCTACGCGTTCGTCTTTGCCGTACTGCTGCTCAAACAATTTCTTGACAGCGTTGATGGATTCAACGCAGCGCGAGTACGGATTCGAGTCTTTGAACTCGTCGGCATGACGAACCCAATCTATCCCCGCTCTGATCAAATACGCTGGATACATTGGACTTCCCTTCTCGCTCCACAAGTTCTCTTTGAAATACTCATTTCAATGGTAAACCACGAATTATTTATAGTCGAGAGCAGATTTAGTTTATAAGCCACCAACAGTCAGATAAATCTCGACTTCGAACTTTTCGCGTCCTTTCAAATCAACATGCCAGTTAGGAACAATTGCTGATCCCTGGTAGATTCGCTCAAAGCCGGATTCCGAGTTAGATACGCTGAATACTGGATAGCGCCACATTCCGGCTTTTTGCGACCACTTGAGTAATACCTTTATACCCAGCCATTCGTCGGCAATGCCTATTCCGTCGCAGTTAGCTTTATCATCTTTGCTGGCGAGCAGTGCCGGCTCGCATTTTTCGCCTGTTAGCTCAAAGAAATATCTGTCGCTTGCGTCCGGGGCCAGGAAGTTGAAGTTCATTTCCGGTGCAAACCAAAGACTTATCGGCTCATCGCTGGTGTTGGTTAACAGATAGGAGACTTTCATTTGCGCAGTGTCGTAATCAAACGAATAAGTCTTGCCAACATTGAGTGTTCTGTGTTTGTGATCAAACCAGACATGACCGTCACGCTCAAGTTTTACTTGAGCCTTGTTGCCGGATGCTTCAGTAGATACAACCTTGTACGGCTTGTGCACAAAGTCACCCTGCTCAGGGTAGTGGCATACAGCCAGATCTTTTAGCTTCGCATGCGAACCAAGGAAGTGATCCAAGAATGACAAACGACGATACCAGTCGTAAGCAAGATGGTCACTGAGATTTGCTTCTTTGGTGACTACTTGCCCATGAATTGTCTTTGCTGCTTCGTGATCAGTTTCAGTCTTTTGCTGCGCCTGTTTCAACTTCTCGTGATATGGCTCTTTGCGGCGAGAAAGAGTGTCTGTCAAGTTGAATGGACGTGGCTTGTAATCAAGCTCAAGAAGAGCACCGCCATAATGAGGGGCTAGACATGTGTTTATCTTGTCGCCACGAATAACAACCTCGTCGAAACCGTCTAAATCAATATCAATTGTCTCGACAGATATTCCCTTGGGAGAAAGTCCAGCTTTTTGTTCAAGCGCGTCGAGCGCCACATCTGCTGCAACAGCAGCTTGGAAATTGGCTGTACGTAAATTGGTCAGGTAAAGACCACCGAAGACTCCGTGCCAGAATGGATCATTTGATTGCGCTTGCCAAATCTTGTCTTGCGCATCGAGAAGCTGTGACTCATCAACCTTGCCGCTTGCACGAAGTTTTTGCAAACGCTTGCTGGCATGCAGCATCTTCTTGTGGAGTTGATTACCTTCAGGATATTTGACGAGGAAGTTGCGCCAGAATCCACCTTTTAAAAATGGCTTGTAGAGCTCATCGACTTTATGAAGTCCGTCTTCCAACACTGCTGCGCGATCAGCCGGCAACGCCCATTCCATCATTTCAGCGTAGCTAGCTGTCGGCAAGTAGACTCTGCCTGATGGACCAATCGTGCGATTGTATTCACCGAATGTCTGAATGTGTATCCAGTCGGAATTCTTCTCCAGGATAGTGAAGAATTTCTCCAGCCAGCCGTCTTTGTAGACTGATTCATAGGTGTGAGGCCAAACACCGAACTTCTCGCCATCGTCGAAATAAAAGGCACCGGCATCACCATCGCTTGTGGCGATTGACTTCAAATACTCGATAATCTTATCCGGCATTTCAAACGGAATCATGTAACGAAGGTTTTGATTGATCGGGAAGATATCCAACTTATTGCCATCTTCTTCAGTGACATAGCAACGATAAAGTTCTGAATCGTGCAGACCGACAGATCTAAAATGCGAGTCATCCACGCAGACGTATTTGATGCCGGCTTCAACTAATGGCTTAGGTAAATGCGGTTCCCAAACACGCTCTGCCAACCACATGCCATCGATGATTTCCTTGTTGGCTTGTTTTGCGCAGAAAAGCTTTTCCAAGTAGGAAGTCAACTTGCGAATTTGCCCGACTTTATCGCAGTCAGGAATAATCGCCATAATCGGCTCGTAGAATCCACCAGTGACAAGTTCAATCTGTCCACAAGCATGCAGCTTATCCATCACGTGAATTACTTCAGGATAGTTTTTCGCAATCCAATGCAGTAAATATCCCGTGAAGTGGACAGAGAATTTGACCTTTGGAAAACGCTCCAACACTTGAAAGAACGGCAAGTAGCATTTCTCGCAAGCCTCAGCCAGCACATGATCAAAATTGCCGACTGGCTGGTGGTTGTGGACGCCGAGGCAAAGATTTATCGTCTTCTTCGTCATTCTCTTAAATTCCTAGACGTTCAAATACCTGGTCAATATTACGCAAGTAATGCTTGGGATCAAATGTTTCCTCAATTTCCTTCGCGCTCAAAAGACCGGTGACATTCTTGTCATTCATCAAATTGTCTTTGAAGCTGCCATCTTTTGTATTCCAAGCTTGCATGGCATTACCCTGAACAATCTTGTACGCATCTTCACGACTCATGCCGCGCTCAACAAGCTTGATGAGAAACGCTTGCGAGAATACGATGCCGCCGAATACATCCATGTTGGCAATCATGTTTTCCGGATAGACAACGAGATCATCAACTATCTTTGTAAAACGAGCGAGCATGTAATCGAGCAATATGGTCGAATCCGGCAATATTACGCGCTCAACAGAGCTGTGGCTGATGTCACGCTCGTGCCAGAGAGGAATGTTTTCCAACGCTGCTAATGAATTGCCGCGCAGTAAACGAGCCAAGCCGGAGATGTTTTCACAACCAACCGGATTGCGCTTGTGCGGCATTGCTGAAGATCCTTTCTGACCTTTGGCAAATGGTTCTTCCACTTCCAGCACATCCGTACGCTGCAAGTGACGAATCTCTGTCGCAAACTTGTCGAGACTGGAGCCGATGCAAGCAAGCGTCCATACAAACTGGGCATGTCTATCACGCTGAACTATTTGCGTAGAGACAGGATCAGGCGTCAGTCCCAAATATTTGCAAGTGAGTCTTTCCACATCCGGCGAGATGTTCGAATATGTTCCAACGGCGCCGCTTACTTGACCAACAGAGATCATCTCTGTTGCATCAACTAGTCTTTGCTTGTTGCGGCGGATTTCTTCAAGCCAGACAGCCATTTTAAATCCAAATGTTGTCGGTTCAGCGTGAATGCCGTGTGATCTGCCGATGGTTACTGTGTGTTTGTGCTTGCGCGCTTGTTTCAAAATTGCTGCTTCCAGCGCGTCCATGTCTTTCATCAACAATGCGCTGGCTTTGCGCAATTGCAGCGCCAAGGCTGTGTCAATTACATCGGAACTGGTCATACCGAGGTGAACAAAACGCGAATTCTCGCCGACTGATTCGGCGACAGATGTAAGGAAAGCAATCACATCGTGGCGGACTTCCGCTTCAATTTCGTCAATGCGCTTCAAGTCAAAGCGGGCTTTCTTTTTGATATCGGCAACAGCGTCTTTTGGTATCACTCCCAATTCCGCTTGCGCTTCGCAAACAGCAATTTCCACTTCGAGCCAACACTGAAACTTAGCTTCATCAGACCACAGCGCAGCCATTTCCGGACGCGAATAACGATCAATCACGAACTGATACCCCGAGACACGACAAAATACAAACGCTTGCCGGACTTGCCAGCAAAGCAGGCTCATATTTTAGCCGAAATCACCGCATGGCAACTCGCTTTGTGTAGCTATTGTCCCTGCAATTGCTCTAAAAGTTGGTTCAGGTTGTTGGTGCTATCGGAGCCCGATGAATCGTGTTGTGATCCGGCAGAGCCTCCGCCGAGTTCGCCCATTAGTTTGTTCAATTGACTCATATCGATGTTGCCCATTTGACCAGTCAATGATCCCAAGTCCAAATTGCCAAGTGAGCCCGTGTCCCCGCCGCCACCGAGGGCGCCAAGTCCACCCATTCCGCCAAGCAATTGCTGCAGCTGATCGGTGCAATCATCACAAGGACCACCTGCGGAGGGACCAATGGGCAGATTGCCGAGCATACTATCAACCTGTCCATGCATACGCTGAGTAGTTGCGCGGTCTTCACCACCAAATGGATCTAAATTCGGATCAAGCTTGTAAGCAGTAATCACACGTCTGACGCCATTGTGATATTGGCTGAGAGAAGCGCTCAATCGTCCCAACATTGGATATATCCGACCAAAACCTTCCATTCCCGATCCACGTAAGTCTCCTGGGTTTTCAGCCAATTGCTCAAAGTAATAGAACGAAGCTGCTAGGTCATTATGCTCTCTTTTCATTTCTGCCGGCGGCACGATTGCGCGTATCTCGCGAATCATCTGAATCATGTTTGTTTTTACTTCTGTGGTGCTTCCTTGTGCATTGCTAGAAAAAGCTACCATTGCTAGTCGAGGGTAGGTTTGAATGATATGACGCATGCGGGCAAGATAGCGGGCAACAGCATCAGGAGTACGCGGCACGTCCATCGATATACCGCCCGTCAGTGGTTGACCCAATTTGTAAACCTGACCTCTTCGCGCGCCGGGAATGGGGGTGGTGTCGAGGATAGGCGTCGCTCGTTGCAGCTGGAGCGGCTTTTTCGCAACGGGCTTTTTGTTGCCGGCAGCCTCCGCCGCAATTGTAAAAATCGCCAGCAAGGCAAGCCCAGCGGCAATTTTGGGCAGTGTCTTATTAATATGAGCAATGCTAGTTAACATAGCCATATCCCCTTAATTGGAATATTCCCAAATCGGGTATGAAACTAGCTAAGAGCAGATAAGTTAAGCACTATGTAATCTGCCGTGTACAATTAAGGGCGCATAGCGGGCGCATGCAATGCGCCCCTACAAAATACAGGATGCGTCCGAGGTTAGGACAGGTTCCAAAGAAAGAGTGGTTGCCAATGAAGCTTCTTTTGCCCGTCGATATAGTTCATTCCGCTAAGCCGACAATTGACGAGCTTAAACGCCTGGTTGATTTGAAAAACTGCCAGGTAACAATGCTTTACGTCAAAGAAGAATTGCCGTCCTATGAAAGCATGATTGAAGGACTGGCTGATATCAAAGAGAAATATCAAACCGAAGTAAAAAACAAGGCACAAGCATATTTCGCACAAGCCGAGACAGAGCTAAAGCCCCATTGTGAGTCACTAAAGACGGAGATAGTCAGCGGTCCGGCAGCTATGATGATTGAAACTGTTGCACGCGATGAAAAATGCGAATTGACAGCATTGACTCCTGGCGTTCATCCCAAGATTGAAGAGTTTTTCCTGGGAAGCGTGTCGAGCAAAGTTGTGAAGCATGGACCGGGAACAGTTTTAATTTGCCGCAACGGCGGAAAGCCACCGGAGAAAATCAGCAAAGTCGTCATTGGTGTTGATGGATCACATCAATCGCAAACGGCATTGAAAGAAGCAGTAAAGTTATTCAAGCTGAAAGAGCATGGAGCAGAAATTACACTTATCCATGTGGTATCAGTTGCAGATGTTTTAAAAATGGTGTCACCGGTTGAATATATCGGCATCGTTGAGAATAACATGCTCATGGAAGGTGAGACTTTCCTTGCCAACGCCAAACAGATGTTGGCGGAACAAGGCATCGATAAAGTCTATTGCGTCTTGAAAGAAGGCGATCCGGCAACGGAAATCTTGAACTTGACCAAGTCACTTCCGGCGGATTTAGTAGTCATCGGCGCGCAAGGTCGCAATGCCGTGCAGCATTTCTTGCTGGGAAGCGTTTCACACAGAATTGCCATGCACTCACCTGTCACAACTGCGGTGGTTAAGTCTCCACGTAAATGAGAATTGCTGTTTCACTGCTTTTGATGGTGTCTCTTTCCAGCTTGGCTTTGTCTGCGCGCGCCAAGCAGGTTCCGCTAAAGCAATTGCGACAGGAAATAAAAACAGAGCAAGAGGAAGAAAAAGACAGCCTCAAGAAAATGCGTGATGAGTTGAATGACTTGAAGTCGACCATCATGGAAGGCAGCCAGGCAATGGGACAGTTGCAATCAGCTGTAGCACAACAAGCCAAGACTCGCGTGTATAGGCTAGCAGTCAAAGACGGTCGTGTTGAAATCATGCCGGGCGTGTTTGCCTCCGCATTAACATACAACGGATTGACGCCGGGTCCGGTTCTCGAGGCAACCGAAGGTGACACGATACAACTCACCGTGTCCAACGAGTCCAGGCAGCCAACGAGTTTTTACATCGACGGTCTTATCTTGCCGCACGCCGTAGCGGGATTGCCGCGTGAAGGGCATGGGGTAATAAAGCCGGGCGCGGCGGAGACGTATCAATTCAAAGTCGAGCAGTCGGGGCTTTTTACTTACCATCCGCAAGTTAATCACCTGGCGCAAAAGACGCAGGGCCTTTTCGGCATGCTCGTCGTCGACGCCGATGCGCCGAAGACCTTCAGCAAAGAGCAAGTCATGGTCATTGGGCAGTGGACTGTCGCAGGGGCTCCGGCTGGTTCGCCCGGGAAGGTAGCGCCGTCACCGGGTAAGGCAGGTGCTGCTGCCGTGGCTTCGGCATCAGGTCCGACGACCTACTTCACCGTCAACGGGAAAAGCGCTCCAGCTATTCCACCAATCGCCGTAGTTCGTGGTGACCGCGTGCGCTTGTACGTCGCCAACACGACATCGCAATCGGTTCCGTTGCAATTGACGGGGCATCGCTTTGAAGTAATAAGCGTCAGCGGCAGCGATGCGATGGAGCCGCATGTCTTTAGAGACACCTATTGCGTACAGCCGGGAGACAGAGTTGTGCTGGAGTTTCTCGCCGACAATCCAGGTGTCTGGTCACTTGCTTCGCAGTTGCCGCATCAGGTGACAAATCGCGGCAAGTTTCCTGGCGGAATTGCCATTCCGGTAATTTATCCGAATGCGGAATAACGGGTTCCGTCATTCTGAGCAGAGCGAAGAATCCCACCTGTTAAAGACGTGAGATTCTTCGGGCTGATGCCCTCAGAATGACAATCCTTAGGCGTGATCACCCAATGCTTGCAGATGTTGCTCTAGTTTCTCCTGAGACAACCCAGTGTGATCGCAAAAGGCTTTCCAACCTACAGCCACAACTTCTTCCCAATTCTCGTAATAAGTCGGCATGTGCATGTCTCCACGACCAATCTCAGAAGAGTAGTCGGAAAGAATAGCTTTCGCCATGTCGTGCTGGACCATGTGCCGCACGTCGAACCATTGTTGCTCGACGGCAAGCTCTAAAAGCGTAGCTAGGAATTGCTGCTGGTGGTAGCGGGATTCGGCGATTTCCTGTAATCGGCTGTCCATCAGTACCTCAGGTTAACCTGCTTACACTTAAACTAGCATAAGTTTTCTTAACTGAACACCCCCATACTTTGTCATCTTGTACGGTAATAAATAACGTCAAGTCAAATAGGGGCTTGACGTTGAATGAAAATCGGGCTATTCCTC
>JAIETZ010000011.1 GCA_019744775.1 Candidatus Obscuribacterales bacterium
TGTGGGAACTATCTCGCAACAGTACCCATTTTGAACCGGATCACAAACCAGATTGGCTTTTGCAACCTGCCACTAGTTACGGATAATCATTTGCCCTATTGACCAAAAACAGATTATCTCGACCAAGCCGCGCGCTGCAAGCGCGGCGCGTGGAGAGATCTACCAGTAGCTGACTGAAGTCTTACGAATGGAACGTCAGTTCGTCGCGGCAGATCTCTCGACTTCGGCGCGCTTCCGCGCGCCTTTGCTCGAGATGACAAACCATGAAAAGGACTGACGAAGTCGCGGACGTGCAATAGAAGAATAGAGGTCGGCACGACCGACCAACATTTTATGGCATCCGATCTTAGTACTGATAAGCCGGCACACCAAATTGCGCGCGCACTTGTTTGTCCAGTTGCTTTATCTGCGTATCTAAGTCAGCGAGTTGTTGCTTGCGTTGCATCAGTGACGACAACAGCGGTTGTCCTGTCGATTGATCAACTATGAAAAGATCATTCTGCACTTTCAGATAGTCGCTGAATAATTGTCCAGCCGACGTGAAATATTGGAAGTATCCACGATGCACAGGCAACGTCTGCGCGTACAAGGGAAGTTGTCCCATCGCAGTAACTGCTTGCGTGTACTTATTCACCAACTTCGTCAACAAAGCTTGCGCGACGATTTTTTCTTCGCCAGGCATTAAAACTGATAGACCCTTGGACATAAGGTTGTCTGCTTGCTGACGCTCTTGCGGAGTCATTTGAGCTTGGCGGCGAATTTGATCGTATGTCACGAACCACTGCTTAATTTCAGCCGGTGTTGCTTGTTTAACTTGGGGGGCAATTTGTCCGGCACAGCTGGCGGGACAATTGACGTTGAATCCAAAACTGGCAACCAGTGCCACCACTGCAAGCTTGATTGAGAGTTTCGCAGCTTTTGCCGTTGTCATAAGCGGAATTTATACCCTTGGCGTCGCCTGTGATTTCTTACGATATTTTACCCAACTCACACGATTAACAGTCTATTGAGATCCTCAATGAATGTTGGGTAGGAAACTGCAACGCATAAGGTGTCATCGATGGCTAATGGCTCTTGGCAAATCAGATTAGCTATCAAACCGGTCATTGCCAAGCGGTGATCCCCAAACGTTTGCCAAATACTGGCGCCCCTTAAATGTTTATGACCTTCAATTTCATAGCCATCGGGCTTTTCATTTATATTCGCTCCAGCGGCTTTCAAGTTGGCAACCATTGCCGACAATCTATCGCTTTCTTTGACCCGGAGTTCGCTAGCTCCGCTAACGACAAACTTGCCGTCGGCCAAACAGCCGAGCAATGAAAGCGCGGGAATTTCATCGATGCCGGCGGCGATGTTGCCACCGTCAATGGTGACACCGCGCAGGCGCCCGTTGTAACGGACGACCACGTCGGCTACAGGCTCGCCGTCGTATTCCATTTCATTTTCCAACTGGATATCGGCGCCCATCTCTTTGAGGACGTCTATTACCAGGCGGCGTCCTTTGTTGACGCCGACGCTGAGCAACTTGATGTCAGAGCCAGGCAAAAGCGCGGAAGCGACCATAAAGAAAGTAGCCGAGGATATATCAGCGACGACATTTAACTTAAACGGCGGCAAGGGTTCGTCCAACTTTTGCACTGCTGTTGTGAGCGGCTCGTCGACAAGCATGGGCACGCCGATGTGACGGAAAAGGCGCACTGTGTGATCGCGAACCGGCGCAGGCAACTCGACTGTTGTTTTTCCATCGGCTTGCAACCCGGCAAGGAGAAGTGCTGTCTGCACTTGTGCGGAAGCAACTTGCAATTTGAACTTGTGGGCTTTGAGTTCGAGATTATTAGACGGCGCGCCCTCAATTACAAAAGGCGCGTGACCTTCTTTGCCGAGCCATGCCACGCAAACATTCATAGAATTGAGGGGTTCGATAACTCTTTTCATCGGGCGCGAGCGCAAGGACTCATCGCCGTCTAGTTTCGCCTTGAAAGGTTGACCTGCAAGTAGCCCACTTAAAAGTCTTATCGTTGTGCCGCTGTTGCCGGCAAATAGTCCTAGTTGCGCAGGATGTAAGGCAGTGTGTCCCGGACTCTTGACCAGGGCTTTAACGCTTTGACCCTCAGCATCTGACAATTGGATATCCAAGCCCAGCATGCGCATGCACTCAATGGTCGAATAGCAGTCGGCAGCAGGCGAGAGGTTGTCGACCTCGCTAATTCCTTTTGTAAAGGCGGCGAAAATGAATGCCCGATGGGTGATCGACTTGTCACCCGGCACTTTCAATTCACCTAAAAGTTTTCCCGTTGGCTTAAGCATTTCATTTATTGTATTCTTTGCGTCTGGGTATTGCACTTGCCAATATACCAGCACGGGCGCATGCAATGCACGTACAAAGTCAGGGCAGAAACTATGTTGCGCTTTTTAACATCCGGTGAATCTCATGGACCGGCGCTTGTCGCCATTTTGGACGGCATGCCTGCGGGTCTGTCCGTGGACATGGAATTTGTCAACGCCGAAATGGCGCGCCGGCAAAAGGGATATGGGCGCGGCGCCAGACAAAAAATTGAAACCGACACAGCAAAAATTCTGTCGGGCGTGCGTCATGGTGTAACAACAGGTGCACCGATTGCACTTCTAGTTGCTAACAGAGATTTTGAAAACTGGAATCACGTCATGTCTGTGACACCAGTCGATGAACGCGCCGAAGAAGTTGCCGCGCAGATGGCGAAGAAAGAAATTAAACGTTTTCGACCGGGGCACGCGGATCTCGCGGGCACAATGAAATTTCGCCAAAGCGATATACGCGATGTGCTGGAGCGCGCCTCTGCACGCGAGACGGCGGCACGGGTGGCAGTCGGTGCCTTGTGCCAGCAACTGCTAGCCGAGTTGCGTGTAGAAATTGCCGCGCATGTGACGCAGGTCGGCGAGATAAAGACAAAGGTGGATTCGGATACTCTCGACTTGTTCGAGCTGGATACGTTGACTGAAGACTCAGAATTATTCTGCGCCGATGAAGCGACGCAGCCGGCGATGATGGAGTACATCAAGAAGAATTGGCAAGACGGCGATAGTCTCGGCGGCGTTGTAGAAGTACTTGCTGATGGACTACCTATTGGACTTGGAAGTTATACGCAGTGGGATGAGAAATTAGACGGACAACTTGCACAAGCTTTGATGAGCGTGCAGGCATTTAAGGCTGTTGAAATTGGCGACGGTGTTGCCTGTGCGGGATTGCCGGGCTCGCAAGTTCATGATGCGTTGTATCCGGGTGATGGTGAAAGCAGATTTCCTTTTACACGCAAGACAAATCACGCAGGCGGAATAGAAGGCGGCATGACTAACGGTGAACGTTTGAAAGTGCGCGCTTACATGAAACCATTGCCGACTTTGCGCAAAGGACTTCCCTCACTCTCTTTCCCTGAATATCAAGCTGACACAGCTCATTACGAGCGCTCGGATGTTTGTGCCATCGCAGCAGCATCCATCGTCTGCAAAGCGATGGTAGCTTTCGTCTTGACACGCTCCATCTTGAATAAATTCGGCGGCGATACTGTGACGGACCTTACGCGTTCGGTGAAACAATTCAACGACGATTGCGCAGCAGCGGGATCGAAGTCGGGCGTTGGCGCGGCGAGCGCTTCAGAGGAAGTGGAGGCCGAGTTAGAGTAATGCACAAGTGCAAGCGCGGATGCAAACATGGTCAAGAGCTAACCATGCTCTGGCAGGTGTCCAACGAATCGCGCACGCGCTTTGACATTGGCTTCGGCGCGTTTGGCAAAGTCCAGAATATCCTCGGGCAAATATCATCAGGCAAACGCGTGATGATCATTTCGCAAAGATCAGTCACCGAACACTGGCTGCCGGAAGTAAGCGAAGTATTTGATACGGACAAACATGAGATAGTCGACATCAACGTGCCCGAAGGCGAAGAATGCAAAAGTGTCGACTGGTTGATGAAGATATGGCGACGCCTGCAAGAACATCACTTTGACAGACACGACACCATCGTGGCAGTCGGCGGAGGCGCCGTCACCGATCTCGCCGGGTTTGCAGCTGCGACGTATTTGCGCGGCATCAACTTAGTATTGGTGCCAACGACTCTGCTTGCCCAGGTCGACGCGGCAATCGGCGGGAAAACAGGAATAAACTTACCTGCGGGCAAGAATCTAGCTGGATCTTTCTATTTCCCACAAGCAACGATAGTTGATCCTCAGTTTCTTTCTACACTAACAAAAGAGCAATTCAATTCCGGCATGGCAGAGATTATCAAATACGCACTGCTGGAAAAAACCATCGCTGACGAGACAGAATACAAGCCTGGTCCGCGTCCACTGCTGGAAATTCTCGAATCAAACATGGAAGAGATAATGCACGCCGACCCGGACAAGAGCGAATTACTTGCCGGAATAATCACTTCAAGCGTGCGCATGAAGCTGTCCGTAGTCGGCAAGGATACTAGGGAAGGTAATCTTCGCCGCTGCCTCAATCTTGGACACACGCTAGGGCATGGAATTGAAAAGGCAATGGATTACTCGCTACCGCATGGCAATGCCGTATCAATCGGAATGGTCTTTGCCTGTGAAGTTGCCGTCCGCGAAAAGCTGTTAGATCGAAAATCCGCCGAGCGCGTGACAAAGCTACTAACCAAGGCACATTTGCCGACAGAAATTCCAGTCGACATAGACAAGCGCGTGATTGTTGAAGCAATGACGCAGGACAAAAAGCGTCAGGGCAATGTAATAAAGTTTGTTCTTCCCAACAAAAAATTGGGATCTGTTGATTATAGCTACGAAGTGAAATTGGATAACCTAGAGGATTTACTGTAATGAAAATGAAGAGTTTGGCTATTGCACTTGCATCGACAATTTGTTTTGCATCAGGAGTTTTAGCCGCTGACGGACCAAAGACACCGGAAGAATTTGCCAAAGCCTACATGGCAGCAATCAACAGCAAAGACAAAGCAGCACTCGACAAACTGCGCTATCCGTTGAAAGGCAAATCGGCAATGCAGGAAATGATGGATGCCATGTCCGAAGCAGATCTCGGTGCCGGCACGCAATACACCAAATACGAAATCCTAAAACCAGAACCAGGCATGGACAAGCCGCTGATGGGTCCAGATGGGCTCATGTATATTCCAAATTTGCCTGTAACCAACGTGATCAAAATCACATCAGAGACGGCGAATTCAAAATCATCAACATCCTTTCCAATAGGCATCAAGGATGGCGTTTATTACCAGTGCGCAATTGGTCAAGCTGAAGGGGAGACGGTACCCTTCCAATTCGGCTGGAATCGCTTCACACCTCCGAAAAGCACATGGTCAATAATGCTGCCAAACGAGCCGGAACCAGGTCTGGCTGCCTTGGAGAAAATGGGTGGCAAGCCGGTTGCTGAAGATGCAGATGCTTACGGTGTAGTTAGAAACACTGCCTCTATCAAAACAACTCAGCACTGGTTCCGTTGTGGCGAAGAAGGCAAGCGCATTAACGATGACGGCAACAAGGCAGTTTACAGAATAGCTTGCACAACATACGAACCGGAAACATTGAAAGAATGGTTTGCTGATCCGGCGAAAAACTTGTCCGATGCTGTTGACTCTTCTGTTAGACGCGAAGAAGGCAAGTTGATTCAGCAGAAGGACATTCAATTATCTGGTGCTCCCGGCAAAGAATACGAAATTCAAGAGAAAGACGGGACTATTTGTGTGGGTCGTGTCTATTGGATTAAAGATGCGCTATACGAATTGACCGTCGAAAGTAAAGCCGGCAAGCCGAATGTGGAAATTGCCAACAAGTTTTTGGATTCGTTGCAGGTGAATTAAGGGCGCATGCAATGCGCCCCTACAATGCAGGGAAACAACGCACGCAGAACGCATGACAATTACAAGGGAGGTAGCTTTTAATGCCACCAGAAACAGCGACGCTTGATAGATCGAAACAAATAACCAGTTTGGCAACCTACTATTCCCTCGGACGATCCGGACTGCGCGTCTCGCCGTTGTGCTTGGGTGCAGCAACCTTCGGCAAAAGCTGGGGTGAAGGCTGGACAAGTGATGAAAGTGCAGACAAGTTAATCGGCCGCTTCGTAGAAGCGGGCGGCAACTTCATCGACACCGCCAACACCTACCAAGAAGGCGAAAGCGAAGTCATGGTAGGTGAAGCAATTCGCAAATTCGGCAATCGCGACCGCCTCGTATTAGCAACGAAGTTTAGCTTCGGCGCCTACGCTGGAGACCCGAATGGTGGTGGCAACAGCCGCAAGAATATCATTGAGGCGTGCGACGCTTCATTGAAGCGTCTGCGTACGGACTACATCGACTTGTACTGGATGCACAATTGGGACACAATGACGCCGGCTGATGAATTGATGTACACACTAGACACCTTAGTCCGTTGCGGAAAGGTTAGATACATTGGTTTATCCAACCCGCCGGCATGGTACTTGGGTCGTGCTCAAACCATGGCAGAGCAGCGCGGCTGGGCGAAAATCTCCGCCATTCAAATGGAATACTCGTTGGCAATGCGCAACATCGAAAATGAATATGTCGATGCCGCGTTAGAAATGGGTATCGGTATTCTTCCGTGGAGCCCGTTGGCTAACGGCTTGCTAACAGGCAAGTACAAGCGCGGCGCCGACGGCAAGTTGTCCGGCGATGGTCGCATGGCTACAACTTGGGTAACCGACGGCTACATAGACCCCAATAATGAAAAGATGATCAAGCTAGTTGACGCTGTAGTGCGTATTGCCGGTGAACTCGGTCATACACCAGCGCAAGTTGCCCTGAACTGGATAACGAAGCGACCAGGTGTAGTGTCGACGATCATCGGGGCCACAAAGATGCGCCAACTTGAGGACAATATTGCGGCTTTGGAATTCGATATCCCGGAGAAGATGTCTGCCGAGTTAGACGAGTTGAGTCGCCCAGCGATGTGCTACCCATATTTCTTCCACACCGGCGACATACAAGAGGCGATACATAACCAAACGCGAACACGTTTCGAGCCGGGTTGGTATCGCAAGCCGATTAGGTAATCTAACTACTTCCGTCCCTGCTTCTGCTCCCAAGCGCGGAGCGCAGCTACGCCTTTAGCAAAGCCGGCCTCGTCGGAGTAGAAGTTGTGTGCGCCATTGTTCTTATTCGGGTCGCGAACATAGTAGAGATAGTTCGTCTTCGCCGGCGAAATGGCCGCTTCCAATGACGGGAGTCCCGGCGACGAAACCGGACCCGGCGGCAGGCCCTTGTACATACGCGTGTTATAGGGCGAGTCAATGTCCAAGTCGCTTTGATACACGCGACCATCATTCCTCCACTTGCCGGCAAGCTGCGACGCATAAACAACAGTCGAATCCATTCCTAACGCCATGTTCTTTTTCAGGCGGTTGTACAACACGGACGCAATCAACTTGCGCTCTTCTTTCAACTTCGCTTCTGTCTCGATAATTGACGCCATCGTAACAGCGTTGTGAACACTCAAGCCGGACTTTGCCGCCTTGCTTGCTAATTTGTTTTTCCAAACATCACGAAATTGCCCAACCATCTTCTCAACTAACTCAGTCGGCTTTGTAGTCAAATAAACGAGATAAGTCTCGGGATAAAGATACCCTTCCAAATTAATTGCTCTGGGGTCCAAGTCTTTGATCAAAGCTCGATTGTTTAAATATGCCAGTGCATCCCGCTGACTCTTCAAATTCAAACTACTAATTCCTGACATTGCACGCGCAATGTCAAAACGATTCCACCCTTCAACTACCGTCAATTTATTGGCGCTTGTTCCACCCTTCTTCAGTTGCTCCAAGACCTCAATCGCCGATATAGGCGAAGCAAATTTATAATCGCCCGCCTTAATTAATGGACCCTGCTGCCGCCACTTGACGTATGTGTATAAAACCTGCGGATACTTAACTACGCCAGCTTCACCGAGCTGGGCAATTGCATCACCAGGCGCCAACCCTGGCGCGATTTGTATGAAATCGCCACTGTGCGAGTGAGATATCTTTTCATTAAGCGCAGCTTTAGACCACGAAACCAGCCCTAAGGCAAGCAGGGCGACCGCTAGCAATATCAGCAAAATTGTTCGCATAGATTGAATATTATAAGGCGAGCCTGAGGGGTATGATCGGAAATAGAGACCTTTGGGCGGGGTTTAATCCAATGAAATTCGATAAATTCGTTGTGGCCGCAACCTGGCTACTAGCCACTAGCGCAGCATTTGCTGAAGAAGAGCCTTACAAAACCGAAGTTCAGATTACCGGTAAGGAGTCAGGACCATACTCGATAGGCGCAAAAGTTCAGCCCAAAAAACAGCCCTACAAAATGGACAAGTCAAAAGACATTACCAATGATGACCTCGGCAACATTTGGAATGCTCTTTCAAAGGACGATGATCCGCTAGGGATAGAGAAGATGAAGAAGAGAGCGGTACTTGAAGGGCTCGATATTAAAGGCGCGCTCGACTCAGCAAAATCACAGGGCGCGACTGAAAATACAACCTCATCTAGTCCTCATCCAGACCAGACAGAGATGATAGCTGACCCCGTTGAGGAAATCGCGCCCTCGAGAGACGCCACCGCAGACGCTATGGAAGATGCAAGAGTCCGTCAACACGACGCCAGCGTTGCCCGTGCCCGACAAGATATGAAAGACGCACTGGATAGAATGCACAGTGCCGACGCTGATGGCAGACAGCGAGCCCAAAGGGACTACGACGGCGCCAAACAAAGACTGCAAGACTTGTCCAACGCCGCGCCGTAAATTACTTCAAAATGCGGCATACCGGACAATGTAGACCGCCGGATGAGGCAGCACCTATTGCCGCAGCCGCACCAATCTTTGCGGCCGCTTTAAAAAACCCACTTGCTTTGCTTTTTGTCTTTTGCGTCGCCTGAGTCGCTACGCACAAATCCGGGCACGGCGTGGGTCCGGCTGTCATAGTTGGTGCTTGTTGAGATGGCATACTGACTGGCACAACTGGAATATTCATCTGTCTTTGAACAGCAACAAGCGATGCTCGATATTGTGGATTGCCAGGGTCGTTAATAGCAGCCATGCGATAGAAAAATGCTGCATGCGGCAACTGACCATTTTTCTCAGCTAAATATCCTGTCCCGTACAACGCCTCAGCATTATGGGGATCTTGCCTCAATACAAATTGATAGCAATTGGCAGCTGTCTCCAAATGTCCGCGCTTAGCGGCTTCATTACCGGCGGAAAGTCTAGCGGCAACATCTGTTGTAACCTTGCCCTGCAAAGGCTTTGAGACGCAACAGCCATTGGTACAAGCAGAGCCTGCACAAGCATGACTTTCGGTATGGCAGGACTGTGGCTGGCAATTCGCATCATTGGCACTACAATCCGGAACCGCATAAGCTCTACTGGAAGCCATGCAGAACATTATCCCGACCGACAAAACCAACGCGCTTTTCATTTCCAAGCTACCTGCCGACATATTTCAATTTTGACGAATCGCAAGGAAAGTTGTTCCAATTGCTAGATTAAATTATCGATCAAAGCGATGGCCAGTCCACGCAGGGTATCGTCCTTGATCCGCCTGCAATACATCAGCGCATCTCGATTGTACGACGGGACACAACAAATGGTCTCTGGTCACCATTGCGTATCGCCCAGACAAAAACATAGTAGAGTCCCGGCTTCCAAAGTACAGGATCAGCAAAAACATCATTGGCAAACTCAACGCCATCTTGTGTATGTGTGACAGCAATGCCTCCACGACGACCTCGTGCCGGCCAAAATGTCATCACACGTTCTTCCGGGGAACCATACGAATACGTGTCTTTCAATTGCTGAACCGTCATCGAGTGCGGCGGCGGTTCCCAGCGCAAGTCTATTGAATAGAGGTTGATACCTGGATCTAACTTACCGGCAACGCTAAAACTTTCACCAGCCTTTATCTTTTGCGGCAGAAGAGAGAATGTTCCATAGTTATCCACAAACTCTTGCGTCAGCGCCATACGTCTATTACTTTCATCACCGGAAATACTTATGCCAATGCCTACTGCGGTATGGTTTGAGTCCAAAATGTTTTTGCGATGTCCATCATTAGGCGGCACTTCATTCATGAATGCTTGCTCGGCACGGTCAAGTTCTTCAGGACTAAATAATTGCGGCTGCGACAACGTTTGACGCTGGGGGCTATCCGTGTACGAAAGGATATAGGCGTTTTCCGCAACAGTTGCACGTCCACCGGCGAGCGTGTAGCGCTGATCGGGTTTTTTGCCCGATAAATCCCAATGGCTCAAATAGCCGTTTTCCGCCATGTCATCGCTGTGCTGTTGACCTGCAGTTGTCGCAATCGGATCAAGCTCGACGGGTCGTTGTCCGTTAGCTTTGCGGTCATTGTTGATGAGTTTGAGAAGATACTGGCGCGCCTCATCGACAGTCAGACTAGGCTTTTCACCGCTAACGCGCGCATCGACAGTTATCGGCAACATTGAAAGCGCCAAACTTGTGAGAATTACCTTAAATCTTTGAACAACTGCCACAGGCAGCGCATCTCCCCTGCTTCTCAATTGTACATATTCCTCTATGTATCGTGAACTTAACTGTCTGTAGTGGATAGATGAAGACACAGCTTCCATATCGACGTTAAATTTGTTAAGGAGGTTCCTAATGAACAAAAGGAAGGCACTTTCGGAAACCCTAAGTTTGCTGGCTATTACAGGCTTTATCGTATCGGGGTTGCCGGCAAGCGCAGAAGTCGAGGAGACCATTAAGGAAACAACTGTAACGGAGACAAAGGCAACAACCGGTGACACTGTCACAACGACAACTATCGTAAAGGCTGCGACAGTAAAGCCGGATGTCTACATTGTCACCATTGACACAAGGCGCCGTGAATTGGAAAAGATAATCGGCGAAGGCATGGCGACAGGAAAGCTGACGAAAGATCAAGCTGACGAATTGCGTTCAGAATTGGACGACATCACGAAGATAGAAATCGCCGCGCAGAAAGTCGGCGGGCCTATTCCGTATTCGCAAATAGCCGTGATCGCCACTCGCTTGGATGTTCTCGGTAAGAGAATTACGGAGATAATTGGCGTCCCCATCGTACCTATTATGGTTGATGGCAAGATAACAATTGTCAGCGGTGAAATTGTCGAGCTTGATGAAATGGCATCACGCCGTGCAGAGATGGAAGGAAAAATTTCCATTGCGCTGGCTCACAAGACTTTGACAAGATCACAGGTGAAAATTCTTCGAGCACAATTGGATAATATTGCCGCCATGGAAGTGAAATTCCGCGATGGCGATATTAATGGTGAATTCACTAACGAAGAAGCACGGACTTTGTTTAAGGCATTTGATTCGGTTGGGTCTAAGCTCGACTCATTCATTGCCAGCAACAAGGGTAAGCCAGTGACTGGGGTGTACTAAGCAGAAGGGCGCATGCAATGCGCCCCTACGCAGCTACAAGCACACACAGATACAGGCACGCACAGAAGCACATAATCAAGAAAGCGTCGTAGCCTCTAAAGCTGCGGCGCTTTCCATTTATCCGAGAGATCACGCAGTTGAGAAAGGACGGAATCCCCAAAGACTTCCTCTGACACGTGCAGCAGGAATGACACATTAGTGATAACGCCGAATTGCGGACCTGACTTAGTATCAGCTGGCAGAATCTTCTGAAGATTTATTTCGCCTTGGTAGATTTTGGCAACCGCCAAACTATACTGAATACCATGCACAGCGGCAATGGGACCCAATCCCTTTTTCTGCACGGTGATGCGGCAGCCTGGTCGCTGCTCAAGTAAGTGAATGAGAGTGCCTGAATCAAAAACCGGTTGCTCGGTGCAATCAGCAAGCATAACTCCAGAGACTATCTCAACAGCATTAGATGCAAGGGTTTCAGCGACCCGGACGGCAGCATCATATGCAACCACGACATCTTGCAAGCGGGCTTGTGCTTGCTTATCTTGTTGCACAGCTTTTACCCAGTCGGCAAATAATGCTTGTTGCGCTTGCTCGCGGCGCAGAGGCTCTTTTGGATCAAACGACGGTAGTGTTGCCACTCCCTTCGCAAGCAATTGCGATATGGCGCTGCCTGTTACTTGTAGGTGCGGCTCACCGTCTAAAAGAGCTGCATCTTCATCCAGCTCGGGGTAACAAATTCCAGCTGCCTTCATTGCTGCTGTTAGCCCATCGGCATCGGGATCAGCAATGATTGCCACCGCATCCTGAAATTCACCGACTTCTACAAGAGTGCTGCAGGCCGGATGCAATCGGCGCACGGTGATAACACAATCATCGCCCAAGTCTTGTTTTAATTTGTTAGCAGCCGCCTTCACCTGACGATCACGATCGTTTGCCGGCTCGCCGTCAATACCATGATGATCTCGATAACAGACTCTATAGCCTTCGAGAGTTAGTTTTTCTACCGCTTCAACCGTATGTGCAGTTATTGGATTATCTATAAATAAAACGGTATTGCTCGCGCTCTTGCTGCGAGAGCCGGCATCACGCACAAAATCCATAATTGTTTGGACATCGCGAGCCGTGAAAGCTTTGATAAATAGGGTCGGGACGTTGTTTACTTTAAAGGCAATCATTTTGTCGAGTATACATCAAAAAGCGAACGCTATATCCCTACATGTGAGACATAGCGTTCAAACTTTTATTACTTGTTATTAGCGACCCAAGCTTGATGAACGTAAGTTGATCAAGTTGTTGAGCACATAGTCATAGTTAGCCATATTCGCGCCTGTACCATCTCTTCTATCGTTAGCAATTGAGTCATAGTACTGCTGCTGAAGTGAGTCTGCTTCTTGAGCGGAGATAAGCCCTCTGCCGTAAGCATTATCAATGCGACCTAACAAGTCTGGACGCGGATTGACGGCTGCTCCGAAGAAACGATTGGCTCGAATTTGACTACGCGTTGGGCGGGAATACCCGTAACGGGATCGATAGCCGTAGCCGTAATACTGGGCGTATGCAGGCAATGCGGCTACCAATATGGAAAAAGCTCCAAATAGAGCTAGTAAACGATTGGCATGCATGGGAAGTGCCTCCTAAATATTCTTAGGGGCTAAGACGCAAAAATTGGGCGGGAGTTGCCTTGCGGGTGAAAATTTCAGGAAATTGTAATCTCTGTAGCAGTAATGATTGAGAGTAATGATTGAGAGTAATGATCTCGGACTGCAGACTTAAACCGGCTGACTCCACGTTCGCAATCGCTTTGGCAATTTCTGCCCTAGACATATCCTTTCCACGCTTGTTGTCTTTATAGACTAAGAATAAGCCCGGGTATCTCTTTGAGGCATTTACATATTCTTGAGCTAATAACAAAAAGTCACGACAGTTCGACGTCAAAATAATTCTCTTTTTCTTGATTGCAAACTCGAAGATCTCTTTGTCAGACTTCGAAGCCAAACCCGCGTCATTAACCGTGAGGACGTCATGTCCGTCCTTCGTAAGCAGAATAACTAATTGGCGACTTTGTGAGTCTTCATCGAGAAGAAGTTTTAGGGTCAATGCTAATTCCTCTCTCTTCTAGCCACTGACGTTCTTCGGCTGCCTCCATTTCTATTAACGACTTATTCGCCTCACAATACGAAATTATTTCTTCGATGGCCTCTACCGGCAGATCCCAATCTTCAGCTGTTTCTTCTATAGACATTTTTTCAACGAGCATGCTTGACCAAACATTCGCTGCCGGCAAGCGCCGTCCCTTAACGAACAGCTGTGACTTCCAAGAATGAGGTCTTTCAACGAGATACTTCCATTTCATCGGAGGTGGTTCGACACCTGGCACAATTACTCGTCGATATTCGCCTCGTTTTTCATTTCCGACAAAAATCTGATAGCCATCTCGTGCCTCGCAAGCAAGGTGAAGAGCTAGCCTGACTGCTGTAAGAACAGCATCTTTGCGAGTCGATGCTTTAACAAGGTGCTGAAAGTGATCTATCTCAGCTTCCTGCTCAGGAGTGACATCAAAGTTTTCCCGTTTCCGGTCTTTGGCAGGCATAGCTAACCTCTGAGGAGTATATTTTAAGTATAATCTACTCATATTCAGTAGTCAAGAAACCATTATTTCTTGCTCCTTCTGGTCTGGAATAGAAGACACTTAGGGCTCCCTGCATGGCTTTCCTAACTGCGTCGCGTGTTAGTCGGGTGTAGACCGCGGTCGCCTGCAATGACTTGTGCCCCAACGCTTGTCCGATGACAGTCGGACTCACACCCATAATGGCCATGTAGCTACCCATAGTTCGGCGAAGATCGTGAATTCTGAGGTTTTGAATCTCGGCTCGTTTCAAGATGCGGGCCCAAGCAAATCTCGGATGACGGAATGGTTTGTCCGCACGTCTTGGGCTCGGGAATACCCAATCGTTGCTTCTATTTGATTTTCGCTTCGCCAGTAACTGCATCGCTTCTTCAATTAGGGTGACGAATTGTGTTTCACCATTTTTTGTATCAGAAATTTTCCAAAGTCCTAATTGAAAATCAATTTGATCCCATCGCATGGTGAGCACATTTGTTCTTCTTGCACCGGTGAAAATGCACATCCAAAAGAAATCTCGCATAGTGTCATTGGGTTCTGCGTTAATAGCTTTGGCTAGTCTTTCCAATTCGTCGCCCGGTTGCACAAATCTATCGCGCGATTTCATCTTGTAGCGATCGATACCGATACATGGATTTGGTCCACAAAAGTATTCACGCTTAATTCCCCAATTGATGACCGCTCTCATCGTGTCATGGCAGCGATTAGCACAGTACCTACCGCTTCCCGCTGCAAGCTCATCTACCCAGTCTTGGACCTCGATACGTCGAATAGAATTCAACGGAGCGTTAGTCCATCGCTTGAAGTGCAGATTGAAAGTGTCTTGCGTGTCGCGCCAGCGTTTTGTGTGATGCTTAGCGTACTTTTCTATGTAGAGATCGAAAAGCCGCCCGTAAGTAATGTCCATGCCGCGCACCCCCTTTACCTATAGACGGAATTGGAGGCAAAAAGTTCAATTGCACAGAATTGGCAAGAGGTTAATTGTGACGATACGCTACCAAAAGAGGATTAGACCGTCTTATCTTGTAATGCTTCTGCAACTCGATGGATGGCAATGGTTCGTCGTATTGTCATTCTTTGATACCAAACCGGCGCGCGAGCTCACGAGTTGCCAATGCTTTTTCCCTGGCCCTACCATCACGCAATGCGTCAACTAAAGTAAGAAATTCATATAGCTGCTGGTCATGTGCTACGACTTTGGGGACGCTGCGATAAAGCGGAGAGAACGAATATCCACGTACATGTCCATTTGCATCCGGCCAAACAGGAGGATCTGAGACAGGTTGTCTGATGGACTCGAGAAGAGGAGGTGCTGCATACCCGGTTGGAATACCACGGGTCAGAGCACCCCGTTCCGGAGGGTAAACATATTTGATGCCGTGAACGAGTAGCTCAAAGAGAGCAGTTCTAATCGGCCGTTTCTCGAAATTAACTAGTCTGCTCGCCTGAGCCCTTTCCAGCCCGGAATGCACCTCCGAGGCGCTCATGTGCAGGTCCTTGGCCAGAGATGCGTAGGTCCAGCGCTGGTCTTCTATTGAGACCAGCTTCAAAAGAATGAGAATGTCCTGCGGTTTTAGCATAAACTTATTATATTCGCTATTTGCGAATTGCGAATAGTGAGCGTAAGATGCTTGCCTAGCAAGCATCTTCACGGTTCATGAACTATGAACAGATGCTTTTTAGTGTTGACAAGCGCTTAGGGCTTTTTAGGCTGTTTTCCGGTTGCACCAACCCATGCTAAACTTGTCAGTCCTTTGAGGGCGGTTAGCTCAATGGTGGAGCACCTCGTTTACACCGAGGGGGTTAGGAGTTCGAGTCTCTTACCGCCCAAATTTTTCTTCAAACGCGTCAAATGAGCAAGAAAGTAGTACCTTTCAAGAAACGCGCAACAGTTGAATCTGCCGAGCTAGATGCTATTGAAGCCGATCTGGTCATAATCGAGCAGGACTTGCAAACCATGATCGGCATGCTAGCGATCGCTGCTGACCTGCTCAACAATCTTCCTACCGTCGAATCACTCCCGAAACCTCTTCCGGATTTAGAAAAGCAAGTCAAGACCGGACGCACCATGCTGATGCAATACGAGCAGGCGCTTGCCGGGAGCGATCGTTATCAACTTCCAAATCATCTTGCCAGCAAGATATTCTTCTGCGAAAAGCTGATAAATGTTGCAAAACAATTTCTTGATATTCAGGAAGACTTACTGACAAACAAATTCAAACCAAAACTCCGCTCCAGAAAGCCCAAGCAAAATTCCAAATTACAATTTCAGCTCAAAATAACACTTAAGGACTCTCACCCACCTATTTGGAGGCGCGTGCTGATTCCAGGGAATTATTCGTTGGCAAAATTACACCAGGCAATTCAGAAAGCAATGGGCTGGAGCAACTCTCACCTTCACCATTTTCAAATAGCAAAACAATTCTATGGAACACCGGATGGATATGACACACCGGATCTCTTAGACGAGAGCGACTTTCGTCTTTGCGATTTGCCACTAAAAGAAGGTTCTCGATTTCTCTATGAGTATGACTTTGGCGACAGCTGGATTCATACTATTAGAGTTGAGAAAATCACGACTAATCAAATCAAAACAGCTCGTTGCGTAGATGGAAAACGAGCCTGCCCACCAGAAGATAGTGGCGGCATCCGACACTACCATTCAATAGTGTTTATGTTGCAAAATTCCCATCACCCGCGTCATCAGGAAATCCGTGAATGGCTCGGAGAGGATTTTGACCCGGAGCATTTTTCAGTTGCACCTAACCGAAAAAAGTGAGGAGCATCCCATGACTAAAGTCACTTTGAAAGACATCGCTGAATCATTGGGCTCCGCCTGCGAAGAGGGTGAGCTGTATCTGGATCGATCAAGTGGTGAAATCCTACGTGTAGCTATCGAACACCTAGAAATCGCTGAAAATAATGATCATGATAGAGATTTCGCCGACTGGGAAACGCAATTAATCGCCGAAGCCAAAACGATACTCGAAGATAAAGCAGGGCGCTTTATTCAATTACCAACTAAATTTGATATTCACGAGTGGAGTATTATGGAACGGTTCTGTCACACAGTGCAGAGTTCTGATATTTCAGACGAGCTTCAGCGAGCAATCCACGGAGCCGGCGCATTTCGCTATTTCAAGGACATGGTCGACCGCTACGGACTAAGAGAACAATGGTACCGTCACAGGCACAACGCCTTGGAGGATATTGCACGTGATTGGTGTCAGAGTAAAAACATTGACTTTGAGAATTAGTCGTGTCAGGAATCAAGAAACACACTTTCGGCGGCGAGGTTGTATACGGCATTCCAATTGAAACCGTAAAAACACCTTACCCACTGCAAGGACGCACAACATTAGCCGTCAAAGCACCTCACATCGCCAAGCAGTGGTATCACAAGAAAAATTGCGGCTACACTCCCGAAGATTTTAGTTTTGGCTCCTCAATAAATGCTTGGTGGCGCTGCCATCAAGGACCAGACCATATCTGGCGTCAAAGGATCAATGTCAGAGTCAGCGCTGACTGCGCGTGTCCTTTTTGCACCGGCAACAAGGTATCCGTTACAAATTCACTTGCAACCCTCTTCCCCGAAATAGCAAAGCAATGGCATCGCACTCAAAATACACTAAAGCCCAATCAGGTAACTGCACATTCCTCGCTTTCTATTGTTTGGCACTGTCCCAATGACAAAAAACACACCTGGAAAGCAACCGTTGGGGACAGAACCAGTCAAGGTACCAATTGTCCAGAATGCGCTTGGGAGCAGAGGCGAATTAGCATCCGTAAAACATTATCCGACAAGAAAAACAAGCTCATGCGGATTTCAAGAAAGAAGTCGAAAGCACCTGGGCCACTTGACTATAGCGTTCAGCATACGATACACTAGATATAATACAGTTTGCAATAGTGAACGTTATGAAGGACGGACTTACCACATCCACGATTCCCATCCCGGTTAAACGAGCCCTGCGCAAGCTTGGGCAAGACATCCGGGATGCCCGTCTGCGCCGCCGAATACCGACCGAGATAATGGCAGAACGAGCTTCAATCAGTAGAACCACTCTATACAAAATAGAGAAAGGTGATGCAAATGTATCAATGGGCACATACGCAACTATCTTATTCGTGCTGGGAATGATTGACCAAGTCAGCCATCTTGCAGATGCAAATGTAGATGCAGTCGGGCGGCAGCTTGAAGAAGAACGATTGCCGAAACGCATTCGGTTATCGCGCCGCAAGCCTGTCAAACCCGATGCCAAAGGCGCAAGCTGATGGAGACGGAATGCCTAGTCTATGTCGATTTGTCGGGCAAGGCTTATTTAGCCGGAAGACTGTGGGCGCGCATGCGCAAGGATAAAGAAAGCGCAACCTTTGAGTACGACAAAGAGTGGCTAAAAAATCCAGTGCGATTTTCGTTAGAACCAGCACTTGCACTTGGTCCTGGTCCTTTCCATACAGTCAACACCCCTCTCTTTGGTGCCCTTGGTGATTCAGCACCAGATCGCTGGGGGCGCATGTTGATGCGTCGCGCCGAGAGGCACCGCGCTAGACGTGAAGGACAAACAGCAAGAACTTTGAAAGAGATCGACTATTTACTGATGGTTGACGATGAAGCACGCCAGGGAGCATTGCGATTTGCTATAGATGAAAACGGCCCCTTCCTGGCAGAAGGCGTGCACAATAAAATACCGCCGCTCATAGAGCTGCCGCGATTATTGACAGCAACTGAGCATGTACTAAGTGACAAAGAATCAGATGAAGATTTGCGCCTGCTTTTAGCACCAGGTTCTTCTCTAGGCGGCGCACGGCCGAAAGCTTCTGTGCGGGATCGCGACGGACAGCTTGCCTTTGCTAAATTTCCAAACAAGGAAGATGAATACAATACAGTCGCATGGGAAGCAGTAGCACTTAAACTTGCAGGCAATGCGCGGATTGAAGTGCCGAATTGGCGACTTGAATCCATTGGCAAAAAAACGGTACTGCTTTTAAGACGCTTTGACCGCGCGGATAAAACACGCATACCTTTCTTGTCAGCTATGAGTATGGTAAATGCAAAAGACAATGAGCAGCGCAGTTATTTGGAATTAGTAGATGCGCTGCGTCAATATGGCGCAGCAGCGAACAATGATATCCGCATGCTCTGGCGCCGTATCGTATTTAGTATTCTGATTTCCAATACCGACGACCACTTGCGCAATCATGGATTTCTTTACACTGGTACTGCCGGCTGGCGTCTTTCGCCCGCCTATGATCTCAATCCCGTGCCGGTAGATATCCGCCCACGAATTTTAACTACAGCCATAGACCTAGATGACAGCACTGCATCTCTCGATTTAGCTCTTTCTGTGGCCGGATACTTTGACTTGCCTTCGGGCGATGCCTTAGAAATAGCCGCAGAAGTTGGTGCAGCAGTGAGCAAATGGCGGCGTGTGGCTGCCGATTTAGGTTTGTTCGCGAAGGAAATTGATCGCATGGCGTCGGCCTTTGAACACGAGGACCTTGCCCTTGCTTGCAAAGCCAAGAAAAGACGCGCACTTTAATTTCTAAGCACCTCGTCGCGACCGAGGAAATCGCGATCATTTCTCCAAATGGAACCCACACAAAGCATTTGGAACTTCAACGAAATAACTGCTTGTTTTTATTCCAACACAGAGATAGCCTTAAGTCGCTCAACAACAAGCCCCCGACGCGCCGCACCAGCGGCATCCGTCGGTAAAAACCAATCTAGACGTGATGTCAGCCCAGCACTTAGTTGTTCTAACGTTGATTGAGCAGCAAACTTACGCACCTCAGGTGGTGCCGCCTTAAGTTCTTCGAACAACTGCCGCCTTCCATCGACAACGTTGATTATGTCTTCAAGATCTTTCTCGTCTTGTCTGCCACGAGTTTTGTAAGCGTCAAACTTTGTACAGAGAAACAACGGCGCATTAATCACTTTGATTTTACGTTCTGGTATCAACGGATAAATAATGGGCGCTTGAGCGGCCATCGCGTACCAGCGATTTCCAAATGAAAGCACTTTTTCATCTGTCGGCATCACATCTAAAATTAAGCCGCCTTGCTTATACCGACATATGACAGGATCGAGCATGTCGAGATGAAATCCAACTTGCGCGAGGCGCTCTTCAATTTTGTGATATTGAAAGCGTGTCACTGCCTGTACAACGACATCAACATCTTTCGTGGGACGAACATCCGGTGCTGCTTCATCGGTAATAAGCATTGGCACCGCAGACCCACCAAGAAAAACAAATTCATCGGACAGATCGCCCAATAGTTGAACGATCTGAATAATTCTGGCAATGATTTCCTGGTGTCGATTCATCGTTCGTTTTCAGCCTTAAGACTCATAGTATGTTTGTAGACTGCAAACTTTTCCTTTAGTTCTGACATTGCTACATTTCGCACTCTGGGAGTGCCTTCGCGCAGAGCATCAGTCAGAGCCAAAAGTTCATAGAGTTCGCCATCGGCAGCAGCCGCATCAGGTGCCCGCTTGTGCAGCGGTTGGATTGCGTATCCGCGCTTAAGTCCCATTGGATGCGGCCAGACAGGTGGAATTTCAGGCTCATCAAAGTGTTTGAATACCAAAGGCGGCGCCGCAATTGATGTAGGCATTCCCCTCGTTAATTCCCCTTTCACCCCAAGGAATACATACTGAAGCCCGTGAAACATAAACTCCTCAAGACTTGCCACCTTAACAATACGGTCGGTCGGCTCGAAAAGTCTTGCTTGTGCAGTGCGTCCAAAGGACGTATGCACTTCCGAGGCGCTCATATAAATTTCCCCAGCGAGGTCTGCGACAGTCCACCACCTTTTGGTAGCGACTATTTTAAGAAGAACAACTAGGTCTTGTGGCTTCAGGGTCAGCATATACATATTATACATACTAAATTCGCGAATATTGAATATTTCACTTAAAATCGAGATATACGGCGCTTTCAGGTGGTCATTTTTGGTTAAATAAAGACGAAGGTACCGACTTCCAATATTCGGCCCCAGGAATGCCATACTCAAGCTATTTGAAGACTAAAAGCAGAGACCCGGCTTGACAAGCGCCAAGACGCTTTGTATGATAACTTCATACACCAATAAAATCACGTATTACAAATGATCAAGCACCACCAGGGAAAACAGACTACTTCTAGCGATTCAGCCAAAACTGGTCTAGTCCAATTTAGAGCTGACGAGACGTTAATGGCTGACCTTTCGCAAGTTGCCGAAAGGCTGCATTTGCCTGTCGGCGTTTTGGCCAGGCTTTGGGTAAGCGAACGCCTACAAAAGGAACTGTCATTTGATATAAGCGCAATTGAGTCTTGGCTACAACACAGATATAGAGCAATTGATAAATTCATAGCCAGGGATTTTTGTCCTGGTCCAATACAGATTATTCATCTGGTACCATTCCAGCGGTCACTAGATATTGAGCCAGATCGAGTAAGCCACTTTATACGGATGCTTCCACCAGTCGAACGGGTTGACGAGTTTGAAGCTCGAATAAATTTCGAAGGCTATCAAACCGTAAAGCAATTTAAATCCAAGGACAAAATAGACGGCACCGTCCAAGTCTTTAGAACTGGACAAATTGAATCTGTGCGCGTGCTGAAAAGCGACGACAAGGACATAATTTTTGCCGACTACTTGGATGATGATTTAATTCGAGCAGTTTGGTCGTACGCATGCGTACTTGAAGCTCTTAAGATAAAGCCACCGATAGCACTGTGTGTTGGTTTTAAGAATATGCAGGGTTACCGCCTGAAATCGAGGCGATTTGAAGCGCCATCGGCCGATATCAATGTAAACGAACTGCAAATCGAAGCAATCACGATCAAAGACTGGAGTGAAGTTATCACGATAGAAAATGCTGCCAGGACCGTCAAGAAAATTCTAGATCGAGTTGCAAATTCAGCTGGACTGCCGAGGTCAATGAGCTATTCAGCTAGTGGTCAATGGCTTGGACCGCCCGATAGTTCAGCACCTTATGTGCAAAGAGCTAGGATGACCGCAAGAACAGATGTCCTGGAATTGCTGGGCACAAATACGTCAGTCCAGAGAAATGATTTGATAATGCAGGATGGGGCTGACAAATTTATTGTTGGCAAAGTACGGCTGCCGTCACTGGAGCCCACTGCTGGTACCAAATTTAGATGCCTGGTGAATGTGGACGAAATGTCACAGGGCGCAGAGGAAAGGCTGAATCAGAGGCACCGGCTTAGCATGCCCACTACTTTTACTGTCGGCGATTTTACCTTTACCGGGACGATTTCGAGAATAACGTATGCACCTCGTGGCGGACCTACAGAGAAGACTCTGCGAATTTCTCCAGAGCAAACAATGATGTTTGTAGTTGAACCCATATAATTTGGTGCGGTTTAAATTCTAAGCACCTCGTTGTACCCGAAGTGCTTAATGTCCTCAGCGGCTTTTCTTCTTGTGCGTCTTTGTCTTTACCTCTGCCGCACTTTGTGTGTCAATCAGGCGATCTTGTAGCAATTGCTGTTCTCGCCTGAGTTCTTGGACAAGTTGTTCTTCTGTCGGCAAATAGAGCATGTATCTGGAAGCAAACAGTTGCTTGCTTTCCTTCAACACAGAGTATTTGGCAACAGCTTCGTTTTTCTGAGCGCAAAGGACCAGTCCAATTGTCGGATTATCACCTTTGACTTTATGTAAATCCTCATACATTCGGACATAGCCATCCATTTGCCCGATGTCCTGATGAGTCAGCTTGCCTATTTTGAGATCAATGAGTACAAAACACTTAAGCAGAATGTTGTAAAAGACCAGATCAACATAAAAATCTTCGTCGTCAAATTGCAGTCGCTGCTGGCGAGCGACAAAAGCAAATCCTTTGCCTAACTCAAGCAAAAACGATTGCAGATTATCAATTATGGCTTGTTCGAGGTCCGACTCATGCAATTGCGGATTGTCACGCAAATTGAGAAACTCAAGTACTGTGGGCGATTTGAGTACGTCTTCTGCCGACAGTTGTTGTTTGGCACGGCGCTTATTTTGCAGCATGCCTTTTTTGTCTTTGCTGGCAAGCAAGCGCTCATAATACGAGGAATTAATTTGCCTCTCTAATTCGCGGACACTCCAACCGCAAGTCACAGATTCTTCTTCATAAAAGTCTCGTGCGTTTTCTTTTTCTACTCGCATTAATGCCCTATAGTGAGACCAACTAAGGCATGGATGAAAACCATGATTCAAAAAGCTACACGGCGTGTAGCTTTTTTGCTCTTTGGACAATTCGCTACCCAGTGGGTAGCTTTTTCTGGCATTTGACAATTCGTCACACAACGTGTGACCTATCTCACGAATTCTATTTTTATAGAGCAAATAGAACTGGCGAAAATTTCGTAAATTTGGACTAGAAAAACCTTGTCCATACCGCTCTGCTAGTCTTTTGGCCAAATCCTCGATAATTGTCTTGCCATATCCTGCTCTTGTCTCCCCTGCCTGCAATTCCTGCACAATTTCGCGCCCAATTAACCAGTAGGCGATAACCATGTTGCTGTTAACAACGCGCACCACATTGTTTCTTGCTTGCTCGAGAATGGAGACAACGCGGTCGAATAACTTTCCATTACCTGGATGTGTCATCTTGGCTGATTTGTTTGCATGATTGGCTGCCAATTTCTTTTTCATAAATATAGTTGTCCACCTGATTGAATGTTGTCAAAGAGCTAAGCGATGTTTGATACTCTAAAGACGGTCAAGAGGTACTTAAAGTTCAAAAGTTTCGGATTAAATTTTCGCTCCGGACAGACACAACATGAATTTAGAAGCAAGCCTGTAAACTAGATGCAGCTAGCACCTGGAGGAAACTCAAATGGACGAAGCCACATCGGATGAGAAACAAATTCCAGACATGCTGGAGAAAGCCATTGCCATTGCTGTCGAAGCGCACAAGGGACAGAAAGACAAGATGGGCACTCCTTACGTGCTGCACCCATTGAGAATGATGTGCCGCATGACCACGCCTTATGAAATGATGGCCGCCGTCTTACATGACGTCGTCGAAGACACAAGCGTGACTCTTGCACAGCTTAAAACCGAAGGCATTCCTGAAGTCGTGCTTGATGCTATCGACCGCTTAAGCCGGCGAGAAGGCGAAAGCTATGATGAGTTTGTGCAGCGCATTCTACCGTCGCCATTAGCCTGCCGCGTAAAACTTGCCGATCTGGAAGACAACATGGATGTTAGGCGAATTAAGCCACCCATATCCGAGAAGGATCTGGAGCGCTTGAACAAGTACCGGCATTATTGGGACATTGTCCGTGGTGAAGGAAAACCAGAAAACGCTTCGGTTTGAGACTAAGCACCTCGTATTATCCGAGGGGATTCAGAAGTGCGAGTCTAATACCGCCCAACAATTGAGAGATAGAAACCAGTAAATTCCGAAAGATTTACACGTCCTGGTAACAGCCGCTCATGTATTCGATGAGATTGCCAGCGATCATGCGGGCACCTTAACTCCGGATAAACCGCACATCCGCAATTTCGGCAGTCCTCTATAAGTGAAGCATCCATACCTTGGAGTCTGCTTTTCGGAAGACAAGACAATTGAAGATTTGAAACTTCGTCCGGGCACTACAATTTTTTGCCTCGGCTATCCTTGAGGCGCTTCTAGCACCGACGAACAGGCTTTCGTCAATGTGATGGATTTGGCGCAGAAGCCCACTAACATTATACTGCCAGCCATATGATCTTTATGACAGATTATTTGTGCCATAAAATCATCTGGAATTGGGACTTGTCCTGTATCGAAACCAAGGATTGAAGTTCTCCATTTTTGACTATTTTACTAACGCTGGTTGCTTTTTGCTTTTCCTGAGTGGGTGAGATTTGTCCTTTAGCTCATTTTGGGTTGTTTGCTGGAATCGCGCAACCAATTTGGAAGCTGGCTCGTCCGCGGGATCTTGCGAGACGAGCTCGCCGCTAAAAGCTTTGCAAAGTATGGATTGCTCCAAGTTGTCCATTTTAATTTTATTTTCGAGAACTACCTTGTTCAATACTTCTATACCTTCCAAGACAAGGCGTGCTACTCGCGCTATCTCTACTTGTTCTTTTATGCTAGGGAGTGGAATAACAGCACTCTCAATATCCAGTTGGCTTATGTGAGGAAGCTGCGTGCCGGTCTCTTGGCTTGACACATGATTAATAAACAGCGGGCTCTGCAGATAGAGAAACAAGTACTCTGCTACGAGAAGTCGTTCTAATATCATAAATCTGCCAACACGCTGAAGTAGGAGGGCTGGAATGTCACTGGCAGTAATCTTAGCGATCTTCAATCCAGCAGAGACCAACGGACGATCCATCGCAATGACAATATCCCCTTGCGTCAATCGGTAGTCGTCAAATTCAACTCCTCTTTCCTCTGCAATGAATACACTGTCGTCCCATCGAGTACTACCCGGGACAATATTTGTGCCACGCAAAAGTCTTACACCAGCTTTCTCAAACCATTGACTTTTGAAAGCATAGCCTGGTTGTAGTGATGCGACTTGTCCGACAAATGGACTGATCCATCCATCGGGAAGAACTAGCGTTTCCCCTGCTGTTGCCACTTTTTTCTGGCGGACTTTCTTTGCATCCCAAGTCCCTAAGCTCGCTAGGGTTAAGGGCGATCTATCCCGCGTAACTTCTCTCCAACGCTCAGTCAAATCTCCAGCCACAGCGGCAGCAATTATTGAGCGACGTAGGACATCCAACAAACTCGCCATGTTTATAAATCGGGTGCGGCAATCGTCAACGCGGGCGAGCAGAGCGTCAAGTTTGTCGGCAATGCGTTTCTGTTCTTTGAGTGGGGCGAGGATAAATGGAGCATTCTTACCGGCTTCTGTGCCCAGGCGTGGCATGTTGATACCATGACTTACGTCCTTTACGTACGAAAGAAAAGCCGGGTGCTTAAGCCAATAAAACAGGTATCTTTCATGTACCAAGCCATTTGTTTTCAATGGCACAATTTCTGTTGAGCAGAATCCTGATTCAGGGGCGATAAGTACTTTATTCAGATATGGGCGCAATTTACCATAAAGCACATCACCCTTTTGAAATGCGTTCTTCGTACTTTTTGATTTCCGCTGGGCAAATGATAAGTACTGAAGAATTTTTGAACTGTCTTTTTCAATATCTTCAAGTTCTAAAACCCAAGCTTCATCGGGAATATGACTCGGCTCTACCTTTGTTGTTTGTCCGTATTTAATAATATCGCCAAGCTTAAGTTCGATCCAGCCATTCGGGATTTCCCCGCTCATACCTCGACCTCCTCGCCAAGTTCAGCAAGAATTGCGCGGAGTTCGGACGTAGCTGCATCGAGTTCGCCAAGCGCTAGTTGCACAATTTCTGCCGGTTCGGGCTGGTCTTCAGCATCTCCAATGCTCTCGTCTCGAAGCCAACTTATGTCTAGGCTGTCACTGCGCTGCTCCGCGATCCATTGGCGGTCAAATTTGCGAAAGCGTCCAGTGTCACCCGTGTCAACCCGTTTAGCCAATGCGGCAGAGTCGCCGAGGGGGTTACCACCAAATGCGGTGCGGAACTCGGCGAAGTGCTTCTTTGTTAGCAGGGTCCGTTTGCCGAATTGCGGCATATTGACACGTAAATCATAAATCCAAACTTCTTTGGTGTTGTTTTTGTCTGTTGTGCCGCGTGTAAAAAACAATACATTTGTTTTTACGCCCTGTGCATAGAAGATGCCGGTAGGCAAGCGCAAAATTGTATGCAGGTTGCATTTGTCCATCAAGTCTTGGCGAATTTGTTTACCGATGTTGCCTTCAAATAGTACGTTGTCCGGGAGAACAACAGCAGCGCGTCCATCGGGGGCAAGTCCACGATATATATGTTGTAAAAATGCGAGTTGTTTATTGCTGGTAGAGAATGTGAAGTCATCTCGGTCAGGTAGTCCGCCGCCTTTCTTTGTGCCGAATGGAGGGTTTGTTAAAATAAGCGTTGCTTTGGGTAGCGCCTTGCCCTGTGGACTCAGTGTGTCACCATATCGGATACCGGCGTTTTCTCCGTCTGCATCGCTGTCAATGCCGTGAAGCATCAAGTTCATCAATGCGAGCCGGTGTGTGTCTTGTACGTGCTCCATGCCATAAAACGTTTTGGTATAGTATTTTTTCTGTTGATTCTCCTTCCAAGAGGCAATTTTTTCGTGCTCTTGAATGTAGTGGTGGGCGGCAATCAGAAAACCACCGGTCCCGGCGGCGGGATCTTGAATCACATCCGCTGAAGTTGGCTTCATCACTTGCACCATGGCATCGATTAATGGGCGCGGAGTAAAATATTGTCCGGCGCCTGATTTTTTCTCATTGGCGTTCTTTTCGAGCAAGCCTTCATATAGGTCGCCCAATCCTTCTTTCTTAGCGTCATACCAATCGAGTCCATCTATTTCACTGACAAGCGTGGATAGTGTGACTGGCTTCTTGATGAAGGTTGCGCTGTTAGCAAATATTTCCTGAACAATGCCGCGCCCATCGCGGGCAAGCTTACGGAGCAGGTCTTCGTAAAAGCGCAGACGATCCGGCGCCGACTTCTTGACGAGATCAGCCCAGCGGTAGCCAGCAGGGAGCAGTCCTTCTTTCTCGGTTTCCTGCGCCATCTTCAGAAACAGCAGGTATGTAAGTTCTGTCACATACTGGTGATACGTAACGCCATCATCTTTGAGGACGTTACACAGATTCCAAAGTTTGGCTACGATATCTTGCGTGGTCATTGCTTGATTTCCAATCTCCTCTTAAGATGCCTCTGGGCTCCAAATCAGTTCATTAAAGTGGTGCAAAATTTCTTCCAGTTCACCGTCAAACTTTTTGTTAATGGCGTTGAATCCACCGGCTTCCCGTTTGAACATCTGATCCGGCGAGTCCATCACATCTTTGTCCACCACCACATTTGCCTTCGTTTGCGCTGCAATCTTCTCCAGCCATTGCTTCTGCGGCACCGTCCAGCTTCTTGATGCAAGTATTTTGCGGAGCGCGAATTCAACACGGTCTCGCCATGGGACAAGTGGATCACCAAGCGCAGCCTGGCGAATATATCCAATGATACCAGCTGCAATGTCCTTGTTCGACTTTTCAGCCCATGCACTCTGCAAACTTCTTTCATCAAAGCCCTCGTCACTGAGCGCCAACGCCAGGGCTTTCAAATCTTTTCTGGTTAAATCACGCGGGCGCTGCAAAACCGCCTGCATCGCCGGCAAAGTATTGCCGTTGGTCTTGATGAAGTGTGCAAACTCATCAAGGTAATCTTCCGGCTTCTGATTGTGCCCGTAGCCGCGATTAACGTAGAGTAGTGTGTCGGAATGCTCGGAAACCAACAAAGATGGCACACTTTCATTTCGATTGGCGCCGTCCAAAATCTTCCCGATATTGGCATGGTTACAGAACCACTGATTAAGCTGGATTACAGGGATGCGACGCAGCTCTTTGATAAAGGCTTCCACAGACTGCCCTGCAGCAACTTCAAACTCTGCTATTGGTTTTTCTCTCATGTGCCGCTTCTTGCGAATAAGTTTTACTAAAAACTGATCACGCGCCAGCTCTAAGTGCGTAACATCTTTTATGGTTTGCAATTCCCGAGCAAGTTCTGTAAAGCTCATTTTGGGATTGACCACTACTGGCTTCATATCGGTCACATCTTGCAAGGCTTTGTAGATGCCTACAGCGTCGTAGATTCGAAATACTTCCTTGCCGATTTCATCACATCGCCTAGTTGCCCTGCCCAGCATCTGTTCGTAGAGTATGCGGCTGGTCACAGTGCGAATGAAAACGAGATTGGTAATTGGCGGCACATCAATGCCTGTAGTCAGCAGATCCACAGTTACAGCAACCTGGGGTAGAGACTCATTTTTGAATTGACGAATCAGCTTTAACGGAGCATGGGCTTGACCTGTAATCTTGACGACAGCATCGTCATCCACCTCACCATACCGCGTTTTCAATTCCTCTTTCAAAATTGTCACAACCAAGTCCGCATGCGCATCGGTTGCACAAAAGATAACCGTCTTTTCTTTCGACGGCACATCAATCTGCCGCGCCAATTCTCTGCACACAACACGATTGAAATTGCTGGTAATTACTTTACGGTTGAAATCCTCGACCTCAAGGGCAATATCATCCGAAGTGGTGAAGTGCTCAATTTTATTCTCGCCTTTCTTCAGAAGTTTAACTTTTTCGCCGGCCTTCCACTTGATTCCATTTTCGGAAAGTTCTGTCACTATAGTGATTGGCGGCTCGTGATCTATAAGCACTTCATCGAGGACAGCTTCGCGATATGTGTAGGAAAACACTGGCTCCCCGAAAATCTCAACCGTGTGTAGTGCCGGTGTTGCAGTCAAGCCAATTTTCACCGCGTCAAAATATTCGATCACACGACGGTAATTTGAAATATAGTCATTTTGATCGCGAAAATATAGTTCGGTTCCGGAAAGATCTCGGTCGAGCAAATATCCGCGATGGCACTCGTCGATAATGATGCAATCATATTCGTCTACAGGCGGTGGCGAATCCGAGTAAAATACTCGCCTTATCAGTCCTTGAATCGTTGCGATGTGCACACTTGTATCTTTGTCCGCTTTTCTATCATCAATCTCCTTAACGCCGAATATGTTCGAAAAGTTTTGCAAGTTTTCCATGCGTGTAGAATCAAAGTCACGAGCCGCTTGCTCTCCTAGTGCCGAACGGTCCACTACAAATAGCACGCGCTTGAACATTTTCGATTTCAGCAAGCGATACATCAGCGCAATCGCAGTTTTGGTCTTACCTGTGCCGGTGGCCATAGCTAGCAGGCAAATGCGCGTGCCATTGACCAAGGCATTCTCTACCGCCAGCACCGCATTTTGTTGATAGCCACGCAGGGTGAATCCATAATCAAACTTTTCTTCTTCCAGATTCTTCTCCGCTTCTCCGCGATCTCGACGAAGTAAGTCTTGCAGACCTTGTGGGCTATACCAGGAACCAATGGCGCGCGCATGATTCGTGGCGCGGCGCATATCGACAAACCACAGTCCGCTTTCTGTCTCATGCTGTTTCAAGTATTGGCGCCCATTTGTGGAAAATCCGAATGGGACACGAAACCGCCCATCAGCCCAGGGTGAACCTTCCGGTATTTGCATTTCCGGCGTAAATTTGAACTCACCGCTGTATCGTTTTGCTTGTTTTATGTCTTCAGCAACATTCTTGATGCCTTTCTTGGCTTCAACTGTGGCCACTGGAGTCAATCCGACGAATAAAACGTAGTCTGCACGCCCAGTCTCGGTAGGCCATTCAGCAATAGCCATGTTTCGCCCCTTCTCTGGGCGAGTGCCCAGGGCATAGCGAAGCATCGTAGTATCAGCTTCCCATCCAGCATCGCGTAGCTGCTGGTCTATCAATGTGCGCGTGGCAGCTTCGTCCATGTCCCACCACTTGACTGATGCAGCTTTAGACAGCTGTTCGCTTGTCTTTACCGCTTGAGCAGGATGAGCTTGCGCCTTCGCTTGCAGCGCTTCTAGTTGTGCTGTGATTTCTTCGTTTTTTCTGTCCTTTTCCTGCGCCAGCTTCCCCAGAGCTTCCTTCTCTTCTCGTGTTTGGACAGCTTCCTTGATGGCTTTATCTCGCTCTACCTGCAGCCTCTCAAGCTCTTCAGTGACAATTGTGCTTGCATCTGCAGGCGGTGCCGGCGGAATGAATGGCCCGCTCTTGAAATTTATATCGCGTGTGGCTCGGTGATACCATACCGCAAGCTGCCGTGCCATCTTCAGCGCGCTTAGCGAATCGCCGGCGCTTCCGTGTAAATTGTGGTTCGCTTGATTGCCGATTTTACGAAGGTCGTGAAAGACCCGAGCGACGTCCGCATTTAGATGGCCAGCTGCATCAAGGCGCCGAAGCAAGTCCAATTGGCTTTCTTGGGTGCTAGTGTACATGCCGACGTTGGCAGCAACCGTCTGCGCAAGCAATTCTGCAAATTGGCGAATTTTGATGAGGCAGGTATTTGGGTCATCGCTAAAATACTGCTCCGCCCGCATTCCTAGCTTCGCCAAATCTGGCGCATAGGCTGCCAAAATCCAGAAGTTACTGGATTGCGAATCTGAGGATCTACCGCTGGGATTGCTGGACATTTACTATTACAGGCGAATGACAAGCCTAATAGTATATTGCTGGCTCACCATCAGGGGAAATGCCTCGGTAAATTAAGATTAAACCGGTGACAGACCCATAAGTTTCCCCACCTTCGACGCCTGTCTATTCCTAGATGTAGAGAACATTGTCAATATGTAAGCGCGCAAAATGACGTGCGGCTCTCTACCGCCTCCGCTAAATTGACCCAAAAGGTCTACTATCGGCGGATGTCACTAATCTTTCTCCCGAAAATGTTCGCGTGCATAAAATCTACAACCTTTCCAGATAAAAAAGTTCGTCCTTCGAATACGTTGGAAGTGAGCCTTTGTCCAGTATCGTCGAAGCTTTAACTGCTTTGCTTTGAAATCCGGAGACTGTATATCCATATCTAGAGGGAATGGTTTACATGCGACAAAACTATGTCCGGCACCAAACCGCACACAAATTTCACGCATAATCTCAAGTCCTGCTCCAGCTCCCCTATATTCGGACTTGAGTTCAATTTTGTGAATCAACATAATCCCTTCGCCCGCACAATCTCCAAGCTCAGGAGCGCATTCCTCCCAAAGATCAGCAAGTTCTTGGCTGTGTTCATCGCAAGCTTCCGCTAAGTCTTGAAAGCAATCAGGTCGAAGTCGATAGAATTTGACTTCTCCTATCTCGGTTTCATCGATCATCAACTTGCCGTACCAGTTTTCAATCAAAAAATCAAAATCCTGCTCATCTTCTTCAAAAAGAGAGATTGAACAATTTAGATCTAAACGAAGAAATTCCAGATTGGGAATGTGTTGTTTATTCAAGTGCCTATACCCAAGTTAGTTTTCGTATGCCAACCTACTACGCTCAAAGGAGCCTTTTCTAGATTACACTTCGCACTAATGGAACATTCGAGGTAACCAGTCCTATCCTTCCATTTCTACCAATTGTTCAAACTATACGAGAATATGTCAGCAATGCTCAATTCTACGTTCAACACGGCAGCTAAGTCATGCGCGTCGCGCACAAAAACACGGCCAACACGCAATAAGCTTATCAATTGTCCACCAGGCAATCAATTTGCCAGTAGCGGGGACCAAGTCACAGTACCGACATGACTTGTTTCCGTTGGAGGCAAACAACTTTATATGCGTTGGAATTTCATATTCAGAACTTAACCATGTTTGCGCATCTTTCTCGCTCGCATAATCAATGATCAGCCGCGCTATGAGAGTATCAGTTTCCTGACTAATTTCGGGGCTTTGAGGGAGCAGCCGCATCTGTCTGATCCGGTCTATTATTTTGATACTTTCTGGAGCGACCTTTACCTCGGTCAATCCGCTATCGGACAATTCAGCTACACGTTTGGCGCAAACCAAGCAGCTAGCACGACGCAGCGCTGGATCCCAGCTGATTTGTTCGCCGGCTTTAATCTGCCGTCCGCAATTACACTTCGAAGCAAAGCGAGCCGGAATAACTCTTTGAGAGTTATATTCTCGATCGCCGCCACTTTTTCGAAGTCTAAATACCATGACAGGTATATATCAACATGTGGGCTTACAGTCGAGGGGCAAAGTCCCACTGAATCCGATTTTTTAACAGTCCAAGACTGTCTCTTACGTTGCTAATCATCCAGTGAGCGCGACCAACTCTTTGCTGTCCTGGGATTCATTCCGAATCGTCCAATTCTTTCATGTCACTCATGTATTCAAAGTCAGCATCGTCTTTTAGGTACGCGGCTATTTCTTCAACTGTGAGCGCAGAGGAATCACGATACTCGCCCTTTGAGCCGTCCCAGACTCGTTCTCCCTTGGTCTTAATCACTTTTGCTTTCTGAATCCAATATTCGGTCATTCTGACGCACCCCCGTTTACGGTTATATCACGCCAAATCTGTGGATGGAGACAGTCAATTTATGCCACTTTTATCGAAAAATCTTGAATTTCCGGCTCTCATTGGGGAATCCCCCAAAGATAGATATAAGACAAACTTCTATTATCATGTCGTGAGTTCGAGCTGGGACGGCTTGTCGAAAGATTCAACTGTAGTACGAGGAACAAGAAAACCATGGGGCAGACGCAAGAAAAAAATATTGGATTGTTTGATCTTGACGGTAGTCTAGCCAATTACGATAAGGCAATCCTTGCTGAATTGGACATATTGCGATCACCTGGAGACCCTGAACTTGAATATCCTCGGCAGGCTGACCTGTATCCACACATCAAAGCAAGAGTTGATCTCATCGCCAAAGTACCAAACTAGTGGCTAAATCTGGAACCAATTCCAATGGGATTTCAAATTTTGGAACTAGCACGGGAAATCGGGTTCCAAATAAATGTGTTAACACAAGGACCAAGAAGTAAACCACTCGCATGGAAAGAAAAAGTGGAGTGGTGTCAGATCCATGTGGGTGCAAATGTAGACATCCATATCACACGCAATAAGGGAATGGTGTACGGAAAGTTTCTTTACGACGATTATCCCGAGTACATGTTGAAATGGCTTCAACACCGTCCACGAGGTCTAGGAATTATGCCTCTCAACAAACAAAACAAGGATTTTGCCCATCCTCAAGTTGTGATGTGGGATGGTACAAATATCCAACAAGTGGCAGAAGCGTTGCGCACGGTTTATAAGCGACAACCTGGTGAAGCATTGGTTATTTAAAACAGCAGGAGACAGAAAAATGTCACGAGATTGGCTTGATTTTAAAGAATGCGTAGAGGTGTCACGAAAAATCGTTCATGCCAGCCTTGATTGCCATATGATTTTTTCATTTGAAGCATTGATAAAAAGTGAATTTGAGAAAATCATAAAAGATTTGTCGTCCAACAATCAAGGCGCGGATACAGCTAGGGATAACTATAGTGACTGCATGTGGCTATTAAGGGACGCACTTCACTTTTGTACCATGATTAAGGAGTATTGGTCTGATTCTCATCATTATAGTCAACCCATGCGTTGGCTAAAATTTACCAACGAACTGGCGTTACAGGGAAAGACGCAGTCGGCGCTGGTGGTAACCAACAATAGTTATGACAAAAGTGGCGAAAAGACGATAAGACGAATTGATTGTGAGCTTCACCAAGACAAACGTGACTCCGAAATAAGATGCCACACAACATCCTTTTCTTTATCTGCCTATCATCTGCAAGATCGGACTTGGAGCATCAGACATGAGGATGTCACCAGTCCGGACAATAACGTTTTTTATGCCTTCGTGTTTCCTGGACTCGAAGCTATGGGTTTTGCAACGCCGACGCTCGATACATGGAACGGAAGTTGGAGCACTTCAAGCAAATAGACGCAGCTGATTCGTGTATGCATCGCACAATAGGAATTGGACTGCACTACGGTATAAATTCCCTGACAAGGTAAGTGATATGGGAGCTAAGCATCTTTACAAATCTGCGAAGCAATGCATAGACAACGACGACTACGAAAGAGCCGTTGAGCTTCTCTCACGATATTTAGCCGAATGCCCAGAAGACTCCCAAGCATACTATCAACGCGCAGTAGCCTACGACGGACTTGGAATAGAGCCCGAATTATATGGTGAAAAACCACCCTATACTCAAGAAGCAATAACAGATTACGAACTAGCCATAAAACTTGGATTTGAAAGTCCTGAAATTTTTTGGCACCTCGCTCTAGATTACTTTAGACAAAATAACTGGATGAAGACAATTGAAAACATTCAGCTATATCAGAAGCCTGAAGAAAGAGACTCGTTTCTGTCGAAAATGATAGTCACATGCTACTTCAATGCGGGGAAACTTACTGAATGCATCGAAGCGGCACCAGTTGTGATAGAAGATCCACTCTACAGATGTGATATCCGCCGTATGCGCGGCATCTCCTATTTCTATCAAGGGAAATTCCAACACGCGCTGGAAGACTTTGAGCGTATTATTGAGATAAGAAAGATTCCGGAGGCAGGATATATTTATACCCCTCTCTCTACATTTGTTCTTCGAGCAATTACCTTAACGGAGCTCGGACGATACAAGGAAGCGGTGAAGGAATTTACAACTTCGATAGAACGAGACATCTTTCCACGAGCGTGCTTAATTCAAAGAGCTCGCTGCTATCAAGCTCTGGGATTCGATGAAGAAGCTGCTGCCGATTTAAAAGAGTCCGAACTTCACAAGGAAGAAGACGTCTTTAGAAATAGCATTATGTCTATGGAAGCCGTCTGACCTCAAGGTCATTTCTTACCGTGACTTGAGCCTCCGCCCTTATGGCTGTCCGGAATATCGGCAGCCGTTGGTCGATGAATAGCAGTAGGCGTGATCGCTGGCTTGGGGACCTGACTCAAGAACCAAAAGACTACGCCGGCTGCGAGCAGACAGAGAAACAGGAAAAACGCGTTGAATTTGAAACCCGTCAACGAGTTTTCATACCGCGAAGTGCTATCAAGGAAATCAAACCAATCGCCACCGCGATTTAGCACTTTTAACAGTATGACCGCAACGACTACGAAACTAATCCATTCCACGGGTTAACTAACCTCGATTCAGAAACAAATTGCGTTAATCATAGCAAAACCAAACCGACTTCACACAAATTTCACGCTCAAGTACTACGCTCAAAGCAGGAGAGAAGGAGGAGTTATGAAAGCCGCAACCATTAATCAAGAATGCTGGTCAGCCGCGGAAGTCGGCTCCTTTTCCCATGATTTGAAACGAGCACTAAATATTCAATTGCGGGAATTCATCTACTGGCTCTACGACGTGGACAGCGACAAACCAGAGAAGTTAGATGCGACTGTCATAAAGAGTCTTTGTTTTATTAGAACATCACTTTAATTAGACCTTTGCGATACTGCCTCTTGTTTGCGCTACAATGCAATCATAACGTTTACAAGCGTCTCATTGAAGACGGAATCTATTGAAAAAACATGAGTTTAAGATCGGCGAACGATTTTACACGGGAACCGGTTTGTGGATTTGCACGGCGTTAAGCGACACAGAAATCAGAGCAAAGCTGCTATCAACACACTTAGAGAAAACTTGGGCTATCATAAGCGCTTTTGGAGAAGTAAGCTTCAACAATAGACATTGGCCATCATGCCGTAGAGAAATCGAACAAGGAACAAATGAGAGAACACAGAAAAGAACGCCTTGTTTTCGCTGCTACAACGACGATAGATCTGTGCCGTTCACAATTCTCAGGCTAGGAGTCGAATACATAAATGGCACACCAATAAATCGTGGCACCGTGACTCTAGTCTGCGTTCGATGCCAACGCCCTGGAGACAAGAGCTCCCTGCAATTTGGCAAGTACAAATGGATATGCCTTTGTGGAGCAAACATTTGGCAGGATGATCTGAAAACCGATCATAAGTGCGTCACGTGCGGTCGCGAGCGAGGATTTTGGACGCCGGTCGAGCATTCATAATCGTGGACGTTCTTGCACCGGCATCCTTGACCTGTCCCTGGTATAAGCCCCATTTAACACATGACAGCCAAACGCCCTCGCGAGACGACGGTTCCCCCATCTCAGCTTTGGCGCAAGCTTAGATAGCTCGAACTTTTGCCTATGAACACGATAAATCTTTGCGCATATTAATACATATTGGCTATATCAATGATATAAAGCATCAATGCAATTAGGAGGATCCTTACCGTGAAGCAAGGTATAGCTTTTGCTGCCTTATCGTGTTCACTGATGGCGCAATTAGCCGTTGCTGGAGCAACTAAAGACTGCCAAGGAAAATTAGTTAGTTCCTCTGCCACAACAGAGCAGCCACAGTTGGGTTCCAAGACTAGTCATGCATCGATTGACAAGACTAATGCTGAAAATATTGGTGGCAATTGGATCGGTCATGCTAATTCTCGAGACCTAGATTGTTCTATATCGTTGCAGATGAAACAGTCAAACGGAAGACTCGAAGGAACTTTGACGACAGTAGGCAAAGAAGGGTCAGCAAAGCACTATCTCCAAGGACAGTTTGATAGTGAACAAAACATGTATGTCTTCAAAGACATCGGAGTCGATTTAGAATGGGGCGCACCAGGATTTTGTCCAACAGCAGTGGACAAGTACGAATTACATTTGGTGGAAGATGGAAGAAAATTAGTTGGAACGGGACACCAACGCTCCGAGCGACTCTGGATTGCTTTGAGCAGAGAAAAACCTCAGATACAAAACAATGGCCAGTTATCCACGCAAAATAGATTTATTCAAGAAACGAGTCATCAAACAAAGGAGCAATATGTGGCTCCTTCTTTTGAGAAGAACGACATGGCGGCACCAACAAAGCAAGTGGGGAACACAGCAAAGAGTTCTACCACCAACAAACTCAGTAAGCCATTTAAGATTGGACCAGAGGCCGTTTCCTATATGACCGCTGTAGAAAGGGCAATCAAAAAGCACTGGCACCCACATATGAGTCTTTCCAGCAGGCTCGTCACTGTAGATTTTCAAGTAAATGAAGATGGTAGTGTGTCCGACTTAACGCTCGACGACGATTCGACTCCAATTGATGATTATACAGAGGCGGCATTTGATGCCATACAGAAAGCAGCACCATTTCTACCTCCTCCGCAAAAGCTTGTCGAAGCTGCCTATTCTGATGGCGAAAGTGGTGTCAAAATTCGATTTTCCTTTGATTACAACCGGTTGCATGGGCCAAACAACTTCTACCATTCAATACCACAACCATCTCCGCCAATGACTCCGTCCTTCTTTAACGGTAGTAGCGGCAGAGCCACTGCAACTTCATCTTCTTTTGCCATAAGCAGATGATTGTTTCCAATTAATTGGTCAAAGTACACCGTGCATTGAGAGGTTGTTGTAGACATGGACAACTCTATTTCTGCCACTTCAGCAGACAGCTGTGAGCAATTTCAAAAACCACAACCACTTCATAACGAATTTGTTGGTTCAATGATCCGTCAGAGTCCTCGAACCTTTTACGACTGGGCGGGTGTTTCTCTTATGACGATCGTTTGCTCAATTTATTTCACTGGGTTCGTATTGCTAGTGCTAATGTTCGTAGGCTTTGTGTTTCGGTTTGACATAACTCGCTGGCTAGCCAACTTACCCTGCGATAATTTGTTTGGGGATTACTGCTTGTTACCAGCTCTAATAGCTGGCATTGTCATTTTAAACCTGCAATGTTCTTTCTGGTGGTGGTGTAGATTACTAAACCGAACATATAACCTTCACTCATCCAGAAGCAGTGCAGTCTATAAGATTTATTCACTTGCCGTCGAATCAATTTTAGCATTGTTCATTTTCTCAATTTCTAGCCACTGCTGTCGGCTATTCCCAACAACATTTTGGTCACGCTTTAGTGGATTACAAGCATTCGAAATCCTAATTTTCACTTCAATTGGTGTCTGGTTTTTAACAGAACTAATTGGCAAGGGCGTCAGTACAGACAGTTCCTTCACTGACCATCAATAATTGCCTATAACTACGATAAACATGAGCCCCTCGCTGTAAGCGAGGTGCTTTGTGCATAGTGCACCACCGCCGATCAGCTTGGGTCCAGACAGCGCGCCCCATGCGCAAGCGACAATCATTTCACCCTGACATACGCTGCCCAAAATTGATAAACATAATAATGCTCTTGGTCAGGAACTTCTTTAGCCATCTGAACGATAAACTTGTCTCCTGATCGAAGTCCAACATTAGGACATATCGTATAAAGATCTCGACCTGCAGACAATTCGACAGACACGGGAGCAGCATGATTTAGAGCGACTGGATCAAGTCTGATCACTTTTACCTTTGCTAGAAACGGCTTGCCTGATCCCGCTCGCGCATATTCTATTTTGTATTCGGAAGTATCAAGCACAAATCCCTGGCCAGGTGGGACCTCATAGATCAAATTCGTATGTTTATCGACATCAATCTGATGAGCCTGATCCGCCCTGATTGTTGGCAAGGGCGTGAGTTCAAGAGTTGTCTTGTCCAGAGGAGTAGAACATGAGACCATGAACACACAACCGAAGGAAGCAATTCCAGCCGTTAGTATTTTCACAATACGGGACATTGAGACTTTCCTACATCGTTTACCATCGGTTTCCTTGGAAATTTGTCACTTCCGAATGCAATCATACTTTGAATTTTGCTGTTCGCGATGATCACTGATGACCTAGTTTTCGGCCAATCGCTTAAATACCTTGCCGTACCGTCGGTCAGTGTCTTTAATCGCCTCTTCAAACTTTGCTCGCTTTCGTAGCACGTTGCGGTTCGCAAGCTTGTGCTCATTTTCTTTAACGTAGCGAGTAAGCACCATCCTCATCAACGGCTGGTATCCTAATCCTTCTTGAACTGCGAGTTCCTTCAATTCTTCGATAAGACTGCCTTGCAAACGAATTGAAATCAGTTGCAAACCCAGAGCACTATCAACTGCGTCACTTTCATCTTTCGCTGACGGTGCAGCATATTTTTCCGCTGCACCAAGCTCTCGCTTCTCCCACTTTTCCGCATCTTGTTTTTTCCGGCCTCTCGTGCCCATAACGTTACTCCAATACTAATTTTGCTTTCTTGTCGTAAATAGTAACTTCTTCGATATTTGGCTCGTATGCCGTTTTGATTTCAATTTCGGTGAGGCTAATTCTTATAAAGACCACTTTTAATTTTCGTTGCCTATCAGTGCAGGATACAAACCATTGGGTCGGTGGATCTGTTCTGTGTTTCTCTCTGGTATCAATCAAAAACCCTTTCTTGCGATTTAGAAAACACTCAGTCACTTCATCGGGTTCGACTTGATGTTTTACTCTCAGTTTCTCTTTAGTCTCATCACTCATCACCAATTTAATCGAATGCATACAGTAAACACCTGTAATACTTCGTATATACAGCATATCACAAGATTATCGAAGGCAGCTCTTAAAAACCGCCCCAGTGCCGCATACAGAAGGAACCATATCTTTGTATGGTATGCCAAAAGTTTGCGAGCGTCAATCAGTTCTTGAGCCAACTTCTTGATACTACCCCTCGTGCAACCGAGGTGCTTGGAGTTTCACACGCTACTAACCCAGAATAGACAATCCCTTCTCATCCACGAGATTTAGAAGTTTCAACGAAGTACTGCTGGGGCATTTTTCTAAGCAGTGCTCAACTAGCACAGCAACTCCAAAGTTTGAGCCCTTACGCTACTCCTGTTTCATGTTCAAAATTAAACGACACTTTCGTGCCGAGTCTTGCCAAATATCGAAGCAATAAGTCCACACTAAAGCATTGTGTCTTCATTCCCATAATTTCAGCCACACGCGGCTGTCTGACTCTTAAAACAGACGCAATCTGGCGCTGAGACATTCCGCTAGCCTCAATTAAATCTCTAAGCTTACTGATTAGCTCCGCTCGCGCCAAAAGACTGGCAGCCTCATCATCATCAAATCCGATGTCTTTGAATACGTTACCGGAGCTTTCCTCCATGTCATATTTTCTTTTGCGTCTTGTGGCTTCGTTGCGCTTCTGCATAAGCGGACCTCGCTATTTCAATATCGTGATGGGATGTCTTGTGTGTCGTCTTTTTAAAACAATGTAGAACATAAATGGCCTCTTCAAATTTTGCTACATAAATCACCCTGTATTCATTCGGAACATGAATTCGAATTTCTTTGGCACCCGCACCCACTATGGACATTGGCTTCCAATCAGTTGGTGTCTTTCCCTCCTGAAGCCTAAACAACTCCGAACCAGCCTTGTAGCGAGCCTCATCGGGAAACTGTTTCAAAATGCTCCGGCTAGCACCAACCCATTTGATCGGCTTGAGCAACATACAACTCTCCCTTATGATACGCAATCGCGTATCACCTGTCAACAGGCATCCATACCCCTTTCCTATAAAGACGAAAAAGGAGTCAAAAAGTTCAAGCCAAGTGATTAAAATCACCCCGCGAAGCCCCTCGTGCAACCGAGAGACTTAGAGCGTCACGCGATACTAAGCCAGAATAGAGCATTACAGAGAGAAAGAACCTCACCAAGTTTACACAGTTATATATCTATGATCTGCTTACTTTGTAAACCAAGCCTCTCGGGGCTCTTCATGTCCGAAAGAACACAAGACAGATTGCACAGCGCTGTTAGCAGGGCAACACCAACTGTAGCCGAAGCAACAATAGCAGCCATTGAAGCAACAACTGGCAGTGACTTGAAATCTACAATGTCCCGAGTGGTAATGGTACGGGTCCTGCGGGCGGTCGCTTCCATGCTTCAAAAGGCAGACAGTTTGGATGGAGCAGCTTCTGCTAAATCGGATCTCGAAGTATTACTAACGTTGCTGGAAATGCCTGAAGTTCTCGCGGCACTTAAGAAGGACGATCCAATAGCGCCTGCAAAATTGCGTGGCGTGAGAGCAATGGATGCGTTAGCACAAGCAGGAGGAGGTTGTGTATCAGGCGAAGAAGCTGGAAATGTGCTGAAAGTAAGTAGACAGGCAGTAGACAAAGCGCGAAGAGAAGGACGCTTGATTGCGCTTCCCCGCGGACAAAATCGCTGGGTCTACCCAATTTGGCAATTTCATGAAGGAACTTACCTAAATGGATTGACGGACGTTCTTGCGGAATTGAAAGAGTCTGGGCCATACGGACAGGTCACATTTTTCCTCAACAAAAATAGCCGTTTGACGAATAAGGCTCCACTGGACCTATTGAGAAAAGAGCCCGTCATCTCCGCTGCACGCTTATACGGCCAACACGGAGCGGTATAGTGAATTTCGGCTCCTCGCCTCCTGCTAATTTGCATCTCAGAGAATTGCCGTTGAGGCCTCTCAAAGATGTAGTCCTTTTTAGACCTTAACCGGTAAGATCCACTCTAATGGGAATCTGAAACTTCTCAAGCTGCTCATTGATCACATGCAACACGACACTTTCCGGCATTATCCCAAGAGCACTAGCTATCTGATACGCCTTCTCCATACTGGGCAGTTTTCTTCCATTCTCATAATCACTCAACTGCTGTTTGCTAATGCCAACCAATTCAGCAGCGTATGTTAATGTCCAGTCTTCCGCCAAACGGTAAGCACGTATTATTTGACCAAAGCTCAGATTCGTTGCACGCTTGCGCCAATAGACTTGATCATTGGCGTCAACTTTATTCTTATCGCGTTTTGCAGTCATGTACACCTTTACGGTGTACATGACTGAGACGAGCAGTCGCACTTAGTCAACCACCTCTTAAGCACCTCGCGTTAAATCACCTAGCGTTTTCGCAATTTAGCCAGAATGCGCAGAATTTCCAAGTAAAGCCAAACGAGAGTGACAAGCAGACCAAATGCTCCGTACCATTCCATGTATTTGGGCGCTTTGGCATTTACCCCTTGTTCAATGAAATCAAAATCAAGCACAAGATTGAGAGCTGCAACGATAGCAATTCCAACACACACCAATATTCCTACAGGACTGGTGTCATTCATATTTATAAACGGCACGCGCCAAAGATGCGAGAACATGCCGACCAAATCCACCAGATAAACAAGAGCGATACCGCCTGTTGCTGCAATCACTCCCAGCTTGAAGTTCTCAGTTACTCTTACCAGATGCGTTGTATATGCAAACAAGAGAGCCACCAAAACAGCGACAGTTATGCCAATTGCCTGCATGACGATGCCCTGATATTCGCCCTGGTATATTCCCGAGATACCGCCCAAGGCAAGTCCTTCCAAGATGGCATATACCGGGGCAAGAAAAGGCGCGTCTTTCTTATTGAAGACACAAATCATTGCCACCAAAAACCCACCAATTACACCAACCCAAAACAAACTTGTAACTAAAACTAAATTACCAGCGAAGTAAAGCTTCCAGGTAACAGCAGCACTTGTTATCAACAGCAATAATAGGAATGCGGTTTTAACGGCAGTGCCATCAAGCGTCATTACATTATCGCCTGCGACCAAACCTCCAGTTTGAACTTCTGCAAAAGTGTCTTTATTTAGAGCTGGGTTGCCTGTTTTGAATGCCATTTGAATTTACTCCACCATGACTCCGTACGTTCTTACAAAGATTCCAAGTATTCATACTAGCAAGTGTAGCACATGAATATTTTCGCTTACGATAACCAAAATGCTTTGGAATAGAAATCAGACACCTAGCCACTCGCGTTAATGTATGGGCTTAGATGCCCGAGTTCACACAACTTTCACGAACAAGTACTAAGCTCAAAGCAGGAGAAAAGGAGGAGTTATGAACGCTTTAACCGCTAACCAAGAATGTTGGTCATCTGCCGAAGTCAGCTCTTTCTCCCACGATTTGAAACGAGCCCTCAATATTCAATTGAGAGAATTTATCTACTGGCTGTATGACGTCGACAATGACAAGCCCGAGAAGTTGGATGCATCGGTCATAAAGAGCCTTTGCTTTTCTAAGGTTGCTTAAACGCATATTTTTCCTTGGTGCTATGATAGCCTCAATTGCATTTGCCTCTAGGAAAAAGTCGTGCCCACCCTAATTGCATTATTAGTCTTGATTCTATCTGCCCTTCCGACGCTCGCATGGGAGCAAGAAACCTACCAGCAGCACCTGGAAAAGCTAGAGCGAGAATCCGAAGGCGACAGGAATTTCTACAACCAAATATGGAATTTGGATCGTCATGCATCACGCTTCTGCGCAATTGCTTATTCCAAGACAACCTATCAATGGGGTTATTCCTGGGGCAAGGCAACTCGCCGACAAGCAGAGCAGGAAGCTATTAAACGTAGCGAGTCAAAGGATGCCGAAATTCTATGTTGGTCAAAAGGTGAGTGGTATTGTGCGCTAGCCGATGGACCCAAAAGCTACGGGGGCTCAGAGGGAGTAACGGCAGCAGACGCTAAAGCCAAGGCGTTAAAGATTGCCAACGATATAGCACCTGGCGCTCGCATTGTCTTGCTCGTTGGTGGTAATCCGCCGACCGTGCGTATATTCAAATAGACTGACGCATAGACCAGAGGCGCCATCCATGAAAATAGTAATCGTCTCCGACACCCATAATAGGCTAAGCGAAGTTAAGATCCCTGATGGAGATATTTTGATTCACTGCGGCGATTTCAGCATGGCCGGAAACGCCGAGGAATTCGAGCAATTTGCCAGAGATATGGAAGAATTGCCCCATAAATATAAGATTGTCATAGCCGGCAACCATGAATTACTTTTTGAAGCACAGCCAATGAATGCTAGAGGTATTCTGCGCGGTGTTACCTACTTGCAAGATGAAGCAATCGAGATTGAAGGACTCAAAATATACGGTAGTCCCTGGCAGCCCGAATTTGGCAACTGGGCATTTAACTTGCCACGCAATTCACCTTTGCTTATGCAAGTCTGGGAAAAGATTCCTCGTGATGTAAATGTACTCATAACTCACACACCTCCTCACGGAATTCTAGATAAAACCAGAGAGAAGAAGTCAGTTGGCTGTGAGGTATTGCGGCAGCGCTTAAAAGATTTAAGAAGCGTCAAACTTCATTGCTTTGGTCATATTCATCCTGCCTACGGAAAGAAAAGAATCGGCGATACTTTGTTTGTAAATGCGGCAATTGTTGACGATAAATACAAGCCGGCCAATCAGCCAATTTCCTGCACATTGTGATTTGTTACTGATACCGAAGCTTCTCCATGTGAGACGAGTACGACTTGGTATTTTCCAAATACGCATTCACTTTATCCATGTCCCATTTCTTGTAGTATCACTAAGCGATACCAAGCACTATTTAACGAACCTTATGTTTAGACTTCCAGGGCGTATCCTTGTCCACGGAAAAAATGGTCAATTGCTCACTAGGCTGCTCTTGCGCCTGCAAATCAGACTCGGAGTGCACACTACCGTTACCTCGAATGTGACCAACATCAATCCCATTATCCTGCAGCACTTTCGCCACAAGCAGTCGTCGATGACAACCACTTGGATCTTCTTCACCACATAGCAGCGCTATCGTGAATGTAGTACTGCCCTTGCTCAGTCTTTCGATAGCAGTTTTGAATGCTTCCGACTCGGCAATTTTCCAATAGAGCACATGCCCATCCTCGTCATAGAATGACTCGTCTTTTGGCATGCCTCCTAATTCACGTCCCAGAAATACATATTTTAAGCCGGCAGTTTGCAACGACAACTTCAAATTATCTTTGCTAAAGTGCGGAGTGTATTTCGAGTATGGTGACGAACGAACATCAGCGATTGCTTCTATTTTGAATTTCGCCAATTGATCTATAAAGCTTTCAATCGATTGATTGGAATGACCAATCGTGAATACTCTGTACAAATCACTAACTCTTCTTGGTCTTCGCTTCTTTTTTCAACAAACTAATTGCTTTCTTCAAATTGTTATCCAAAGTCTTCATCTGTCCATCCAAAGATTTGGACGTTGAAGCAATCGCCGCATTGTCATAGGGACGAGCTTTGGTCAATGTCTCTAACTTTGCAAGAATGTCGGAGGAAGTCTTTACTGATTTAAATGCCTCATCACGAAGAGGTTCAAGTTTTTGGTGAGTGGCGTCACTAACTTCAACTTGCCTGTTGTTTTCAATTGCTATATCAACTTCTTGTTTGAACAGATTGATAATCGGCACAATGTCGGACATCGCTTCATCTACCCACTGTGTGCGCGCAGGCAATGTGGCGCCGAACGACGGAGTTGGTGTCATTATCACCATGGTGCCTACCACGTTTGGCGTGTAATTCATTATTACTTGCTGACGAGTCACTTCATCATAAAGATTGGCAATTGCTTTTCTAGCGCGACTGATGTCCAGCCTGGCATCATTCAAATTTGTCATTTGCACATCTACTTGGATGACTTGTCCTTTCAATTGCACACTTGACGGCGCTTCACCACTACTTGCAGCCGTGTCATCGCAATAAGCAGGCGAGACTAGTACTAAAGTAGAGAGAAGTCCAGTTACAAATAAACGACGAATAGACATAATAAACTCCCGAGAGGCAATCCCACGGGATTATATCACCGCAGCAGGCTCTGCCTGACCTGGCTTGGGGTAGAATCGATATATTGGGGTTGGCAGGGAGATACGTGCTATGCGGAATAGATTAACTTGGCACAATAAACGCCACGTGCCGGTACTGGCTTGCGTTTTATCCAGTTTGGTTATCGGCTCAGCAATACCTGCAAAGAGTGTCGATGACTACGCTAAGACACCCAGAAAAAACGCAGCTGTCATTGAATGGTTCAAAAGATACGATCAGATCAGGTGTGAAGCGGAATGCACCGCCAAGGACAAATGCCAGATGCTATTTCTGGGAGAACACAAAGCTGACAAAAATAACGCTGCCCTGGCTGAACGCATGATCAAGAAGTACACCGTCGCAACCTCTGAAATTAAACAACTGCGCCCAACACCGGAAACCCGCGAATTACAAAGAGGCTACACAGAATACTTCAGCTCTGCACGTCTACTCTTCACCGACTTTCTCAAAGCCGAGCGGACAGTTCCATTTTCGATTAAACAACTAACGCCTGCCAAAAATAGACTGGAAACGCTAGATAAAAACAACAAACGCATTGATGCTGAATTGCGCAAGAAATTTGGAATTCCTAAGCACAAACATAGCTAAGCTGCCGATTTAGCTCTTAGCGACAAGCTCTTGCTCAGCTTTATACCAGTCCTCACGGTCAAAGCCATGCATGCCACCGCGTGCAAGCCAGTGTTGATAGGCGCGCAAGGAAATATCTTCGTACGTGAACGGCAACGGAACGTTGACCGGTGTTACTTCCAACTTTGAGGTCTCCATTTGCGCCTGTTGCTTCGACGCTTTCTTCTTAAACAGTCCGAACATCTCTAACCTCGCATTCACAACAGCTAATAGAGTGCCATAACTGAATCTGGTTTACTACACGTTAAGTGGATTCTTCACACAATTTATCGCTCGCACCCACGAGCGGGGGATGCCAATTTCATCGCATTGGTGGCATACTACAATGCGATGAGACTCGGATATCAAATCATTGCTACTGCTGCGTGCGCACTAATGCTTGCGCCACAATCCATAGCCAAAGCATATACAGATTCAACTCCAACCGTTTCCGAGACAACAACACTTGATCAAATAGATCGGGCACTGCTACTGGATTTCATTCGTCTTTCGCGATTCAACATTCATTTTCGTCTCGAGTCAAACAGGCATCAACCCTGGAGATTCTGGACATACCCATTAGCAAGAGAATCAGGTACAGCGGCAACTTTTGGCGGGACGCTGACAGATATCACCCAGCAAGCCAAAGGCCTCCACAATCTACGAAGCATATCCAAGAACGCCATTGTCAATGGCATGGCTTCATCAATGACCGGCAATTCAATAAGTGGTGCCGCCTCAAGTCTTGAATTGGTACAAAATACGTGGATATGCTGGAAAGGCAAAAAGGCGGGCTTCTCTCCAAAAGACTCGGCTGCTTTTGTCAAACGTATCATAGGCTCGACTGACAAGCTTTTTGCTCAACGTCAACAACTCATTGAGCAGGAAGATATACCCCATCAAAAACTTCATGAGTTGGAGACTGAAATGCTCCAAAGAATTCGTCAGCAGCTTCTCTATGAATTTCTCACTTGGAGCGTGCATTCCAGAGACAGAATGTGGCGAGAAAATTCCTTTTACACGGTTGACGCCGTGCAAAGTTTTACTCGTCTGTCCGCAATAATTCTTGCTCGTCGAGCACTAGGCGACCGGCAGTTTGCCAAGCCCGCTATTGTCACCGGACTCGTTGCCAATTCAGCTCTTACGCTCAACCCAATTTTCCGCAACCTCGTCGGACGAACAGTGGGAATAATTCAAAAACACAAACTCAAAAAAGAATTTTCTTTCGAGCGTCCTGCTCCACTTGAAGGCAGCACCAACGAACTACAAAAATTGCTCGCTGATTATTCACTAGACAAAGAGGAAAAACACCTTGTAGGTTTAGTTGATATCACGGAAAGATCTGCACGATTGGACAAAGCATTAGATCGCGAAACAAAAGACATCGAACGCTTCCAACAAATTGCACAACAGGGCTCAGTCGCTGGTCCAGTCATCGGTCTAACAGCGCTAGCCAGCTCAATTCTTGCAGCAGTCGCCATATACAATTATGCCGACAAACCTAAGACAGCAAATAAATTAGGCTTCTCCGGTCGCATCTCGCAATCAACCGGGCAAGCAGCAGCCCTCGTCTACACTCCATACATGGTAATGCGAGCAATCAGGCTCAACAAACGTCTCAAGAAACGCGAAGAGCTGCCAGGTCAAGTCCTTGCGCAGCGCCTGGCAAGACTCGACCAAATAGAAGCGCGAGTCAAAGCCACCACTCAGTAGACTATCCTGACTTTTCTTGCCCTGACGCTCGTAGGGGCGCATTGCATGCGCCCGGTTTTCACAACTATAACTTACGAGATTCTTCGCTACTTACAGTCACTCAGAAGAACAGCAACCTGCCTTAAGTTATGCCTTTTTCGACTTCAAAGCCATCGCGATCATTATCCAAGACATTCCATGAAAAATCATCTCGATACCTACAAATAGTCCGATCATCCAAAGTCCAGTTGCCGGCCAGCCCATCACAATCATCATTCCCAAAATTATATTGATGATACCGCCAAGGACAAACCATCCCCAACGTTGCTCGTCCCTATGTGACAGACCATAAGCTACTCTTATTCCACCGGCGAAGAGAAAGAATACTCCCATAATCATTGTCAAACTAAGTGCACCAACAAGTGGATTCCACAAAGTCAGACATCCTGTGACGATGTAGGCAAGCGCCGACAATATATTGAATATCATTTTGTTGCGCTTCTTACTGGCAAAGATGTGCGCAAGTTCGGCAACGCCGGCAACTAGCATCAAGGCTCCAAAAAAGATAACGACGCCCATCGTAGCAAGAAATTGCGAACCAACCGCTAGAAAACCAAGAATTAAAAGCGCGATTCCAAAAAACAAAAAGCTGTTGGCATTTAGCTGACTCGTCGCCTGCCCCACGCCACTTGTTGTTCCACTATCCATGACTCATCCCCCTAAAATCCCTACGCGTACAGTCTACACCCTGTGTTTAATATCTCAATAATTCACAGGTGTATGATGGAACAAGCGAGGGCGTTTAATATTTACTGGGGGCAAACTCATGAACAAGCTCATGAAGAAGTATGCCGTTCTGTTAAGCCTGGCTTGGTTTTCGACAAGCTACTGTGCATTTGCGGAAGAGCCTTATTCAACGCAAATTTCAATTACAGGCAAAGAAAGCGGACCGTACAAACTATCAGCCACTGTCAAAACGGTCAAAAAGCCCTACAAGATGGACCCCAACAAAAACATTACCAATGAAGACTTGGCTAGAGTCCTCCATCCGTTTATGGAAGGCACTCCATTTGATGTGCGCAAGTCTGATGTAAAACAGGTCTTGGATGATATGGACAAGCCGCAACAACACTCACAACATCCTTCTTCTCCATCAGTCGGTGCGCATCCAGCTACAACCGCCACAATCCAAGACACCGTAGAAGAAATTGAGCCAGACCAAGTTGAAAAACCCGAATATGACGACGAGCACTACAGGCAAATTGATATGGCACTCCAACGCGCACGCAATGATTTGCAAACAGCACAAGACGATCTATCGAGAGCCAGGTCAGAAAGAGAAAGACAAGAAGCCATTGGTCGCATCGACAATGCCAAGGATAGAATACAAAGAGCTACCAGCGCTCAGTAATCGTCAATTACAATCTTAGTCCACTGAAAGGAGACTCTGATGGCGTCATTTCCACGTAGGATTCTGTCACTATTTCTTACTCTCATAATGTTAGGCGGTTTGGCGGTAGACGTTAGTGCGCAGAAAACTTTTGCACTTCCACCACTCAGCAAAGTAGCAGATGAAAAGCTTAACGACTACGACAAGCAAGTCAAAGAAATTAAAGACAAGACAGCCGATACAGAAGCCCAAGACAAGCAATTACAAAGAGTTGCGGACGACGCAACCGGTCAAGGAGTCAAGTTTATTGAAGACGCCGGCGGAAAAATGTTCGCCGTCAAAGAGCAAATAGACTCCGCAGTCGGAGAATACGTCACTGACCTCGTTACACTTTTGGGCGCCAAACGCCTATGTCCATTACTTAAAAAACTCGTAGGACCAGGTGGCAAATATCACGACGTGCAATCCAAATTATGGGCCGACCTACGCCGCATTTTCCATGACCATTGTGTAGTGAAGCCTATCGAAGAACCTGGTGGTGGTATCAAACTAGGCGATGACCCGGGACCATCAGGCGGACAAGGTCCATCCGAAATTAGCGACGGACCCTGCCCCGAAGGTTATCCACTTCTGGAAGATTGCGTAAAAGAACACAACCTCACTGTCTCTTTATACGGGGACGGACAAACAACTTCTACGTGCACGCTTTCCATATCAGACAACATGGGGCATACAGCTACTGCACCAATAAAAACAGTGTGTGCTTCAAGAAAGAGTCTTTTGCCACCGGTAGGTCAGGACAAAGCAGCAAAGCAAAATTTGACTTACACAGTTGTGACTGGCGGAAATCCGAAGGCAATGAGTCTTGTAATCACTGCTAAAGATTTAGACAAACAGGGCAAATTCAATGATGTTCATCTTAAACCGGAAAAGCGCTGCTCAACAATTTCCCAATTAGCAATCTGGAAAGACATTGGCGGTTCCACACCGGGAAACAAAGACTCAATTACATCAGACAGCATCAAAACCGACATGCTTCACAAATCAGGCATCAATCCAAAGACACTTACAAAGGAAGAGAATCAACAACTAACAAATAGAGTCGATGCAATTTGCGCCTCGGTGGATCTCACTTTGAAAGAGTGTCCAAAGACTCAAGAAAAAACAAAAGACAAGTCTAGTTCAAACCACATACTCATCAGCTATCACTACCCATCAGAAAACATGCAACTGGCACAAATAAAGATAGCGCAAGGAAAGTGTTGCATTCCTGCAGGCACGGTTTTTGTCCCAAGCAAGAAAGAAAAATATCAAGACATGATGTGTGTCGAAGATCAAGTCTTTGATTGTCCACCTACTGACGGACTAATTACCGACAACTGCAACTGGGTATTTGCCAAGCAAATTCTCCTGCCGAAAAATCCTCACAATGAACTCACAGAAGGAAGACAGCACGACGACTTCGAAAAAGAGCGCGCCACTCGTATCACCGAAGAGCTGGAAAGAATCGCCGAAGTGGAAGGTGAACTCATTGACGAGGATGAAGCAGCGCAGCCTAATGAAAAATACAAAGACTTCGACATAATTCTCCTCTATGTCTGCGTAGACAAAACAGGACATCCGCGCTCAGCCAAACACGCAATTGTATCCGCGGAAGAGAAAAAGTATTGGAACCCGGAAGGCGATCTCGATGTACGCAAAGTCAACAAAGAAGGACGCAAAGCAGCCGTTAAAAACCATCGTCCTAAATAAACTAGCTGTTCCTTGATCAAGGTTGTCATTTAATTGATAATAACCCTCCCCTATATTTCGATCGACGCCTGCGGAGGGCACGTGAAGCTTCTGCGTGTTTTTCTATTTTTAGTTATCATCGCCCAGTTTTCGTTTATGGGTCAGCCTGCATTGGCGGACACTGCCGCCATTGACTCTGGTTTCATTTCCAAATTGGAGGCCAATGTACAGTCGCTTGGCAATTTACAGTTTGGCAAAGCTCGAGCAGAGATATCTGACAACCGAATGGACATTTTCTTTACAGTCGTGGACTTGGCTACCAGTCGTCTATCGGAAGAAAAGTCATTAACAGGAATTATCCTCACTAGTAAAACTCTTGGTGAAGGCAGTGCACGAAATTTGACCGGCGGTGTTTACTTCGACGGCGGGCATAAGTTGCATGAGCTCGATACAACATCACCTGAATATATAAAAACAACAAAGGGTCAAACAGTTACAGGCAAAATAACTCAAGTAAGTCGCGTTCAACTATCAATTGAAACTTCATACGGCACGGAAGATTTTTTGATTTCCGAACTTGCAGAGATTCATTCGCCTAAGTATTTTCAATTCTCCATTCCCATTGCCGATGCAACCGGGACAGGCACAACTGTCAGCGGGCAAGTAGAAGAAATGAGCTTTTGCAATACTTCGGAAGTGATACAAACTGTCGAACCCGGGCCAGTTGTAGCGGAAAAACCAGTCACGACAGACAAACCGGTAACAATCGATAAACATCATAGTAGGGGCGCATTGCATGCGCCCTCCGGCAATCAAAAGGCCATGAGTACAAAGGCAAAAATAATTACCTTTACCGTTCTTGGATGCGTCATCGCAACGGCAATTGCAGTTCCAATCGCTGTCGCCTGCGGCACAAGCGGTGGCGGCAGCAATCGCCAGCAAGTGCTTCGAGGCTTTGCCTGGCAGCAATTTTTGGCAGGCAATCGTTGGTAGCGGGCGCATGGCTTTGCCATGCTGCTTCGTCGCTTGCGCGACTCCGAGAGAATGCATCCCTTCGGACTGCGAAAGTTAATGACATATGTATCCACAGCAGTGAATGTCCACTGTCCACAACGATACAAAAAGCCCAGCCTAGTACCATCGGTAAAACTTGGTTGAGCTAAAGCTGCTTGGTATTATGTAGCCAAGGTCATAAATCCAAAAGATGGCGAAAACTTATACAAAAACGGATACTGCATATATCCGCGCGTCATGAAATCCGGATTTCCCTCGGGAACTAATTGATTATAGTACGATTGTCCGGAACCGGTGTCAGAGTAACGTAATGAAGCGACGCAACATATTGTTTGCAATATCAGGTTTGCTCTTACTTGAGCTAGCTGCCGCACCGGTCAATGCAGAATCGATGGACATGGGCGGCATGAAAATGAATATGCCAGATCCCAGTCCACCAGCCGCTTCCGGAAGAATTGAATTCAACGAAGCAAAGGCAGGTGGATATACGCTACCTGATTTGCAGAAGCTAGCATCCAAAAACAACCCAACGCTTATTCAAGCCCAAGCGCAAATTGATGGCGAAAAAGGCAAAGCCCGTCAAGCAGGTCTGCCGCCAAACCCCGATGTCTCCTATGTCGGCGAATTACTAGGAGAACGCCGCGCCGGCATGGGCGAATTCATGGGTGGCACCGTCCAACAAGAAATCATCATGGGCGGCAAACTCAAATACAGTAAACGCAAATACGAAGCACGCGTGCGGGCAGCAATCGAACAAGCACGCGCTCAACACTTCCGCGTAATGAACGATGTACAAATTGCCTTCTATCACACTCTTGCCGCCAGCGAGATAGTGAAACTGGAAAAAGAGTTGTTGAAGTCAACACAAGACATGTGGCTAACTACTCGAGAATTATTCAACGTCGGTCAAGCCAATCAAACTCAGGTGCACCAGTCTAATATCGCTATTGAAGAACAAAGACTCAAAGTAATAACTGCAGAAAATAATCTGCAAATGCATTGGCTGGAATTGACTGCTCTTGCCGGCATTGATGAAGAATATCGAGAGCTTAACGGAAGTCTGGAAACACCAGAACCCAATATTGATTTTCAATCAACACTTTCTAAGTTGCTTGCCGAAAGCCCGGAGCTTGGCGAGGCAAAAGAAAAACTACGCGCCGACGAACTCACAGTAAAACGTGAGCACAGGCAACCGATTCCTAATTTAGTTCTATCCGGCGGACCTGGCTACGATCAATTAGATAGAACCTTTGCAGTCATGGCGCAAGCCAGCGTTACCAATTTACCTCTATGGAATCGCAATCAGGGCACAATTCAACAAGCCGAAGCAGACCTCACAAGACAAAAAGCACAAGTAAAACTTGTCGAACTCAACTTAAAAAAACGTCTCGCTCATGTTTATACAACATACATCACAGCCAAGCAGCACGTCGAAGCTTACAAGACAACGATAGTTCCAGAATCACGTAAAAAATACGAACTCGACTTGGCAAGTTATAGAGATGATCGCACTGATTGGCCAAGCGTGCTTGCTTCACAACGTGAATATTATTCCGATCGCGTTCATTACATTCAATACTTGCTCGCCTACAAGGAATCGAGCGCACAACTACAAGGATTTATCCTCACTGGCGGACTGTCGCCACCACTGGGAGTAACTCCACCCGGACACATCGATGCCACACCTCAACCCAGATAACGGAGTTGGTTAACATGACCGACGACAAATTCAATAGACGCGATTTCATAGCAGCCGGCACAACGGTTGCACTTGGCTCTTTGCTAAACAGCAAAGAAGCACAAGCATCGGCACAAATATCAAAAGATATAAAAACTTTCTCCCGCTACCGCCCAAGCTTCGGCGGCGCACCAGGCAGCGATGATTACCTCGGTAAACTCGTCCCCGGCTTACGCCCCTCCGGACAAGCACCAGTCCTAATGCACGCACCGGATTTAAACAAACTCGAGTGGAAAATGGTACGTGGCGCCAAAGAATTTCATTTGAACTGCCAGGTCGTAAAACAAGAATTCCTCCCCGGCGTATTCATGAATGTCTGGGGTTTCAACGGCAGTATGCCCGGACCAACCATCGAAGTAAACCAAGGTGATCGCGTACGCATCATCGTGCATAACGAATTACCAGAACCGACATCAATGCATTGGCACGGTTTGGAAATACCTATCGCTATGGACGGTGTGCCATATCTTGTTCAAGATCTCATTCACCCAGGCAAATCATTTGTCTATGAATTCGATCTACATCAAACAGGAAGTTTCTTTTACCACGCGCATGTACCAATGCAAGAAGCAATGGGCATGGTTGGATTTTTCATCATCCATCCAAAAGTTGCTTACGATCCACCATGCGATCGCGACTTCGGTTTGATTTACCAAAATTTCTACATCCCACCAAATGCAAGTACTGCCGACGCCATGATGATGGATTGGAATTGGCACACCATTAACGGCCGCTCCGGTCCCTATTCAACACCAATGATTGTAAAACACGGCGAGCGCGTCCGCGTGCGATTACTCGACTTCAGCCCTATGCAGCACCATCCAATTCACTTCCATGGACATACGTTTTGGCTAACCGGCACAGAAGCCGGCCGCATTCCACATCAAGCATGGACTCCGCGCAACACAACTCTTGTCGGCGTCGCCATGGTGCAAGACTTTGAGTTCATTGCCAACAATCCCGGTGATTGGATATTCCATTGCCACATGGTTCACCACATGATGAATCACATGGTCCGCCAAGTCGGTCCACGTATTCGTCCAGGCAATACACTTAGCGCTCTCATGTCCAATCCGGACAGAATTCCCGAGCCTGTGGATATTTTGTCGGAAAAAGCCATGAGAAGCCCCGGCTATCCTCAAGGCATGCAAGGCATGATGTTGAGCAAAGAAATGGATGCGCAAGCAATGGCAAAAATCAACAACAAACGCGAAACCAAAGGTATGCGTCCCGGTTGGGCAATGGGCGTGGAGGGGCTAATGACAGTCCTGCGCGTGTTGCCGGAAAATTTATATAACCGCGTCATGTCCGACGCTCACGTCAGACCAGGCGAGATTTTCGACGCTATTGCCAAAGGACAGTACCAGCATCAAGGTTAAAACAAGTTTCAAATCGCTCAATCGCTGACTGGTACTGTGGTAGAGTACCTTTTCTTATGAGCACAGATACTACTAAGTCAGACAAGGAAGGCTTAACGCCACAGCAACTCAAAGACCTCCAACGTGAGGTCGAGAGACGCCGCGCGTTTGCAATTATTTCGCATCCTGACGCCGGTAAGACTACGCTCACAGAAAAATTGCTCCTGTACGGAGGAGCCATCGAAGAAGCCGGTGCCGTTAAGTCACGCCAATCACAAAGAGCTGCCACATCCGATTGGATGGAATTGGAAAAGCAAAGAGGTATTTCAATTACCTCTACTGTTTTGCAATTCGAATTCAAAGGCTGTTGCCTCAACTTGCTGGATACTCCTGGTCACCAAGACTTCAGCGAAGACACTTATAGAACACTTGCCGCTGCCGACAATGCAGTAATGCTCATCGACTCAGCAAAAGGACTTGAGCCGCAAACAAGAAAACTCTTTGAAGTTTGCCGAATGAGACACCTTCCGTTGTTCACCTTTATGAACAAGCTCGATAGACCAGGATTGGAACCACTGCAATTGTTGGATGAAATTGAAAAAGAATTCAACCTTCCTACATATGCCGTTAATTGGCCGGTCGGTTCCGGCGATCAATTCCAAGGTGTAGTCGATCGCAAGACGCGCATGATTCACCTTTTCCAAAAATCAGCACGCGGCAAAACAAAATCAGAAGTCGTGGTGATGCCTTTTGATGATGATACCGTCAAAGAAATGGTGCCTGGAAGCATTTACAAACAAGTCGCTGAAGAGCTGGACATTCTCGATGCTGCCGGCTCAGAACTCGACTTGGCTAAAGTTCATGCCGGACAATTGACGCCTGTATATTTTGGTAGTGCTGCAAACAACTTCGGTGTCGAACTGTTCCTTGAGTCGTTTATCGAAAAAGCACTTTCACCAGTATCATTCGAGAGCGAATCAAGTCTAATTGAGCCAGAATACCCTCACTTTACCGGGTTTGTATTCAAGTTACAGGCCAACATGGATCCACGTCATCGCGATCGCATTGCCTTTGTCCGTATTTGCTCCGGCATGTTCGAAAAAGGCATGGTGATTAACAACAAGCGCACAGGCAAAACAGTTTCTTTGAATCAACCGAAGAAATTATTCGCTCACGAACGTGAGTCGATTGAGAAAGCTTACCCAGGTGACATCATCGGCTTGAGCAATCCAGGCGCATTCTCCATAGGCGACACATTGTACGTCGGACCGTCAGTCCGCTTCCCTGGAATTCCCAGCTTCGCTCCGGAATTATTTGCAATTCTCGAAAATAGAGAACCCAGCAAATACAAACAATTCCACAAAGGAATTTCAGCCTTACAAGAAGAAGGCGCGATTCAAATCATGTGGCTAAAAGAAACCGACGCACGCTATCCGGTACTTGCCGCCATCGGACAACTTCAATTCGAAGTCGTCCAGTTCCGTCTCGAATCCGAATACAACGTCACTTCCGTATTGCGTCCCATCGAAGTAGCCCAAGTCCTCTGGCTGGAAGACGGCTGGGATGCCCTTGAAGGAGCCGACCGTGATCGCTGCAACTTCATGGTAGCTGCCGACAAAGACGAAGAACCAGTCCTACTATTCAAGCGCGCACACGAACTCCAATGGTTCAAAGACAAGAATCCCAAGATAAGACTTTCCAGCGTCAGCCCACGCACCCTAATGGCTAAACGCTAATAAACTCATCCTGAATCGCTGACTTTGTCATCGTTGTAGGGGCGCATTGCATGCGCCCTCTGCGGCTATTCAGCACGCTACTTTGCTGTCATAGACTTCATATCAACATGAAAAGTAAGCTGTTTGCCTCGATACCAATTCGGCAACGGTTCGAACATTGTCGCGGACACCACCTTGAGAGCCTCACGATCATATTTCTGACGCCCTGACGATTGAACAATCCTATAACTCAACAACTCCCCACTTTGCGCAATTTAAATAGTCGCTCTGCGAGCCAACTATTTAACCTTTCCCTAAGTACTAAAAGCTCCCTGGCTCTAACCAACTTGCCAGAGCCGTGATAGGATGGATTTTAGGCGGTAGGGATTCATTGCTCCCAAGCATTATAGGACGTGGGAGTTTTGTCTTTGGCATGCTTTTACTACGGGTCAGACTCTAGGGAGGAGTCGTTTCGAATGTTGGCACGTCTTAGTTTTGCACTTGCCCTGGTCTTTTTACTCAATCCGATAGCTGTCTTTGCGCAGGCTGCCGACGTTCCCAGTGAACCTCCGGCAAATGAATATAATGTCTCCGAAGGCACTCACGTAGTGGATGCCAGCACATTAAGCAATATCGCTGCCCTGACAGTAGCTCAAGGCGCAACAGCGGTTATTAACTTTAGCAATACAGCCAATTTATCGGTACTAGGTAATATCGCCAATTCCGGCGCTATCTATGCTTACTCGTCAAATTCGGCAATATCAGCTGCCAACTTCAGTGCCCAGAATATCTACAACAATCATGGCGCTGTCTTGTCGACTGTATTGCCGGCGTCGATAGTGAGTTCTCTAACCAATGTCAATGCAAATCTCGGCTTAAATCTTTCTGCTATCAACAATATAGTTAACGCAGGCACCATCTCCTCTGCCGGCGCTCTCGGCATGGCTGCCGGCGGCAGCATTACGAATACCGGCATCATGCAGGCAATGCAAGCGGTCAACATATCGGCAGCATCGCTAGTCAACGCAGGCACCATCGCCTCATTAACGAGCAACGTCAATATCGCCTCAATGATATCGCAAAACCTCATGGTCAATAATGCTCACGGCTCTATACAAGCTCTTCTCGGCAACGTCAATGTTTCAACCAGTCCACAAGGAATTGAGAAACTCTTGCTCAGCGTCCTCGGTGGAGATGTTAGAGCACAAGCTCTCAATCTCTTAAACCCGAATGGCGCAGTTGAAGTAAATGTTAGAGGTTTAGACGGCATGGTTAATGTCGAAGCATGCTCTGCTCACGTCACCGCTTCCACTCAGACCCTAACCTTGGGTACTCTAAATCTCACCGGTGACCCAACTTTCTACAACACCGGCGGCGACATTATTATCGCCAGCGATATCGACCTCCGCCCAGTAAATTTCACAGCGCCTGGTGCTGTGGCACTCGCAATTGTTGCTTATGGAAATATTACTGCTGCGCCAGGTGTAACCAAAATAGACATCAGCACAATACCGAATAACATCAACAGTCTCAATTGGCCGGGCGACCAAAATGCGGGCAACTTGCTCATACTGGCAGGTGCCCCCAATTTCAACGCCACACCAACAGACAACAGTGCCATTTCTTGGTCAGCTCCTGCCCCACCAGCATCTCCGCCATACCCCGGCGACAGCACCAACACGCTTACTATCTATAACTCTCCCCCCACAGGGCAGCCGGCAGCCATTGGCGGCAATATCAATATGTCCAACGTCAACATCAACACGCAGGCTGGTTATCCTGGGCTAACAGCAACTTCCGGCAATGTGGAACTAGTGGCAATGTCAGGTTTATCAAATAGCGGCAATATCAGCATTGGCAATATTACAACCGGTGAGAGCACACCTACAGCGGCAGACAACACAGGTCTAAACGGCAATGTCCTAATCATAGCTGCAGGTAATGTCACGACAGGCACAATTAACACAAGCGGCAATACCACCAGCCCGAGCATTTACAACGGCAATGTCACCATAGCTTCAGCGAGCGTGAAATTCCTCCAGTCGACCCTAGCCACAAGCAGTTTTGTTCCGGCTTACGCGCAGATAACACAAACAATCGTGCCTGCAGGAACCAACTCCTTTACGGTTAACAATACAGCCGGCATGAGCGCAGGACAAACAATCTATCTAGATCCACAAGGGCCATCCAGCGAAAAAGTTGTAATCAACAACATCAATGGATCAACAATTACGCTAAACAATCCGTTGGTAAATGCGCACGTAGTATCGGAAAATATTTACATGGATGCCCAAGCGTCATCACAGCCCGGTAATCCCCTGCAAATTATCATCAATCCCGGTGCCGGCACAGTGCCATCAGTGCCGATCACTCAAAACGGTGGTGACTTTGCTCCTGATTTGACCAATATCGGCAGCGGCACAATTACAACAGGAGCAATTACAGCCGGATCTGATGTAACAATTACAACCACAGGCTCAGTCAACATTAACGGCAATATTTCACAGACACAAAACCCGACACAACTTCCCAGCGCATATTTGCGCTATCCAACAATAAACATATCAGGTGGCAGCGTTACGGTAGGCTCCGGTATCACTGTAAGTTCAGAAATTGCTAATTGCGCTCTTTGTTTTAACGGTGTAAACATCACAACAAATACTCTAACCAATGGTGGCACTATACAGGGATTTGTTGTAAACATATTAAGTCCTGCCGGTCAGGGAATGACCGTGGCAAACAACGGCACCATTACAGGCGGCGCAACCAATGGTGGCGCAGGAATAAATGCATTTGTGAACATCCAGGGTTATGGTGGATTGGCTCTTACTGGCAATGGCACTATCCAAACCCCTGGGGTTGTGAGCGTCATTGAACTTGCCGCCGGCGACGGTCAGACCTTCGCCATCAGCGGCACGCCAACTTTTGCCACCGGTACGCAAGGTCTGGTCATTTTAAATGCCCAGCGAGCAAACGGCACCATTAACATTGCCACAAATACAACGCTAACTTTTACCGGCAGCCCGACTGTAATAATAAATACGCCAAACCTAAATTTAGCCAATGGCGCTTCAATTACAGGACCATCTATGCTGGCTATGGGTTCAGGACTGGCAGTATCTGCCACTGACGGTCTCACACCTGTAAATATGGTAATCAGCCTCCCCGTGTTAGCTACTGCCACCATCGCGGCGACCAATATTGCCATACGCCCAATGGATGGCGCTTCAATCACATTGCAAGCAGGTAACGGGGCTGGCGGCGGAGCAACGCTTAATATGAACGGCAGCACAATAATCACGGCTCAAACAATTGCGGATATTATAATTGACGAAACACTTATAGTTAATTTCAACGGCAGTTACCAACGTCTCAACAATCCATCAGGCGGCATTACAGGAATTGCTTTCCAGCCTTATGTCGGTCCATATATCGATACCAACGGCTACACCAACTATGCAGCCTATAGCTATCAGCAAGTTCTGGCAATGCTTGCACCGATTGCCGCCTCCCAACAATTTCAAGCTGTGTCGACTTATACAGACGGCATACAACCACCGCCCTATAGTTCAACGGTATATGTCATTCAAGCAGCCAAGGAAATCGGCTTAAAAGTCTCTGCTGGAATTTTCATTACCATGGATAACTCGGGTACTGTCACATCTGCTGTCGATGCCAATGGTTACCCTGTAGATTTGGTGCCGACGTTAAATGCAGCGGCCAAATATGGCAATGTCATGGACATAGTTATGGGCAATGAAGACATTGTCGGCGGCGCTAATCCGGAAAATTCCATTGCGGCTCTTACTACACTTATCAGCAACGCACAAGGATTGCGTAATACGACAAACAATCCAATAACGGGCTCTAATTACACAAGCACGACTATGCCGGTGACGACAAGACAAGTTGGCGGCGTCTATGACATTGTTACGTGGGGATCAAAAACTCCGCCCAATCCAACTGCTGCCGCCAACATGGTGGCACTTTTAAATCAGGTTGACGGCTATGTCTACGGCAACTTCTATCCATTTTTCAACAACGACGTAATAGCCGCGCTCACTTGTCAAACCTGTACAGGCTATGCCTACAACTACATAGGCATGAATGCTACGCAAGCGCAATTCAGCAAATTGATAGAGACAAACATGACCGCCCAGTACTCACAAGTGGCAAATGATGTACAAACAGCCGGCGTCACCAATAAGATACGTATCGGTGAAACAGGCTGGGCACAATCCGGCATCTCTCAAGCCAGCCCAACCTATGCTAATTATTATTACCAGGCAATGCAGGACTGGTCATCGAAAAATGGCGTTCCAATTAACGACTATTTCGATGGTTACAACGAGCCTTGGAAGCCTACAGATAAGGGCCCACCGGCTGGTGGCACGGTTACTTTATCACAGGCGGCAAACATTGGTGATACGCAAATCTTCGTAAGCAATCCCGCCTCGCTAATCGGCGTCGGTCAGATAGTCATCTATCCGCCACCACAGCGAGTAACAGCAAGTACACCACCTCCATACATAGCGGTGGCACCTCCGGAAGAATTCGTCAACATTCAACCACAATCCGGCGGCAACAATCCGTGGCAACTATTCACAGGTCTGCAATATGCCCACAACATCGGAGACATAGTCAACGTTGGTCAAGGATCAGAACCTTATTTCGGCGTATTTATCGCCAACGGCACAAGTCCCGGCGGTCCAGGATATGCACCGGCTGTCACTTACCAGCTCAATTCCATTACACAGCAAGTGAATATGCCGCTTTACTTACCGACAGCCTTGCCGCCTACAACGCCCGTAGCTCAAGTGGAAGCACAAGATAGATCTTCACAGCTATCGAGTTTACTAATTACTCAATACTCAATAGGTATCATTAACAGCCTCAACAACGACGCCACCATTTCCGCAAGACTTGGCGGCACAATGATCCCGACAGATCAAAACCCCGAACGTCTTGACCATTCAATGCCAACTCCGCCTGATCCACAATTCATACACGGTGACAATACCAAATTCAATTTGGCATTGAGCACGAATAAAGTTTTCTACGGTGCGGACGACAACAACGGACATATTGCACTTCCTTCAGGCAATGGTCTTTTCGCTGCCAAATCCAATCTCAACATTCAAACGAAAATGGGCAGTGTCAAAGTCGATCCAGGGGCCGTGGTTATGGTTCTGCAAAACCAGCACGGCACGATGGTCTTCAACTTGTACGATCAACGTTCAAGTTCCGTGCACATTGATACAGGCAATGGCACAACGCATTTGCCTCCCGGCAAGCAGATCTTTTTAACCGACAAAAACTATGACTCACTGGAAGACATTTCGCCTTCTGAAATCGGCTATCGTTATTCAAAAGAGGGTCGAGTTGGCGATGTACGCGCATTCAGCGCCGAGTTCTCTATGTTTTCTGCGTTATCCAGTGTTCCTGGTCTGCGCGGTTTAGTGAATTCACCGGACAAAGCGGATCAGAAGTTGCTTAACAAACTACTTGTAGCCGCCGCTGCCTGGTCAGTCATGGATAAGGAAAGAACACCTTACAGTTCACCATCGGGACATGGCACAAGAAAAGTATCGTATTAACTTTCTATTGCTCGCTCATGATCGATCGGTGTATAGGCAAAACAACAGTAAATGCCGTGCCTTCATTTTGTTCACTTGAACAAGAGATACTGCCACTATGAGCATTAATAATCTGACGGCAGATGTACAGCCCCAATCCATTGCCGATATGCCTGCTGTGTCCTTCTTCAGATTGCCAAAATCTCTCAAACAAATGTTGTTTTTGCGCATCAGATATTGCCGGTCCCGAATTCCAAATGGTAAAGGAAAAGCACTCGCTATCTGCCGACGATCTTATTTCAATATTGCCACTGCGAGGACAGTGCTTAAGCGCATTGTGCAACAAGTTGTTGATCACTCGGCGCAGGGCAACTGAGTCTGCCTGGAGGGGAATATCCGGATTAGCATGGTTGACTTTTACTTCAAGATTTTTCGCTTGCAACGCTGCCAATATTTTTTCCAGGCAATCATCCAGCAATTTGTCCACAAAACAAGTATTCAGACTAATTACTTCCCGTCCTTGCTCGGTTTGATATTCATAGACAAGATTTTCAATCATCCAGAGTTGATCGCTCATACTGTCGCGTAATACGGACAACAAAGTTCGCTGCGGCGTTTGCAGTTGTCCAAGTGCTTCTTTTAAAAGCAAATCCAGTGATTGTATCGCACCAATAATAGGTACTTTCAAATCATGTGCCAGCGAATACACAATATCCGCGCGCTTTTCAGCAAGCACAATGCGCGATCTATCAACAGCATCCAAACGCTTGGCGATATAACAACTGAGTAAGCAAAATGAGACTATTGTGCCATTAACAAACAATGTCCAGCGCACAGGTTGGTTATACCAGTGCGCAAATTCACCCGCTGTTGCAGCAGCTGCCCAAAACATCGGGACACCTACTGCGAAAGGTATGATTCGTCTGATGATGAATCCACCGCGAGTGGTACTGCACAGCAATCCAAACAATGCGGTTCTTGGATTAGAGATGAGTACACCAAATCCGAAAAGAGCAAGCATTGCACAAGCCAACAATGAAAGATATGTATCGACACCGCCACCGTGTACAAAACCAAATCCATAATCCTCGTGAAATATCCGGATGCCAAAGACTCTTGTAAAAAACCCCAGCGATCCCGGACCAATCACGGCAAAGGCAAATAAGTCTTGTCTGCCTCGAATAGATATTAATATGCCGATTGCGGCAAAGGCAAAGAAAGCGCAAACAGCCGGCGTAACAAACTGTTTGTCCACAGTCCAAAAATCAAGGATTCCGAAGTAACTAACTATCATCAAGCAACTTATCGCTAGAATCATTGTCGCCAATACAAGACTCAAAAGCTGGAGGTGCCTGTTGGATGATAGCTTCAGCAACAAACTTGAACCACCCAGCAAGAAGCAAATTGCCCCGCTCATCTTCATTGAGACAATGCCGACATAAGGCGGCTTGAGCCAATCAATACCTAAAGCCCAGCCCACAAGGTTAATAAGGCTCAGTATTATAAGCACGCAACCAATAACGACAGATGTCTTCTTGAGCTTTGACTCAAGTTCTGCGCTTACACCGCCGGCATAGGTTATCGGAGCAATAGACACGGTATTACCCTTGACTACAAGCGCATAGGGGTGCACCTAGCTATAGTTTAACGCTAAGCTGCCTAGTTTTGAGTTTCCTGCTTGAGTTTGTCTTCCCAGTACCAGGAATCTGCGCGATGGTACTTTTGGCACAGCTCAACCATCTTCTGTAAGTCCTTAATCAAATGCTTGTGTGGGCGCGGTGCATTAGCCGTGAGATTGCTATCAATATCAAGTTTTGCCCCAAGCGTTTTAAATGCTCCCTCAATATCACCACGCTCGAGTTGTCTTTCAAGAAGGATATCCGTAGCCTTATCGGCCATTTCCATGAGTTCGCGCTTTTGCTCTGCCGTCATATACCTGGCAAGATTCTTGGAAGCCTTGGCATAATTCCCCTGCTGCTCGACCAATAGCTGCTCAGATTGGGGGTCGTCACTCAAAGCCTTAAGAGCAATGTCCAGTCGCTCTTCCCATACTTGGAGTGTCCTCGGCAAAGAGTCGATTTGCGCTTTGTCGCGCTCATCCGGATTTTTCGTGCGACTGCCATCAACATAATTGTCGTCCAAGGAATTACCACGGCTAGGCGGCGAATTCGTTATTTCCACCGCCTCAAGGTACTTACCTGACGCTGCAGTGGTTTGTAGCTCTTGTTTTTCTAGAATTTTGCTTGCCTGCCCGGCACCTTCAATAATCCTATCAATTTTGACGCCCGTCTCTATTGACGGTCGAGCACGCTCTTCTGCATCCTTATAGCGATTGTTCTCAACCATGTTAACCTCACCTATGAAGATATTCCCAGACCGCATAGGACAGAGATTAAATTGGAGGTTTGATTAAAATGGGCTAAAATTTCCAGCTCCATCTGATCTATGTAATTGCAAATAAATGCAGGAGGACCAATGCACCGGCTGTCTCAATCATCGTCGCTTGCAATACGCAGGAAGAAATCGACTACTATTGGAAAAATCTCTCTACCGAAGGGCAAGAAGTCCAATGCGGTTGGCTCACAGATAAATTTGGTTTGTCTTGGCAGATAGTGCCAACTGCAGTCTATGAAATGATGAATGCGGGAGATCCAAAGAAGTGCGACCGCATGATGTCCGCCCTCATAAATATGGTCAAACTCGACCTAGCCGCTCTTAAAAAAGCCTACGAGGGTTAATAGGTTACAGACACCTACGATCTATAGGTAGTCAACTTCAACAAGTTAGTCGCATGTGCTACCTTGTCGTAAGTTGACTACAAAGCACTAGGAGAGGGCATCGTGAACGATTTAGATAACAAACAAGTGATAAATATTCTCAATAAGATTATGGAGCTTGAGCTCGCCGGAGTCGTTCGCTACACCCACTACTCTTTGATGGTCTATGGCTACAATCGTATTCCTATTGTCTCCTGGCTGAAGGGTAATGCCACAGAGAGCCTCGATCACGCTCACAAGGCGGGCGAATTGGTTACTTTGATGGGTGGACACCCATCCCTCAAGATTGGACCCCTTCTTGAGACGGAGAAGCACGATATAGGCGACATTTTAAGAGAAAGCCTTGATCACGAAACTGCTTCAATAAAGGCATACTATGAATTGTTGAAGGCTTCCGAGGGCAAATCAGTACTTCTCGAGGAGTACGCCCGAGAAATGATCATGGCCGAGGAGCTACACCTAGACGAAGTGAATAAGATGCTGCGCAAACCCGGCGAACTCAAGCCCTTCCACGAATAAAGCGCCTTTTCCCCTCTGAAAACGAGGATCCGATCAGGTATCTACGCGATATACCCAGAGGGAAAATCGAATTCTAGATGTTGAAAAATTTCTTTTGATCGTGTACAAAGTAGTCACCTAATGTGGTGTGTGTGATTCACGTGAATTACAAAGTTAAGGAGTCCAGAAATGGCAAAAGTAAAAAAGGCAACTAAAGCCAAAAAGGCACCGGCAAAGAAGGCAACGAAAAAAACCGTAGCCAAGAAGCCAGCTGCTAAAAAGGCAACAAAGAAAGCTGCTCCAAAAAAAGCAGCAAAAAAAGTGGTAAAGAAAGCAGCCCCAAAGGCGAAAACAAAGCGTAAACCGAACGCAGCATTCATGAAGCCAATGACACCGTCACCGGCTCTCGCTGCAGTAATCGGCGCTAACCCGAAACCACGTACTGAAGTAACCAAGAAAATTTGGGAATACATCAAGAAGAACAAACTTCAAGATTCTAAGAACAAGCGCATGATCAATGCCGATGACAAATTGAAAGATATTTTCAAAGGCAAGAAGCAAGTGTCCATGTTTGAAATGACCAAATTGGTTGCCGGTCACCTCAAGTAAGGCGATCTAAGCAATTAGACCAAAATAGCTGAGCGATTAACGCTCAGCTATTTTTTTTGCGCAAATTTACCTATACCGGGAACCCGGCACACTAATTTCCCACGGAAGCGCCGCGACGACTCCCGTGAATTTCGCAGGGGCGCCACGTCTATATCGGAGATATGCCCAAATGTTTTGTAGGCTTGCATTGCTGAAATTCTGGGGCATAAGACTCTGAGCAATCGGCTTATCCTACAAATTGCTATGGCTCTTGATTCAGAAGGTCAACAAGTCGGAGTACTTACATCCAATCCGGGACACTCAGTTTGCCGCAAGCGTGCCAGCAAATTATTCAGCAAAGAGCGCATGGCAATGGAGTATGAAGAACTCTATCGGATACTTATCTAGTCTGTCATAATGTAACCGAGAATGCTCGATAAGCCTTTTGCAGCCGAGATAGTCAGTAATGCATCCAACACTTCACATTGATCTGCTGGTAATTTTCCTCACCATTGCTATGTCCGTTGGCATTGCTGTTAAATGGGTAAAAGTCCCCTACGCAATTGCCCTCGTAATTGTGGGACTGCTGCTTGGTCTAGCTAATTTTCTGCCACCATTTGAAATGACACCGGACCTAATTCTTCTAGTCTGCCTGCCGGCATTGCTTTTCGAGGCATCCTGGAACATAGACCTGCAAGAGCTTAAGTCCAATGCCTGGCCGATAGGATTATTTGCCACTGTGGGTGTGCTTATTACCATGATCTTTTGCGGCTTCGGCATGCACTATTTGGCTGGCTTAAGCCTGCCTGCTGCTCTTCTATTTGGCACCATGATTGCCGCTACTGACCCGATTTCCGTAATTGCGCTCTTTCGTCAAATAGGTATGGACAAGCGTCTTACTTTGATTATCGAAGGAGAAAGTCTATTCAATGACGGTGTCGCTGTGGCGCTGTTTCAACTTACACTGGCCATAATTTTGGCAGGAGTTGTCCCTTCTGTTCCCAAAACAATATTTGACTTGTTGTACTCAATAGTGGGCGGCACGGCAATTGGCTGTGTCCTAGGATTTGGCTCATCCAAGCTAACACAATTTTTCGATGATCATCTCTTGGAGACAATGCTCACTGTCCTAGTTGCTTATGGCGCATATTTATTAGCCGAGCCGTTACATGTGTCACCTGTAATAGCTGTTGTCAGCGCCGGCATAGTGATACGTAATTATGGCAGTCATAGCTCAATGTCACCAACAACCAGACTAGCTGTTAACTCCTTCTGGGAGTTTGCAGCCTTTGTCGTCAACTCATTGGTATTTTTGCTCATAGGACTGCAAATCAAACTAAGCTTGCTTAGCCAATACTTGATACCGCTTGCTATTGCCATACCTGTCGTCGTATTGAGCCGAGCCGTAGCCATCTACACGCTTAGCCTTGTACCACCCAAGTCCAATTACATCTCTTGGCGCTGGCGTCACGTACTTGTTTGGGGGGGCGTTCGCGGTGCCCTTTGTATGGCACTTGCCTTAAGCCTGCCGCCTGACTATCCGGAACGAGACATTTTGGTTGTACTTACATTTGGTGTTGTGCTGTTCACATTGCTGGTGCCCGGTTTGACAATTGAGACAGTAGCAAAACTTCTCAAGGTTCACAAATCAGGTAACTGAGAGCAGTTCCTCATCAGCTACTGTATCTCCAAAATCCAGCCCGCCTTTTGCTCTTAAATCTATGTACCACTGCGGCACAAATAGCTTGTTGTCCGCTAGGGAATAAAATAATGGCGCAATTTTCATGCGGCGGAAAAGCCTTTTCAGTCGTATATATTCCCTTTCCAAAGATGCCAATTCATCAGAGATCGAATAGCGACCTGCATGGTACTCAAAAAATTCTTCCGCTCTATCAGGATGCCAACCTTCTTCAACAAGAGCGTTGATCATGGCACCTCTATTCGGCTGGACCTGTGTCATGCCGCAGTCATTGTGACCGATTAGAGCCAAGTGTCTTACCCCTTTGGCAATGGCATAAGCAACGGAGAATTCCGAGCCAATAAGGCGCCCGGAAGCACGACGTATCACGTAAGCATGCATACGTGGCACAGGTAAGGCATAGCGAAATTCAATACAAGTTGCAATTAAAAGCTGAGGCTTGCCGGTTGACTCAATCCCCATCCCGAAGTTATGAGAATTGATGAGTCCTTCGAACGGCGTACCCTTCCAATGACCTGGAATCTTGTCCGGCGAATCAAGCGCATACAAGCGATCCTTGTAGTGACTGTCGGTCATGATTGGAGGTGGTAATGCCATGGGAACACTCCTGTGTAACGAGCACCACTCTATTCAAGCAGATCAACAGGGGATATGGAGCGGGGATCTCTACTGGCAACCATAAAATTAGTGAAAACACATGAACTTAACTAGCTAAATTGCTCGCAGTTCTCCAAGAAATTCTCCGACGATCTTATCGCCCACTCCAAATAAATCACCGCGCAGCATAACTACGGGTTTACGACAACAATTTTGCCATTCTGATTGTTGCTTTCCATGTACTTATGCGCCTGGGCAATGTCTTTCAATTCGAATGTCCTGTCCAATACGGGCTTAAGTACGCCACCTGCCAACAAGTCATAAACCCATTTCTTACCACGAGCAAATAACTCATCGTCTGATGTGATTTCAAACAACGTGTATCCGCGTACTGTAAGTCCTTTTTTGAGAGCTTCAAAAAGGGGATAGCCTGTTTTCTGCAAACTCAGTGCACCATATTCAAAAATCCTGCCATGGTAGGCAGCACATTTTGCTAATTCTAAAAGCATGGGTCCGGCAATCGGATCAAAAATCATTTCTGCACCTTTGCCGTTGGTATACTCTTTCACTTTTTCGTCGAGCGATTCTTCTTCAGTCACGATTACGTGATCAGCACCGGCATCGAGAATCATTTGCTTTTTCGCGCTTGTACGAGTCGTTGCAATACTTTTTGCACCGATGAGTTTAGCCAATTGAATTGCCGCATAACCAACGCTTGAGCTGGCTGCGGTAATAATGATATTTTGTCCCGGCTGTAATTTGCCGAATTCAACAAGAGCACCATAGGCAGTTAGATATTGCATCCAAATGGAAGTAGCTTCTTCCATTGTGAGATTTTCCGGATGCTTAACAACAGCTCTTGCCGGTACAACTGCCCATTCTCCATAGACGCCATACTTGTCCATCTGAAAAGCAGGCACGGTGCTGACTACGTCGCCCGTCTTAAAAACACTGTTGCTACCTGCCGCTTCAACTATCCCGGAGGCTTCATAGCCAATTCGTGACGGAAAAGCGCGAGCATGATCTAAGTACTTACCTTCGCGAAACATAATTTCAGCGCGATTGAGACCAATCGCCTTAACGTTGATGAGGACTTCATCGGGTCCTGGTTGCTTCTTCTCAACATCCTCAAGCTTGAGAACCTCAGGACCACCGACTTCATAGAATTGCACAACCTTAGACATAACTTCGTTCTCCAATATCTCAATCTGGATTTGCCATTTTAAACTCTTACAAACCATTTAGTCCCGCAAATGGTTTTAACCACTTGCGGGACTTTCCTTTCTACGTCACGATACCGCCGTCGGCACGGATTGTTTGTCCGGTTATCCAGGCTCCGTCGTCAGATGCCAGGAATGCGACAACATTGGCAATATCTACTGGCTCGGCAAGTCTGCCTAAAGCTGTCTTGGAAATGAATTCCTGCTTCACATCTTCAGGTAATGCTTGTATGAGCATGTCCGTTGCAGTTGTGCCGGGAGCTACACCGTTGACGGTAATTTTTCTTTCGCCCAGCTCTTGAGCCCAGATGCGCGTCAATGTATTCAATGCAGCTTTACTTGCTGAGTAGACGCTTGCTGTTTTCATGACACCTTCAGCAGCAACTGACGAGATATTGATGATGCGTCCGCCATTTTTGATTTTCGGCAAAGCTGCCATTGTTGTAGCAATGACTCCTTTGACGTTAGTATCAAATACGCGGTCATAGTGATCGACATCAATTTGATCGATTGGGGCGGCATCCCAGACAGCTGCGTTATTGACGAGAATGTCAATTTTGCCTATTGATCTTTCAATGAGATCAATCAAGATTGCATTGTCTTTTTCTGACGCAACGTCTGCTTTGAAAGCAACGGCATTGCTGCCTAGCTTTGTTATTTGCTCCACAACTTCATCAGCTTTTCCCTTGTTGTTGTTATAGGTCAAGGTAACGGTAGCGCCATGTTCTGCTAGACGCAGTGCAATTGCTGCACCAATACCACGTGATCCCCCGGTGACAAGAGCCACCTTACCAGCCAATTTCTTGGTTGCGGTTGCTTCAATTTTTGTCTGTAGTGCGTTCATTTTCATACCCTCACTTGTGTGTATTTTGTGTTTCCGTGTTTTATTCCTAGGCGCAGGCAAAGCATCCTTGCGGATTGCCTTTAAGCCGAGACAGAGTCAACGATGCCCTGTGCGCAACGTATGGATTTTCGTCTTCGCTCAATATCCTAAGAAGATCTGTCGGAATTTGAGCGTTGTCTGCCAAGCCAAAACGAACATCTGCATCTTCGTCTAAAGCAAGCTTTGCCAAAAACATTTTTGGCAATGATTTGTTGGCAGACAGACTGAGTCTTACTTCCTTGTCTTCATCATTTACAAGCACAGCAAGAATGCCAACGGGCGTAGACAAATTTTCTGCTACACGCGCTCTCACCGATGCGTCGCTTGAAAAAGCCAGTTCTTTTAAAAGTCCGGTTGCCACATCCGGATTGCCGGCTGTTAAATAGTCTTTGGCAATTGATCTTGATACAAACATCCTGATTCACCCCTTTTTTAGAAAAACAGTCCAGTCCAATCCGAGCACGGCTCGAAAAAAACGTCCTATTTATTTTGCGCTAGATCGGCTTGCCGTCTAGGCTTTCAACACATCTTCAAACATTAGGTCCATAAAGACATCGAGCGGTTGAGGATCCTTGACTGTTTTGGCTCTCATTACCGCACCACCCCAACCACAGGCGAATAGTTCTGCAATTTCTTGCGCTCTCCTATTGTCTTTAATCTCCCCGGACTTTTGTCCTTCTTCAATACACTCCGCAAATAAGTTGCGCCATTTGTCCATCACTTTGGATAATTCCTTGCGCAAGACTTCGCTTTGATCAGCCATTTCTTGGCTTAGATTTCCAATTAGACAACCTTTGCGACACTCCTGAGCAACAAGCATTGCTTTGCCTGTTTCACAGTATGTCCGTAGTCTCTCCAGCGGTTTTTGCTTTGGATTACGTAGAATCGTCTGCAAATTGGCTGAATAGTCTTGATCAAAAAAGTGAATGATTTCAACCGCGTAATTTTCTTTGCTGTCAAAATAATGATAGAAAGAACCTTTTGGTACGCCTAAAGTATTGAGCACTTCCTGAATGCCGGTGTTGGTATAACCCTTTTCCAACATCAGATCCATGCCAACTTGCAGCAACGCTGTTTTTGTTTCTTGCTTTGTCGCAGTTTTAGGACTCATAATTCACCTTATATAGAAGCTGGTCATCCCGGTTCATGCTTATAGAATAGACCGGTCGGTCTATTTCCGTCAAGCCCACCCATTTTTACCCTTCCGACGCCCCAAAAGCCTTGTCCTGTTAGGGTTCTCGGGAATCGGCTCGACATCCGCCCTACGGTAAACATCCATTAATTTACGATGTAATATGCGTATTACATGAAATACAAAGGCTTTGTTAGCTAACAACCAAATGCTTTTGCAGCACCCTTTGTATGTCAGCCAAAAGCGTAGGCTTCTGTAAATAGTCATCCATGCCGGCGACAATGCATCTGGTTTAATCGCCATGTCTTGTTAAGACAATAATCGGCACGTGCTCGCCTCTATTCATTTTCTCAAGCTCGCGTATCAACATGGTGGCATGGAGTCCGTCCATTCCTGGCAGTGCAATATGCATAAAAATTACGTTCGGCACCCTCATTTAAGCGCATCACATATCCTTCGGGAGTGAGCATGAAAATTGCAACGAAAAATTGTTTCTCTTTACGGTATCTTTTCAATGATGGAAAGGAACCTCATTGGCTCCCATGACAACGGGCTTTCAAATACTAAATTTAGGTATAGCCCATTAATATTGGCGACTTGCAGAAGTAGCAAAAGTACCAATGTCGCCCACAGGCTGGGCTTGACGAGAATTCAGCTTTTTATATTTTTCAATATAGCAGGATTCTACGTGGCACCATTTCGTGATGGCAGCGTATTTCTTGGTTCGTTAGGTAACAAGAGCCAGCAAAGGCGCAGTCATGAAATCCCATTACGACCATGAAGTATCTAACGATTTGTCGAATCGACTACATAATCTATTGCAAAATCACTTCCCCTGGGTCACTATGGTCGAGAGCATCTCCGCCAAAAGAAGTTACGACGCATTCACCGATGACGGTTATGGCGTAGTCAAATGCTTTAAGGAATTACCTGAACTGATAGTGGCAACAGGGTGGAGTTCAGGAGGCATTAAAAGCGCACCGACAGTCGCCAAAGAAGTTACGCGCGTGGTATCCGGAAAAGCACTTTTTTATGGAGGTCAACATGCAACTACAAATACGCCGAGCTGAATTGAGCGATGTGGAAGCACTCATGCCCGTATTCAACTCGTACCGCAGCTTTTATAAAATGCAACCTGCTTTAGATAAAGCAAGAGTATTCATCACTGAAAATTTATCGAACAACCGTTCAATAATTTTTGCAGCGGTAGCTAAACAACCAAGCGGAAAAGAAACAATCGTTGGATTTACTCAGCTTTATCCTCGACTGTCATCTCTTGCCATGACGCATTACATGTATCTTTCCGACTTATACGTCGACGAGAACTGCCGCCGCCACGGAATAGCCAAGCAACTAATGAAGACAGCCGAGGAATACTGCATTGCCAATGGAGCTATTTTTGTTGAATTGCAAACAGCACACACAAACAAAAATGCACAAGCACTCTACGAATCACTTGGATATAAAACTGATGACGAGTATCTAACTTACTCTCTGAAACTTCCCAATTCAATTCCTGCAATTGTGTAGATCTCATGCACACAAAGGCGTAAGTTACGGAATCTCTGTAGGGTCGCATTGCATGCGCCCGCACCAAAGGACAAGACTATGAATTACATACAAGTCTTAAAGGAACCAAAAATGGCCGCCCTCTGGGTGAGCCAGGTTCTTTCCGCCTTTGGTGATCATCTCTATATGATTGCAGCAATATGGATGGCTGTTCAATCTTTTGGCTCTAAGGCAGCTTTTGTGGCAGCAGCCATCTCAATTGGGCGCATATCCTTTGGAGTTTTGGGCGGTGTTCTAGCCGATAGATTCAATCGCGGCGCAATTATGGTGGCATCTGACGTTATTCGTTTTCTTGCAGTCGCCACCCTTCCAATCGCCGCAGCTTATGGACCAATCAACTTCTGGCATCTTATGTTTGTCGGATTAGCGATTGGCATCTTCAGCGCTTTATTTGATCCAGCATTGCAGGCAAGCTTGCCTTTGGTATCACCATCACCAAAAAGCTTACCGGCTCTCAACGGTCTAATAGATATCACCCAACGTATAGCTAGAACAGTAAGCCCAACCCTTGCCGGATTTCTTGTGGCTCTCTTTCCATTGCATCACTTCTACACCATCGACGCTGTCAGCTTTTTGGTTTCCGCCGCAGGCATCTTTGCCTTAAGTGCTCACATCAAATGGAATGAGCCCAAAACAACGTCCGTCCATCCTACACACATAATTTCTGATCTTTTGGAAGGCTTCAACGCTGTCAAAGATCACAAGTTAATAGCAGCTGGTCTTCTAACCACATTTGTAATGTCCGGACTCTGGGGCTGCGCATTTACCGTGGGCATCCCTATTCTTATCAAAACAACGTTAGCCGGCGACATTGGCGACTTTGGCTTCATAGTCGGCGCTTATGGTCTAGGCAATGTTCTGGCAAATATCATTATGTCCAACGTTCAGATTCACAGAAAAGCACTGGTCATGTTTGCCGCAGACTTTGTGCTTGGTATTGGCTTTATAGTAATTGCCTTCAGCCACTGGTTGCCTTTATCACTGTTAGCCTCGGCCTTTGCCGCTCTTGGTGGTCCGATGGGTGAACTTATAACTCTAAATTTGATTACCTCTGAAATACACAATTCACATTTAGGTAAGGCTTTGGCATTTCGCTTACTTGCAACAAATGCTGGTTATTCGTTGGGCCTATTAATTGCCGCGCCTCTGTATGCCCACTTTGATCCAACAGGAATTATCACGGTTTGCTCACTCTTGATGTGCCTAACGGGCATCATTGGATTATCAATATTCGGCTTTGGAAAACACGTCCCTCAAATATCCGAAGAAGAACATACTCCAACAGCAATAGAATCTCCGATCGCGAAAACGCCAGTCAAGGTCTAAATAGTCCACAGTCTCCGCAAAAACCAACAAGTCAAGGCACCAACCATTTGGTCAGGAACCCGTAGGTCCGTTTGACGTCTACTTCTTTCGTGAGTCCACACACACGCCCCAAAATCACAAAACACTAGTAAAGGAAAATAAAATGCAATTACTCCCATCTCTGGCGTTGAGTGCCCTATTGCTCATGTCAACACCAGTGTTCGCTCAGGATGCCCCATCTGTTGTCGAACCTGAAATAGCACAAGCACAGGTCTCAATTGACCCGACTTTGAAAGTCACCCCTGAGCAACGTGAAAAACTGATGGCGCTTCGCAATCAATACACTCTTGATACGGCAACTAAAAAGGCCGAATTGCAAGTGGCAAAGTCACAATTACGCTCTGTCTTCAAGAAGCCAACCGTAGATAAGTCTGCAGCGATTAGCTTGCAGGGCAAAATCAACGGCTTGAAGGGCGATCTGTCAACCGCAAGACTAAATCTTAAGTTGGCAGCAGCTGATGTCTTCACAGCTGAGCAACGCGCAGCTTTTTCAAAGATGCGCCATGGCTACGGTCATAAGCGTGGATGCGGCCCCTCACGAGGCGGTTTCCGCGGCCACGGCGGTCCTATGGGCCACCAATTCCGTGGTGCAAAAGCTTAACAAGCTCGCGCAATGACCTATTGCAATACACCGGCAGTCCATACCCCTGCCGGTGTTTGCTTTACTTAACTAAGCCTGAGGAATTTCTGCTGCATTTTCAAAATGCTCGGCAAGCTTTAGTTGATCACCCGATTCAATAGCGCCTTCTATCTCTAAAAGTTTCGCACGCAAATCACTCAGTGATTGAATGATTTCACTACCATTTTGCTGAACAATTTCACTCCACATCGCACTCGGTGAATTCATCAGCCTTCGCAATTCACGAAAGGTTTTGCCGGAAATACCAGATATCGCCGCAAGCTCTTCTTCACTAAGCGATTCCTTCATAGACGATCCCAACGCTACAGCTATTAACTGAACGAGGTGACTGATTCTGGCAGCAACCGCATCATGTGATTTTGCATCCATGACTTCAACCCGAAAATTCAGATCGCCAAGCCATCGTAAAACTCGACCGATTGAAACTTCCGACGACTTAGCAGTTGGCGTCAAGCAAAACACCGAGCCATCTACCTTTACTTCGGAGGATGCTTCAAAGCCTTGCTTTTCGCTTCCCATAAAAGGATGTCCGCCAATAAACTCAGCTTCGTTTAGGTCTAACTGCTCAGCCAACTTACATATGGATGATTTTGTCGAGGTGACATCCATCACCACTTGTCCCCGTTTCAAAAATGGGGCTATTTGCTTGAGCAGTTTTAAATTGGTCTTTGGACTAGAAGCTAGAACTACCAAAGATGCCTCATGCAATAGGTTAGTGAAATTACTGTCGCCCTTTTCTATAAATCCGGCTTCGAAAACAGACAGCAACTTAACGGCTTCGTCACAACCAAAGATGCGTGTATCAGGAAGCATCGTGTTTATTTGTCGTATAAGGCTTCCACCAATAAGTCCTACGCCAATCACTAACACTTCTGGAAACGCCAAGGACTTATTCTTTTCATTTTTGATCTGAGCCTGGATTTTTCTTGACTGTTCCATAATTACAGTGAAGATTGTCTCCAGTGCTTGTTTGCTTGCCGGATCATCTGCGGCGTCGATCGCCCGCTGCAAAACTTCTTTTTCTCTCAGATTGTCCAATACAGGCAGTTTGGCTTCAGCTTTCAAGTTACCTATTTTCTGAGCAGCAGAAAATCTTTCTACAAGCAATTTAGCGATGTCGCTATCGATACGATCTATTTTGTGACGCAGCTCACAAATTTGCGGAACAGCAATTGTATCTGCCCCCGTTTCAACTTCGGCTTGCGCAATGGATAAATTGCTTTGCCATCGCGCTGTGTTTGCCGTGTTATTTACTGAACTCATTTTCCTATCCCCTAAATTATTAGATTAACTAAGCGCGGCAACGATCTTCGCTCTGATGTCCAACAGCCAGACCCGACACTACAGAGAAGTTCGGCTTGGTGTTAATGAGTCTTCTACCGATAGCTTCAGCTATTGGCTTAATGCTCTTAACCAGATTAGCCATGTCCTCTAAAGACAATGCCTGGCGAGCATCTGAGACCGACTTTTCCGGCTCCGGATGGCACTCGATGATTAGTCCATCGGCGCCACAGGCAACTGCAGCGCGGGCAAGGTCGGCAACCAGCTCCCGCTTGCCGGCGGCATGGCTTGGGTCAACCACGACAGGCAGGTGGGTCAGATGCTTGAGGGCGACAACTGCGCCCAAATCCAGGACATTGCGGGTTTCGGGGTCAAAGCTGCGAATTCCTCTTTCACAAAGAATCACGCGATGATTACCCTGGCTCATGATGTATTCGGCAGCCATAAGCAGCTCTTCTAATGTGGCAGCCAGACCGCGTTTCAGTAATACCGGCAAATCGGTCTGTCCTACAGCTTTCAGAAGCTCGAAGTTTTGCATGTTGCGGCTGCCAATTTGCAAAATGTCCACATGTCCCAAGACTTGCTGGACGTGCTCAACGGACATAACTTCTGTAATTACAGGCAGGCTGTGCTTTTGGCGAACTTCATCCAAAACAGCTACTCCTTCCTGACCGAGTCCTTGGAAGGAGTAAGGGGACGTGCGGGGCTTGAAGATACAGCCACGGATGACCTGAATGGCAGCTGGAGCCAGTTCTGTGGCTACCTGGTCCATTTGTTCGCGGCTCTCAACGGCACATGGTCCGCCAAGAATCACTATCTCATTGCCGCCTATTTCCAGGCGCTCGGAGATGCGTACTGTCGATTTATGTCCTTCTTCTTGCTTGCTTGCTAGTTTTGCTTGTAACACTGTTCTGTCCTCTTAATGTGAATGTGAAAAACAAAAAGCCTGGGTCGCTCTATGGCGGACCCAGGCTTGAAATGGCTTAAATGCTCATGTTCAACCTACCTGGGTCGTCCCCTGGTCCAGTAGCTATACCAAGTTGTGGTTGGAGATGCGTTGAAAGTCATTTGCTTAATTAGCCCTTTAAAAACAAAAACCGCAGATACAAGACCTGCGGTTTACCTGGATGAATAAAAGCGACCTACGTCACCCCAGGCAAACCTTCTTGTACCAGTAATAATTAAAAGTGGTCATTGTTCTCTCTTTTTTGGCGACTTTCCCGCCGGCCCGATGATCCTACATGGCATATGCCCTTTAGTCAAGCAGAAATAACGCTCCAGCAATTAACGAACCTTGCAAACGTTAGGACCTGTGTTAACATTGCCGTATCAACAGCGTTTTGAGCGCTTTCCCCAATATCTAGTTATATAGATATAGACTTTAGGAAGCGGCATTAGTTCCAATTCAGAAAACGACAAAAGCAAATATGACACGTAATGTAACAAACAAAAATTGGTGGCTCTGGTCATAAAACCTGAGCAGCCTTTGTCGTCCATACATATAAGTATTTAGAACCGCAGGCTTGCTCTTATATCCTGCGGTTCTTTCTTTTATCATGATTAAAGGCAAACAAATGACTCAAGCAGCAAACCAATTAAAAACAGCAACCATCATCTCGATATTGGCAGATGTTGAAACGCCTGTCTCCGCTTTTCACAAATTAAGTGCCGATGTTGATACGGCTTTTCTATTTGAAAGCAGTGAATCCGATACGCGGCTAGCTCGCTTTTCGATAATGGGCGTTGATCCAATTAAGACAATATGTCTGAAAAACGGTAACGCCACAATTAAGAACAACGCCTCTGTTGAAGAAAAGAAATTCACTGATCCATTGAAACTGCTGAAAGATCAACTAGTGGAATTTCAATCCTCTATCGCACCGAGCAAACCACTTTCGGATTTGCCTTTCGCCGGCGGACTGGTCGGTTATCTAGGTTATGCAATTACAAAATACTTTGAAGGCATTCCACAGCAGTCAGAAGATCCTTTCAACGTGCCGGAAGGATTTTATGGGCTATATGACTCTGTAGTAATCTTTGATCACCTCTTGCGCATGATTCATATTATTTCCTATCGCGGAAGTGATCACGCTGAATCTCTTCAGAAGAAACTCTTATCGGCAAGGCATTTGACACCACTGAAGACAACCGGCAGCTTAACCGAAGAAGAATTATTCAAGAATGTTAGTGGACCATTTACAAAAGATACTTTCATGTCCGCTGTTAAAGACGCCAAAGAATTCATCGTCCAGGGTGAGGTATTCCAGATTGTTGTCTCACACCGATTCAGTCAACCGGTTAGAAGCGATGCCCTGACCATCTATAGAATTCTGCAAGCAATAAATCCTTCTCCCTATGGCTACTTCTTAAAGTGTCCCGGTTTTGAATATGTGGGTTCTTCACCGGAGACTTTTGTTAGAGCGAAAAACGGCGATGCTCTTCTGCGTGCCCTTGCCGGTACTCGTCCCCGTGGCGCAACCGAACAAGAAGATATCGAACTTGCCGATGAGTTGCAGAGAGACGAAAAAGAATTGGCCGAGCATAGAATGCTAGTCGACCTAGGACGAAATGACTTAGGACGCATTTGTCAGGTCGGTACCGTAAAAGTCGGTGAGATTGCCCAGATAACTCGATACTCCCATGTGATGCATCTGGCGACCGATGTCTCAGGAAAGTTGAAGCCGGAGAAAGATGGATTTGATTTAGTCCGCTCATGTTTTCCTCGCGGCACGGTATCTGGCGCTCCCAAAATTCGCGCGATGCAACTACTTTCGACACTGGAACCGGAACAACGAGGAATCTACTCTGGCACCGTTGGCTACTTCGATTGCTTCGGTAATACCGATGGCGCAATAGCTATTAGATCGGCAGTAATCAAAGACGGCTATGCACATGTGAATGCCGGAGCCGGCATTGTTTATGATTCAGACCCTCTTGCTGAATTCAACGAAACACGCAATAAAGCCAAAAGCGTTTTGACGGCAATCAAATTAGCTGAGAGGTTGCAGTAATGTCTATTCTATTAATCGACAACTACGATTCATTTACGTACAACCTTTATCAAATGGTTCAGGAACTAACAGATGAACACGTCGAAGTGGTACGCAACGATGCCATTACTTTCGATGAGATCGTAAAGAAAAAGCCTTCTAGAATAATTCTTTCACCCGGACCGGGACATCCGGCGCATGATGCTGATTTCGGTGTCTGCAAGGATGTAATTCGCCAACATGCCAAATTAAACATACCAATTCTTGGAGTCTGTCTTGGACATCAAGGCATGGTGCAGCACCTTGGCGGCAAAGTCGGTCAAGCCAAGAAAATTGTCCACGGCAAAACAAGCACGATTGAAATTACAAAAGAATCGAAATTGTTCAAGGGTCTCGGAGGCAATTTCGAAGCTATGCGCTACCACTCTTTGGTTGCCGAAGATAACGAATTTCCCAAAATGTTGGAGATTACCGCCCGCACTTCAGACGATGGCGAAATAATGGCACTGCAACACAAAGAATACCCACTTTACGGTGTGCAATTCCACCCGGAATCTATTGGTACACCTGCCGGTCAGACCATATTAAGGAATTTCGTGGAAATATGCTGACACCTGAATACATAGGCAAAATAATCAATCTTGAGTTACCCGAAGAGGAACTCAAGGAAAATCTCATTGCCTTAACTCCTGAAAAACTTGATGTAGACACTGTTCATAATTTCATTGAAACAATACGCGCCACCTGTATTGAAGGTATTCAACAGATTGACGGCAATAGTTTTATCGACTGCTCAGGCACAGGTGGCAGTGGCATTTCGCGTTACAACACATCCACGGCTGTTGCTTTTGTGCTTTCCACTGCCGGTCTGACAGTCACAAAATTCGGCAATCACGCCGTTAGCAGCTCAAGTGGCAGCTTCGACATATTGGAAGCACTGGGCTTTTCATCCAACATACCGATAGCAGAAATCGGTAATCTGATTGAAGAAACGAACTTGATCTTTCTCTTCGCTCCACAAGCTTACCCTTCTCTTGCCAAGCTTGCGCCCTTACGCAAGAAGCTTGGTATCAAGACGATATTCAATTACATCGGACCACTCCTAAATCCCTTCAAACCTAACTACAGACTAATGGGCATCTCCGACTCAACGATGCAACATATCGTGTCTGAATATCTGTCTAAACATGTTCAACCTAAAAAAGCTCTCGTCGTAAGGGCCGAGAATAATCTAGATGAGTTATGCCACTATTCTCCAATCACTTTAATGGAAGTTGTAGGTGGCGCAAAGACCGAAACCACTTATGACGCTTCAACACTAAGTAATAAAAAAGAAGCTGACAGCAGCGAAGCATTAAAACCGGAAGAAGGGGCCAAAGCCCTTGTAAAACTATTTGAAGGCTCAGACAAATCTTCTGACTATTACGAGCTTGTTTGCTTAAATGCAGGTGCGGGTCTATATGCCGCTGAACGTGCCGGCTCCATAGAAGAAGGACGCCTACAAGCACAAGAATTATTGTCCAATGGTTTGGTTATGAAAAAGCTCGATCAACTAAGGAGGGCATATGCCAGAATCAACTGTACTTGCTGAAATAATTGCCCACAAACGCGAAGAAATTGAAGTGCGCAAGACCGCCACAAGTCTTGCCGAACTGGAAAACTCTATTGAACCTGGAACCGGTGATTTTCTAAAAAGTCTCACTGGCGGTGGCTTGCGTCTAATTGCTGAAATCAAGCCTGCCTCTCCATCTGCTGGAGTTCTCAAAAAGGAACCGGATATAAAGCCAATTCTTGATGCCTACAACAAATACGCAGCAGCTATTTCGGTACTCACGGATATGCGTTACTTCGGCGGCAGCTTGACTTTATTGAAAGATGTTGTTCATTACACGCGCTTGCCGGTGCTCTGCAAGGACTTCATTATTGACGTCTTTCAAATATACGAAGCACGACTGAAGGGTGCCGAGGCAATTCTTCTTATCGTGAAAGCGCTAGAAGACAATAGACTTGCCGCCTTGCACAGCGTAGCTCTTGAACTGGGGATGACTCCTGTCGTTGAAATTCAAAACGAGGAAGAATTAAAACGTGCACTTGATATAACACCTCAAGTACTGCTGATTAATAATCGAAATCTGGACAATCTAAAAATTGATCTCTCAACAACAGAAAGGTTAGCACCGCTAATACCTGATTATGCAATAGCGGTATCTGCCTCCGGAATTGAAAGCAGGCAGGATATCGACCGTCTTTCTCCTTACTGTTCGCGCTTTCTTATTGGCAGCGCCTTGATGAAAGCTAAGGATCTAGAAGCCAAGCTCAAGGAGCTGAGTGGACGATGAGTAAGGTAAAGATTTGCGGTATCACCAATATTGAAGATGCACGTTGCGCAGTTGAAGCAGGCGCCGATTTTATTGGTTTGATATTTGTCAAAGAAAGTCCGCGCGCAATTTCGTTTGACGCCGCCAAAGAAATAGTTCACGAGTTGGATGATCGAGTTTCAATAGTTGGTGTGTTCAAGGACAATTCTCCTACAGAAGTGGATCTCACCGTCTCTGCTCTAGGTCTGTCACTAGTGCAGTATCACGGCAGCGAAAGCCCTGAGTGCTGCGCATTTACTGACGAAGAAGTGATCAAAGCCTTTGAATTGACAGATAGCTTAACAGCAGAATCCATCGGTAAATATATTGGTTTTACTGATTACATTTTGTTGGACAGAGCAAAAAACAATGCGGATGACATTCAGCGGCTTTTAGCTACGGCAACCAGAGTGACCAAAAACCACAAAGAGTTGCCGCCATTATTTTTCGCCGGTGGACTGACACCGGATAACGTCAAAGAGGTCCTCATCACCCTGCGGCCCTTCGCGGTGGATGTTGCCTCTGGTGTTGAAAGTTCACCAGGCAAAAAAGATCACGACAAAGTAAAACGTTTTTGTCAAACAGTCAGGGAGAATAGCTTATGCAGTCACTAGGTAAGTTTGGCAAATTCGGCGGTGTTTATGCACCAGAACCGTTAATGCCTGCTCTCGAAGAGCTGGAAGAAGCATTCCTGCGCTTATCCAACGATAAGAAATTCAATGATGAGCTCAAGGATTTGTTGGTAAATTATGCCGGACGTCCAACACCGCTTTATCTAGCAACCAACTTATCTAAACAGTGGGGCGCCAATATTTATCTAAAACGCGAAGACTTAGTTCATGGCGGTGCTCACAAAACCAACAACGCACTAGGACAAGCCTTGCTTGCCAAATACATGGGCAAGACGCGCATCATAGCCGAAACTGGCGCCGGACAACACGGCGTAGCTGCCGCCATGTCCGGCGCACTTATGGGAATTCCTACGGAAATCTACATGGGCGAAGTGGACATTGAGCGACAGATGCCAAATGTTTTGCGAATGAAATTAATGGGTGCAAAAGTTCATTCAGTAAAAACCGGTGGGCGCACACTAAAAGATGCAATAAACGAAGCGTTGCGAGATTGGATTTCCAATTTGCGAGATACACATTACATGCTGGGCACAGCAGCCGGACCGCATCCATTTCCCACACTTGTAAAATTCTTCCAGAGAATAATCGGTGATGAAGCGCGCGCGCAAATTCTAGAACGCAGCAAGACACTGCCTGATTATGTGCTTGCCTGTGTTGGCGGCGGCTCAAATGCCATTGGCATATTCGCTGCCTTTCTGGACGACAAAGAAGTAAAACTCATTGGCGTAGAACCAGCCGGCAAAGGACTGAATACGCACGAACATGGTGCCGTTTTAGCAAAAGGAGAAGTCGGCTGCTTACACGGCATGATGAGCATGTTGTTGCAAGACAAAGATGGGCAAGTGCAAGAGACTTACAGTATGGCTGCCGGTCTTGACTATCCTTCTGTTGGCCCCGAGCATGCCTATTTGCAAGAAATCGGCCGAGCGCAATATGAATCGGCAACTGATGCGCAAGCACTTAGTGCTTTCAACGAGTTATCCAAACTGGAAGGAATAATTCCAGCCCTGGAAAGTTCTCACGCTCTGGCCTATGCCAAAGAGTTAGCAGCCGGCGCAGGTAAAGGCAAAAACATCCTCGTCAACCTTTCAGGACGCGGCGATAAAGATTTAGAACAGGTGCTTAAGGAGATGCCTAATGCCTGAGACATTAACACATCGGTACGACGAGTCCTTTGCTCACTTGCAAACGAACAACAAAAAGGCATTTATCCCTTTTACGATGCTTGGCTGGCCAAATAGAGACACCTGCCTCGAGACCATCAAAACCATGATTCAATCAGGCGCCAGTGCCCTTGAGCTGGGCATAGCCTTTTCCGATCCAATTGCCGACGGCCCGACCATTCAACAAGCAGCCGTTGAAACAATTGCCTCGAATTTCAGCGTAAACGACGCGTTGAATTTAATTGCAGAAGTGAGAACTTTTGAAAAGATGATTCCAATTGGATTGCTTGTGTATTACAACATGGTTCTTAAATATGGCACGGAAGCCTTTTACGCTAAAGCAAAAGAAGTAGGGGTAGACGGCATTCTAATCGTCGACCTGCCACCGGAAGAATCGGAGCAACCAGCCAATCTTGCTCGGCAAAACGGATTGGCACAGATATTTATAGTCTCGCCTTTAACGACGCCAAAACGGCTGGAGTTGATTTTAGGACAAGCCAGCGGCTTCCTATATGTCGTATCTCGCTTGGGTATTACGGGAACTCATGAAGACTTTGATCAGCGCTTACAGGACCTTATAAGCACCGTTAAGAAGTCAACGAAACTCCCTCTACTTGTTGGCTTCGGCATCTCCTCACCAGAGCACGCAAAGCGTATGATTGCACTCGGTGCCGATGGAGTTATTACCGGCTCCAAAGTAATCGACCTTGTTAAATCAGGTGGTCAAGATACTTTGTCCAAGTACCTTGTTTCAATGGTTCAAGCTAGCTCAAGCGAAGCTTGAATTTGACAATGGGGAAGCAATAGATGCAAGTAGCGTTCATAAAGCCGTTAGACGTTGGCGCCAAACCCAACAACATAATAGGCGCTGGAATTCTCACACGCGTTGTCGTCTTAACCTTGACGTATGGTGACACATCAGCTGGTGCTGTGCCGCCGAAATCCTCATAGACAAAGTCACCGGCAGACAACTCCGGTTGTTCAATCATAAATCCATCGGCGCGGTGCGCTTTCAAAGACGCTTTAGCAAGCTTGAGTGCACTCTCGTAATCACTGCCTTGTGCAGCAGAGCGAGCAGCATCACGGCACGCACGATCGTTGAAGTTGATGCCCCAGAGAAGCAAACTCATGTTGGCTGTTATCAAAGCAATCAAGACAATGAAAAATGAAGCCATAGGCAATTCAAACATCAGATGACCTTTCTGCTTACGCCTTCTCATTCTTCCACCCCTGTATCAATCAATTGAACCAACTGGCGAGCAATGTTTTCAAAAGTTGCACGCAACTTACTTGAATCCGTGACCAAATAGAATCTTGCACCATTACCCGAGATAGCAGCAATACCACCGGAACCTGGATCGTCATTAGTATCATTGAGAATTGCCGTCTCGTAAGGAATGATTTCCTGATTCTGCGCCAATCCTAATGTAAAAACAGGAATACCGGCGTCATGTGCTTTTACAGCAGCTTGCCGCGCATTGGTAAACGGATCATTGCTTAGCGGTCCACCTTGTGTGGGCATGCCATCCGTAAACAACACAATTACCTGCTTGGACGTTGGTCTATTTTGTGCTTTCAAATGCTGAACAGCTGTGTTGACTGCATCACCAATATTGGTTGATCCATAAGCTTCTACACTGCCGACTGCCGACATAACATTAGTGAAATTATTTTGATTGCGACTTAATTCCACTGTCGGTATGACTACTTCACATGTGCCGCCGGCATTGTATTTAGGGGAAACATTGAAGCCAGGCAGTTTTGTTGGTCCAGCCTCGTTAGAGAAGGAAACCACACCAAAGTGAGCATCCGTATTAATGTTCATGATGTTAAGGAAATACTGTGCTGCATATCTGCCATCCTCAATCGGTTGCTGCTGAGGCCTAGCACATTCCAGATACTTTGCCTGATAGCCTGGTCTGGGAGTCAAATAAGGCAGCGACTGTTTTGCCTTACTAGATTGGAAAACAGCTTCGTTTTCTAAATTGCCGCGTGCTGCTTCCACAAGTGTTGCCACATCGGGGAAGTCATAACCGTCTTTGCTGAAACCTTGGAATTTCACATTGCCGTCCAAATTTACTACCACATCTGTAAATGTGAACGCACCACCAACACCACTTGCAGAAGGACCGGGATAGTTTCCTGGAGGCGATCCAGTATTTGTTGCGCCGCGCAAACCTTTGGCATCGGTACTCTCACTGAAATTAAGCGGGTGGCTAGTTGTGTAATCAGCACATTCCAAATTTTGTGGTGACAAACCATTCAAAGCTGTTCCCGATGGCTGGGCTCCCACAATAGCAGCTATTGGTCCTTCAGCTGTAGGTCCAACTGGCGAACCATTTGTAGAAGTAATTGTATAAGCGATTTTGTTTGCACCAGGATCGAATTGACGTTTAACAAAGGTAACTTTGGTTTGATCATCCATCGATGCCGAGACATCGAAACACAAAATCAAATCAAGCTGCGGAATTCCGCCTGACGAGTTGGCATGCACAACAACTTTGTCTACGCCAAGAAATTTTGCAAAGACAGGCACAACTCCATAAGAACCGTAAACTCTGACGACTTTGCCTCTGGGATCACCGGCACTTACAGGCTGGTAATTGTTGTGCGGATCTAGGATTTCTATATTCACTACCGCTTCGTCCGGTCCTGGATTAGCGTTCTTGGCACCCTGAGTCGCATTACTCAAAAGCTTACCCATCACGTAATTTTGTTGGAACGAATTCATCGCCAAGTTGATGGCATGCGTATGCGCGTCACTTGCATTGGCTATGTCCGAGCCCGCCAGAGTACAAACGCTGGATAGAGCGGCTGCATCGCAGGCGCCCATCAGTTGCTCGCGGGCAATTTCTACTCGTCCTGCATCAAATGCGAACATCCCAAGAACACCCACCACAAATAATGCAAGGAATGCTCCCAGCACTACCAATGATTGGCCGCGACAATTTCGTAGCTGTCTTTTTTTGTTCATGGCTATTAGTAGTTAAGACCTTGGGTGTGCTCGCAATATTCCTGAGCTGACGCTTTGCCTTCCATCGGCACCGTCAAACCAGGTATCGAACCCATCAAGTCCTTATTAAGCGTAAAGAGAGGATGTATTTTGGCTGTCAAAACTGTTTCTACATTGTAGACATAGGTGCTGGTGTCAGCCGGTCTCGGGAGCTTGTCGCTATAACGAATGGTTTCTTGGGTGTCCAAATTAGTGGCCAAAATATAGGTATCCACGCTTTCAACATCAATTCCGGAAAAGCCATTTGCAGTAGCTTTAGCTACCTGGTCGGCAACGACCTTAGCCGAAGGCTTGTTCAGGCTGGTCTCGAATGTCTTGGCTTTAGACGCTACATGCACCGCGTTGCGGGCAGCAGCTGACAAAAACACATGACGCATGCCCAAAGTAGCCAAATCAGCACAAGGCAACATCACCAATCCAAATAACATGGCAATCGAAAGCGAGCCATCAATAAGGAATTCTCCTTTTTGACCTCGCCTTCTAGAAAAGTCTTTATTCCGCATAACAAAATCCCCACAGCCAAAGTCCGTGCAACTCCACTTAAGGAGCCTCTGGTACTTTGTTTGTCTAGTAAATGCTCCGAACGCCCGAAGCAGGCAAAGCTTAACCGATTTTAAGGCAGATGTCAAGCCGTTCGGATGGTCATTTTTAGCCATTTTATCTACTTTTCCGGCATCTTTGAGGCGCCAAATCCGGCTAAAATATGTGCCCAAATAATAAGCATAAGTTTTCAATTCTCAGGAGTGGTATCAGTTTCCTGTAAACTTGGAAAACCTATTTAGGAGAATTATCATGGCCAAAAGAGACACAGACGCACCGCCAGCCTTAGTCCTTGAGTTCAAGACAGCCAGTGGCGAAGTCTGGGGTACATTAACTGCCGAAGCCCGCGAATTCAAAACCGGCTCTGTCGGCTTCTATGCCAACGGCAAAATCAAGAACCCGAAAAATGGCTTCCCATACCAAATCGGCACCAACATCATCCTAATCGGCAGCAAAGAATAACAAGAAGCAAGGAGACGACTCAGCGAGTCGTCGGACAAGAGCGCTGATGAAGCGGTCGCTGCGAAGCGCACTCATGTTGCCGAACGGCAAGCGAAGGCGAAGTGAAACGCAGCCGGAGCCTAATTGAAGCGAGGCAAGAGCTGCGATGAGCAGGTCGCTGCCGAGCGCAGATGGAAATGCCGGATGGCTGGCGAAGGTGAAGTCGTAGCGTTTGCAAAACGCGAAGACGGAACCGGAGCATAAATAAGACACCCGTGGGTACGCGTAATGCCGATACTTAGCTAGTAAAAATCGGTAACGTTACCACGGATGTGTAATTTCAACTTAGCACAAGCAAGCTAGGCCGTGGCTGAAAGCTTTGTTGACTGTAAAGGATGTAACAACCATCTCACCAGGCTCGTTGATTCAATTGAATTGAGAGCCACGGATGCTCGCTGACGTAGCTCTTCATCCGGGCAAACTCTAATAATGTGCCTGAAATTGATGGATGCCTCCTCGTACATTTTGGCCGCATGGCAGGACTGGGCCAGGTAAAAACGAGCCTGCCAGTTGTTTTGATTTGCCTTGACCGCCTGGGAAAACATCATAACCGCGTGAGCATAGCTCCCGGCCTCAAAACTTGCTTGTCCTAAGTTGTAAAAATTGTTGCTCCAAACTTCCCCGGAATTCATTGTTAACCACCCCAAGATTAAATGCCTCCATATTTAATAATGAGTCAGAAAGCCAATTACGGCTTCCCCTGTAGGCGTGAAAAGTCGTAGCTATTCATAGTGATTTTCGGTCTTATAACGCGTAGAGTTGTAAGATCGAGATAGGAGTTGCAGGAGAAAGACAATGAACATTCTGTTGGCTATAGATGATTCGCCGCACTCGTTAGCTGCCTTGGATTCAGTTTTAGGTCGTCCCTGGCCAAAAGACAGCAAATTTAGAGCAGTTTCTGTCGTCGAGCCGTTCCATCCGGAGTACGCCGGTTGGCACACGAGTTACGTGCCACTAGCTCTGGAGGCACAAAAGGAAATACTTGAGTCAGCAAAAAGACTAGTAAATGATGCCACCCAAAAGCTTGAACAGAAATTTGGCGCCGACAACGTGATAAGCGACGTGTTTGAAGGCTACATAAAGGACAAGATTCTGGAAACTGCTCGAGAATGGCCTGCCGACCTAATTGTGATGGGTTCACATGGCAGACGTGGTTTTACTCGATTTCTATTAGGCAGTGTTTCTGAGGCTGTAGTATCACATGCCCCATGTTCAGTAGAGATAGTCAAACTACCAGCTGGGCATGAGCACGAGACAAACCCTCAAACAAACAAAGATCAATCGACAGTAAACAAACTAAATTTCTGACATTGGATATACACTGCATATCCAATAGTGGCGGTTTTTATTCTTCGCTGGATTTAGCAAAGAAAGCCTTGTAAGCGCCCATACAGCCGAGAACTATTGGCCAAATAAGCACTATAGCAACAAAAAGAACTGGCCCTGTTTGATAGTCCTGCATGAAAAAACAACTCCTCGAAATGCGTCATGCCAATTATACGCAGCCTGAACAAATGGTATTAGAAAGTGATGAAACATTTCTTAGCTTGTGCTATAAAAGCACAGGTGGAATTATACGTGCGTGATTGGACTAGGGGGAACGACTTGATGAGAGTTTCAAACAAGAGGGTGCCAGGTTTGGTGGCAGGCTGTGTTATAGCAGCAATGCATCTGCCGGCAAACGCAGCATCGTCGGTACTAGATCCATATTTCATGGTTCCAGCGCCAAAGAACACGCAGGAATCCGAGGAAGGCAGAAATCCCAAACTCAAGAAGCAACGGGAAAAAGCAAGAAAGATTGCCGCCAAGGAAAAAGCAAAAGAAACTCTGTTCGAGCCAGAAGAACAGCCGAAACCAAAAGACATCAAATTTGACGAACCGGAAGTCAAGTCGGAAAAACCGTTGACGCCTTTGAAATCAGTTCCTTCAACGACAACAACCGAGCGCAAAGAATTCAAACCGGCAACCACACCGAAGGCTCAAGCACCAGTTGTTCAAAAGACTCCAAGTCTTATCTCATCTGATCGTCCAACAATAAGAGAAGGACTTGGTCAAATTGGCAGCGGTATTGTTACGACAACCAAAGCCACCGGATATGATATCGCCGCCGGATCGCGAGCCACCGTAAAAGGTGTCAAAGCAATTGGTCATGGATTGAAGTGGGGTGGAGAAAAGGTTGCCACCGGTGCATCTGCCACCAAAGAAAAAGTGAGCAACGCGCACCAGAATGGTTTCAAGGAAACTCTGGCTAATGCGGGAACTTCAATCAAAGAAGGCAGCGCCGCAGCCGGATCAAAAATTTGGGACGGCACCAAGTGGGTTGGGCATGGTTGCCAGGTTGGTGCTGTTAAAACATTGACCGGAATTCAATGGACCGCTGAAAAAGCCGGAAACGGTTTCACGGCTTCCAAAGAGAAACTGGTTAAACTATTTGGAGCCGGTGTCTCTGATTCTGAGTTAGCAACAAATGCTGACCCAACAAGAAGTGGCGTAAGGTAAGGAATCCCTATTACAAACAAAAATGCCTCCGTGTTATCGGAGGCATTTTTGTTTTAAGTATCCAAATTAGACTTCCACAGAATTTTTCTGAACGCCAACACCTTCAACAGTGTCGTGCAATGTTAGATAACTTTTGCCGTCAAATATGCTGCCATCGACTGGTCGAGAATGGGCCTTTTTGAATTCATCACTGTGAACCCAGCCATTAAATGCCTCGCGGCTTTCCCATCTGGTTAATACTTGATACTCCGTCCCCGGTACTTCCGGACCGCCCATCATGGCACGTGTTCCTGGTCTTACCAAGTCCAGGCTAATAAACCCGGACATTTTTTCGACGCCTCTATCCCGCTCTTTAAACATCCGCTCGAAGTCTTCGGCTCTGTCTGGTTTAACAGGAATGTGATTAATCGATACAAACAACGATTTGCTCATTACAGCATCCTTTCAGCGATCATAAAAGCTCTCATTTAGGATACCACCCGGCTTGATACCACATCCGGTACCGTGCTCAAATAACTTGGAGCCAAAGAAGTACCAGCTCAAGGATAAGCGCTAGATAATCTATTGTCACTCTAAGGTACTGGCGAGCATGGTTTTGTATCATGCCAAGAATTCCTTATATGTATCGGATCTAGCTCTTTGCAACATGTCCAATTCGGACTCCACTAAGCCTGCAAATCCGCCGTCCGGCTCTATTTTCAGACGCCTGCCGATTTTGGGCGCCTTATTGATTGTCCTTGTGGTCAATTTGCTTTTGGCTGTTTTCAATCCATTGCAAAAAATTGATCCTGAAAGTCTGCCTGTTGGTCATGGCTGGGCATGGTGGGCAGCCAATGAATATCGCAAACCGGAGACGTCTTTCAATGTCGTTGTATTTGGCTCATCGGCGATGATGCACCCGCTGTGGTTGGGTGAAGCAACTTACCGTAATGAGGATGTTGATCTTGTAATTGACCATCGCAGTCGTTGCCTTGAAGATGCCATCAAAAAAGGCGCACCTGGCACACAACCAAGTTGTTTCAATTTCGCCATGCCAGGCGTTATGCCTTCAGACGACTACATGATCGTCAATGCGCTCTTCAACTCACAAAAGAAACCGAATCTCGTGGTGATTACCTTGCACCCGCGAGATTTTATGGACAATACTTTTGGCTCCGCGGCATCATCACGTCATTACAAATATCTAGCGCGTTTTGTTGAACCAAAGCCACCTTTGGAATTGGCCATGCCTGAGTTATGGCGTCGCCTTGTCTATTACGCCGAACAAACCATGTTTATTAAGAGCAAGAACCACGACATTCAATTAGTGGCATCAGAACAGTTACGCTCTGTCGTCAAACCAATGTTGTCACAACTTCCTGTAAGCCAACTAGACGCTAAATCAAATGAAGATAGAAAATTAGCCATCTATGTTGATGAACTTCAGCAAGGTGTTTGGATTGCTCACCCAACAGCTCCATATCACTTCATCAATGCTGTCGATGACTGCAAGAGAAGATTCAAGAAAGCCAATAACGAACAATTCGACAATCAAACAAAGTGGCTGAAGCTCTGCATTGAATTCTGCAAAAAACAAGGCATTGAAGTATTGCTGGTCAATACTCCTGTGACACCGATGGTCAAGCAGCTAATGCCGCCCGGCACTTACGAAAGACATCTCTCTACTATTAAGTCCGTCGCGAAAGAATACAACTGCAGTTTTCTCAATACTGACGAGCTTGCAAATTGCCGGGAACTCGATTTCACTGATTGGATTCATATGAACGGCAGCGGCGGCATTAAGGTCTTGCAGTGTATTGGCGCTCACATCGCCAACGATAAACAATTACAGGCAAGCCTAACTTCACAGGCGAATGTGCAACTGGCAGGCAAACCAAAGTCGAGCTTATAAGGAAATAGAGTGTTATTTAACAGCTTAGCCTACTTAATTTTCTTACCGATAGTCGTCGGACTTTATTGGCTCGTGCCTGCGAAATTTAGAACGCCATTTTTGCTGGTAGCCAGCTACGTCTTCTACATGTTCTGGAAACCTATCTATGGACTGCTCATATTTGCTTTGACGGCAGTGAATTATGCAATTGGTCTTTTCATGGCGGCAAAGCCGGAACACAAGAAATTGATATTGACTCTTGGCGTTGCACTCAACTTAGCCGTATTAGCCTTTTTCAAATATGCCTATTTCTTGCATGACACGGTCAACGACATTTTCAGCTTCGTACACGCACCGGCACTGCCGCCCATCGCCATCAACATCATTCTGCCCCTGGGTATTTCCTTCTTTGTATTTGAATTTATCCACTACCTCGTCGACATTTATCGCGGTGGTCAGCCGGTGCGTTCATTCATGCAATTTGCTTTATTCCCATCGTTTTTCCCGACACAGATTGCCGGTCCCATTAAGCGCTATCAGGATTTCATTCCACAGTTAAACAAACAACTCAAGCTGACAACTCCTGAATTCAACGAAGCAATTGAGCTTATTCTCTTTGGTCTATTCAAAAAGGTCTGCTTCGCCGACAACCTTGCCCCTATCGTCAATCGCTGTTATGCCCACCCGGAAATACTAAATGGTGCAGATGCATGGCTGGCTGCATATGCCTTTGCTTTCCAAATCTATTTTGACTTTTCTGGTTATACGGACATTGCGCGTGGATCTGCACAACTCATGGGCTTCAAGGTGCCCCTCAACTTCAATTTGCCCTATCTTTCTACCTCAATTAGTGAGTTTTGGCGCCGCTGGCACATTTCCCTTTCAAGCTGGTTGCGTGATTATCTCTTCATTCCTCTAGGTGGAAGCAGAGGCGGAACACTGCTTACTTACCGCAACTTGTTAATTACTATGGCATTAGGCGGACTCTGGCACGGAGCATCGATGCAGTTCCTTTTCTGGGGACTATCTCTGGGCACCTGGCTAATCATTAACAAGGCATGGCGAACAGTTGCCGACAAAGTTCCAGCACTGGATGCGGCAACAAAAACCAAACCATACACAGCATTTGCAATTGCTCTGACTTTCCATTCATGGACAGTAAGCATGGTCTTCTTCCGCGCTCAGACGATGAAAGTCGCATCGACTATTTTGAGCAAGATGTTCTTCGAGCTTGAAAATTGCCGGCCGAGTATATTAAATACAAACGATTCAATTATCTTCGCAATCTTGCCATTTGTTCTTCTTGCTTTATTTGCAGCACAAATTCTTGTTTCAAAGCTCAAGGAAACACCGGGCATTATGCCGGAATTTCCATCCATACCAGGATTTAAACCTGCATATCTAGCTTTCTTGTTGATGATTCTGCTCGTCTGCTGCCCGGATTCAACACCGTCGTTTATTTACTTTCAGTTCTGACGAGCCTTATACTCTTACAGGATTGATCCGTATCTCAGCATCGGGCCATAGGTTGCTCTTTATGGCGCCTGGCAAACCACTCTTTGCGTCTACCCAGAATTGGCTACCGACGAGAATTAGTTTGTTGTGAGCTTCTTCAGGGAAATGCAACAGGACAGGGTCCTCGCCTTTGTAGCAGTTGAGAACGTCCTTCAACCTGTGCAAGTCACCGAATTGTTGTTTCTCGGTCAAATAGATATTCACGAGCGAAGCATCAGCTACACGGCGGACACTACTTGCCAAAATGGATATTTCCCCTTCATCGCCCTTCTTCACCTTACCCTTAATCAGCAAAAGTGCCTGGGAGACTAGTACATCGGGATCGAGTTTTTCGAGTAGTTCGCTATAAATGACAATTTCGGTTTTAGCAGCTAAATCTTCTAACCCAACAATACAAAGTAACTTGTTTTTCTTTGTCAGACGCTTCTCTACACTTGTCGCCAGACCGCCTAGAATTACAGTCGTTCCGTCAGATGCTTCGCGGATATCTTTCAAAGCGTGTGTCGTAAGCAGGCGCAGTCTATTAGCTACGCGCTGCAATGGATGACTGGTCACATAAAATCCAAGAAGCTCATGCTCCATCATCTGCATTTCAGCTTCTGAATATTCGCTTCCATCTCCAGCCAGTTCAATAACAACCATCGGCGCGTCGCCGCCACTCGACAAACTGAAGAGACTGATTTGTCCGGACGCTTGCTCGGCTTGTCTACGTCCTGCAGAATCGACAAGCTTTTCCAAATTGGTCAAAGCTGTCTTGCGAGTTACGTCCAAACTTCCGCAAGCACCACACTTAACTAACGCTTCAAGACAACGCTTGTTGACGACGCGGTGGTCAATGCGATTGATGAAGTCCTGCAGAGTTTTATACTTGCCGTCACGTTCGCGCACTGTAACTATTTCTTCAATAGCAGCTTGTCCGACGTTTTTAACGGCGGACAATCCAAAGCGAATGGAATTGCCATCAGCTGTAAAGTCAGCACCGGATACATTTATGTCAGGCGGCAAAATATCAATGCTCATGGCCTGACACTCGGCGATATAGCCTTGCAGTTTGTCTTGGTCGCCACTAACAGAGGACAATAGCGACGTCATGTATTCAACTGGATAGTGCGTCTTTAGATAGGCTGTCTGATACGTAACAGCGGCATACGCTTGGCTGTGCGACTTATTGAAGCAGTACTCAGCAAATGCCACGAGTTGATCAAAGAGCTTATTGGCAATTTCAATCTTGACGCCATTTTTAGCGCAGCCACTGACAAAGATTTCGCGCTGCTTCTCCATCTCCTCGGGCTTCTTCTTACCCATGGCGCGACGTAGCAAGTCGGCTTGTCCAAGCGTATAGCCAGCAAGCTGCTGAGCAATTTGCATAACCTGCTCTTGGTAGACGATTTGTCCGTACGTATCCTTAAGGATAGGTTCCAAGAGAGGAGTTGGATAAGTTATTTGAGTTTTGCCGTGTTTGCAATCGACGAATTTATCGATCATCCCCGTATCTAAAGGGCCCGGTCGATAAAGCGCAATTAAGGCGGAAATATCTTCTATGTTGGACGGTTTCAGATCTCGAGCAACCTGACGCATACCCGATGAGGTTTCTAATTGGAAAATACCAGCCAGGTCACCGTTACTTATCGTTTGATAAACAGCAGGATCATCGATAGGAATTTTTTCAATATCAATTTCTATCCCGCGCGTTTCTTTGATGATTTTGACGGCTCTATCAATCATCGTCAGGTTGCGTAGACCCAAGAAGTCCATTTTCACAAGACCGGCATATGCCAAGTCTTCCATGTAAAACTGCGTGATGATTGTTCCATCGTTGTTCTTCTGTAAAGGAACAATTTCTTCAAGCGGTACATCGGAAATAACCACGCCGGCTGCGTGCATCCCGAAGGTTTTGTTTATACCCTCAAGATTTTTTGCCAGGTCAATTACTTGCTTAGCTTCTTCGTTGGTGTAATAAGTCTTCTTGAACTCAGGATGTTCAGTGATCATCTCTTCAAGCGGCGTCGGCTTGCCGCGAACGACAGGCACCAACTTCGCCAACTTGTTGGATTCGGCAAATGGAAATTCAAGAACGCGGGCTACGTCTTTCAACACCGCTTTTGAGGTCATGCGGTTGAATGTAATAATTTGCGCTACTTTATCCGCTCCGTATTTTTCCGACACGTACTTCAAGACTTCGTCACGCCTTTCGATACAAAAGTCGGTATCGATATCAGGCATGGATTTTCTTTCCGGGTTTAAGAAACGCTCAAAAAGTAGGTTGTAGCGTATTGGATCAATGTTGGTAATACCCAGGCAATAGGCAACCAAACTACCGGCAGCTGATCCACGCCCAGGGCCAACTGGAATGCCTTTGCTGCGCGCCCAATTAATAAAATCCGCCACAATCAAGAAATACGAGGCATAATTCATGTCCTCGATGACCTTAAGTTCCGCCCGCACACGATCTTCTTCAACGTTAGTTATTGTCGGATAGCGTGACTTGAGTCCATCCAGAACCAGATGATTCATGTAAGTCTCAGGCGTGTGACCTGGCGGCACAGGAAAATTTGGCAAACGCGGATCGCCTGATAGCTTAATTGCCTCTACCTTGTCGGCAATTTCCAATGTGCTCTTGATTGATTGGTCGACGTGCTCGAAATCCAGGTGGTCGCGGAAGAGATAAGACATCTCGTCGCCATTTTTGATGTATTCCCAACCGGTAAATTTCATACGGTTGGCATCAGTGACCATCTTGCCCATCTGAATGCATAAGAGAGCATCGTGCGATACACCATCATGCTTGTGCGTGAAGTGGCTATCGTTGGTTGCGCAAAGTTTGACGCCTAGCTCTTTGGCAATTTTGACTAATGGAACATTTACTTTACGGTCTTCGTGCTGACCATGGTCTTGAATTTCAATGTAATAGTTTTCGCCGAATATTTCTTTGTACCAGGCAGCAGCTTCTTTTGCCTTGTCGTAATTGTCGGCAAGCAAATGCTGGCACAATTCAGCGCCCAAACAACCGGACAAAACAATCAGCCCTTCTTTGTGTTGAGCCAAAAGATCTTTATTGATACGCGGCTTGTAATAGAAACCTTCCAAATGCGCCTTGGTATTCAGACGCACAAGGTTTTTATAGCCCTGCTGGCTGTAAGCGATAAGTGTCAGGTGATAGAGCGGTTGCTTGGTTGTCTTATCTGTAATGTCGCCATCAATGATGTAGCCTTCGCAACCAATAATTGGTTTAACTCCACCCATTTCATGGCAGGTCTTCGAAAGTTCAATCGCGCCATACATTACGCCGTGGTCAGTAATGGCCACAGCGGGCATATTGTCCGAGCGAGCCTTCTTCACCAACTCTTTGATGCGTGTTGCACCATCAAGAAGACTATATTCGGTGTGCAAATGAAGCGGTACGTATGGCCGCGGCATAGGTTAACCCTCTGACCTAATTTTAGCGTTTCTATCTATAAAGACGAAATCAATGGCAAAAAGTTCAATTTAGCATTGACAACAGCGGAGCGAAGGATTGTGGCGAACAATCCGCCAGCGGAGCGTGGGGAGCCGGAGGGCAAGCGCAGGTGAGGCTTTGCGAGCCGGAGCCTATGTGAAATATCAATATATAAACGGAATTAATCGAACTGTCTTCGCCCGATACTCGGCATACTCATGCCCGAAGTGCTCAGCCAGGAAAGCCTCTTCATCGTTCATTCGCCATTTCATGACTATAAACGCTCCAGGCATGGCTAAAAGAGGAAACCAAGTGCCATAGACAAGGGGAATTCCAGCCATAACGACAAGCATCCCTAGATAACTTGGATTTCTAACAAACTTGTACGGACCAGTCTGGATAAGCTTGTGCTCTTCCATGAGAGCAACGTAGGCAGTATGGAAACGCCCTAAAGTCGCAATCGACCAAAGGCGAAGTATTCCTCCTATAGCAACAAGTACAAGTCCAATGTCACGCACAAAGCCATAGGTAACTGTAATCTTCAATTTTTCACAAAGCACCGCGCAGGCAATGTACAAGAAAATAAAACCAACCATTGTCCAAACAACACGTCGTTGTTTTTTGGCTTCTTTAACTCCTGATGCCGGACGAAATCCCAACAAGCCGCTCATGAAACTAATAACAATGCAAAATTGCACCAACATCACTTCTTGATGGTGATGCGGCACAAAGATGGAATTTATCCCTCGGACAAAAGCCATCGGACCGGCTACAAGCAAATAAGCAAGTGCTGCACTTATAAGCGCAAGCAGAAAGTTCCGCCCTTTTGTGCGCTTGGTCTCAGCAATTACACCGCGGAAAATATCCGTTGTTACCATCAACTAACTCTAACGAGCCGAGCCAAGGAATTTCAAACTTACACGCACCAATGATTCAACATCTTCATTGCCGCCGTCAGTCGCCGACTTGAGAGCCATGCTAACTTCTGTTGGCGTATAACCAAGTCCATTCAAAATCTCGCGTACTTCATCATGTGACGATGAACGTGCCGGACCTTCTGTTGAATTCACTCCACGCTGCTCTTGCCAGTTTTCTACCTTACTCTTCAATTCAAGAATTAGGCGCTGCGCTAATTTCGCGCCAACACCCGGAGCCTGACTTATGAGTTTGTGATCGGACGCCATAATTGCTTCAGCAAGCTCTTGCGGTCCGAAAGTACCAATAAGCGCCAGAGCCAACTTCGGACCGACACCAGTAACTGTCTGAATCAAATTGAACATCTGACGTTCATCTGAATGAGCAAACCCAAAAATAGTCCAGTCATTTTCGCGAATTGAAAGTGCCGTATGCACCATCACTTCATCTCCCGGCTGACCAACTGTCAGCAATGTGCGGCGGGAGACAACCAAGTCAAAGCCGATGCCGCCAACTTCCAGCACAAGCCTGTCATGTGGACCACCCGTGCTTTCCTTGCCTACGACTGTGCCTTTTAGATAAGAAAGCATTTCTTCTTGTAAACCATGTAAGAGCAACGTTCATTTTAAACGAAATTCGCCTGAGACAATCGTGAATTAAATCTGCAGAGAATTTTGAACTTTTTGCCTTCAATTCCGTATTAGGAGTAGGCAGTTGAGAGTTGTCGGACATTGTCCGACCTTGACAGCCAACGGCGGACGGATTACGATGAATAAGGAATCAGACGATGATCTCCAAGCTCGAATTCACACTTAGTGCATTCAAACATGGCTACCAGAAAAGTGATGCCGACACAGTCATATATGGACCGCTCACAAAAATATTTGAACGAGGACCAGGTGAACTCGGTTGGCTTATCGCCTTCGTTGGCTTCAACAACTCTGCAGAATTACTGGAAGTGTTAGTCGAATGTAGCGACGACCGTGAAATTTGTTTTCACATAGACAAAGCAAGCAAAAGAGTAAGAGAAGAATATGAAAGAGCTTAACAGGAAGAAAATAACCAGACCAGTTGATTTAGACGCCCGCATAACCAAGATGAAGAGCGACGCTAGAGAAAGAATTGTCGCGCGAGGAAAAGTCGAATTTCGTCTTGATGAAGCAATGATGCGCAAGCTGCTTGAAAAAGCGGACCGATTGCGAGTGCCTTATGGCGTTTATGCCCGCATGTTAATGGTGAAAGCTCTGCACGAAGAATCCTAGCCGGAGATAAAGAAACACCAAACGCCATTCGGCATTTGGTGTTTGTTCTTGGTCGGGGCGAGAGGATTTGAACCTCCGGCCTTCCGCACCCGAAACGGACGCGCTACCAAGCTGCGCTACGCCCCGATGCCGCTTATATTAACATGCCAGAACATCTTGGCATCAACGAAAGCTAATCTAACGCCAACCGCCCGACTGCAAACCGTCCGGGTCTGTCAAATGCGCCTCGTCATCAATTTGTAACGGAGCAACTTGCTTCTTCGATTCCGGCTGCTGAAGATTGAGCAAATTCTTTTGCTTAGGTGTAAGTTCTGACTTTTGCTTAGTCGACGCAACACCTATTTGGCTTGCTTGAATGGGCATCGAATCGCGAGTTTGGCGAAACACATCAACGTCGGCATTTTTGTCTTTGCCGGTAAACATAGACTGAATCAATTGCTGATAGGCAAAAAATGCCAAAGTAGTCACTACAAGAATTGCCACAACAGCAATTAACTCCACCATTCGGTTTGGTGGTCTTACTTCCGGAAATTGCTTAATTGAAGGCTTGTGCAAACGTACCAAGTCATCTTTTAAATCAACTGCCGTTTGATAACGATCCATAGCGTTTTGCTGAGTCGCTTTCTGAACTATTGCACTTAAGCCGTCAGAAATTTCCGGCTTGAAATTTTTCGGAATAGAAACATTCAGTGGTGTTGGATCGCTATTGGTCAAAAGAAAATGCATAGTGGCACCAAGCGAATAAGTATCGGAATAAACGTGCGCGTCACCCCAATATTGTTCCGGCGGAGAATACCCGGCGGACACAACATGCGTGCCCTCGCCTGATGGATCAAACGGACGAGCAATACCAAAATCAACAAGCTTTATGCGACCTTTTACATCCAGCATAATGTTGCTTGGTTTAAGGTCACGATAGATAACAGCGGGATCGTGTCCATGCAAGTAATCCAACACATCACAAATTTGCGAAGCCCATTCAATTACTTGCTCTTCGGAAAATGGCTGTCCACGCAACTTAAGCAGCGAGCTTAAGTCTTTTCCCTCCACATATTCCATGACTAGGAAATAGCCGCCGTCCTCTTCAAAATAATCAAGCACCGCGACAATATTAGGATGCTGCAACTGACTTAACACATGAGCTTCTCTTTCAAACATCGAAAGAGCTTTCAGCCTGTCTTCCTCGCGAAAAAACTCATCACGCAATTTCTTCACAACACAAGGACGCGATGCAAGTCTCAAATCACGCGCAATGTAGACAGTACCCATGCCACCTTGACCAAGCGGGCTGACTATTTGATATCGTCCCTGCAAAGTCGGTTGCGCCACGGCGATAGTATCCATCGCCCCAGGACAGGGCCCGTCATGCGGCGCAGACATTCCACAGTTGGGACAAATAGCCAAGGAGAACTCCGGTTAGAAGATAAGTCCGTCTACCTTAAAACCAGTATAAGGCGGCCTTTCAAAGAAGTCCATCAACAAGGCCAAGCGGTTACAAACGTGATATGGTTCTATATGCCTTCCAGGAGATATCGTAATGGCAATTCGAGTGGCAGTCGGTTCAGACCACGGCGGTTTTCCACTAAAAAAAACGGTGCTAGATTTCGTAAAAGCGCAAGGCTTTGAAGTCCTTGACCTCGGTACCAACAGCGACGAAGCATGCGACTATCCCGATTTCGCTGAAGCTGTCGGCAAAGCAATAATCAATGGCGACGCAGAATTAGGCATTGTGCTTTGCGGCTCCGGTGTCGGCGTGTCGGTCGCCGCCAATAAAATCCCAGGAATTAGAGCAGGAGTTTGCCACGATACATTTTCAGCGCGTCAATGCCGTGAAGACGACGACGTCAACGTCCTATGTATGGGCGCGCGCGTCATAGGTTCTGAACTTGCCAAAGATGTTATGAAAGCTTTTCTCGATGCAAAATTTTCCGGCGCCGAAAGACATCGCCGCCGCCTGCAGAAAGTTTTAAAAATCGAACAGGAAAATCTACTGCAAAAGACTAAATGAGATTGTACTTCTGGCACAAGGTTGCGTACTTAGCCAGACCTTGCATATGTCTTTCAGTAAAATCAAAACTCAGTTCTTCAAGAAAATACTTCTTGAGTCTTTCTTCTGTCAGTCCGCTTTTGCTCTTCGCTTCAGCGATAACATCAGCAAATGCCGTCGACAGACCAATGCGTTTTGCCTCAACTAGTGCCGAACAAATCTCTTGAAACAAACCAAAATTGGTGCGCACCCATTCAGCACGCGCTGCCCAAAGTCCAAATACAAAAGGCAGACCATAACACTTGTGCCACCACTCAGCCAAATCAACTCGGTAATACAAACTCGACCACTGCTCATCTACAGCAAGCGCATGATCGCCAATTACCAATACAGCATCAGTAGATACTGAATCCAAACTTGGATTTTGCTCAACAACAAAGTTAGCGTTTAAAGAAAGTTGATCCAGCAACAATGCCTTCAACATATTCACTGAACTTGCCGAAGTTGCCGTCACGGCAATTGTGGCACCACGCAACTGCTCAAGTGGTTGTTTGCTGAATAGCAAGACGCTGCCGACTGGACCTTCAGCCGAAATCGACATGCTTGGCACTAAAAACAAATTGCCGCTTTTCAGATAATGATATGAACTCATTGCACCTAAATCAAGATCGCCGCTAGCGTACTGGCGGTTGAGGCTGGTCGGTGCGTCGATGACAATTTCTGCCGGCATATCTACTAGACGGCGCAATACAGGGACAAGGACAGGCAAGCTGTTAATAAATGAAATATGACCCAAACGGGCTGGATGCCTTAATGTTTCGACGGAGACCCCTGCTGCGGGTGCCTGCAAAAACGACTGAATTGTAACTGTATCCACGCTTAATCCTATCTGTTTCTGGACCGGACAGGAAAGAATACAGAAAAACGCTCAATAGAGGCTGAACAACTGCTAAGCAGAGCGCTTCAGAACAATCGCAAGCTGGGCAGCGGCTTGCAGACAACGAATGTAAAAAAAGTTGACCCAGGTGGCAGTTGCCCGCCACCCAGGTTCACTAAGCTACGAAAGCGGGGGGAGACCGGAAAGCAATTAGTACGTCTTCTATGGTCTCAACACCCCTGTAAATGGATTTACCAAGCCAGAGCGATCTTGTCAAGGGATCTATTAGATATAGCAGATCTAACGGTGAATAAATCCAGACGTTCTACAATTTAAGCCATTCAGTCGCAGGAGCTGTTAACCATGCGTATGGTGGATTTGATTGCCGCTAAACGAAACGGCAAAGCCCACACAAAAGAAGAAATCAACTTCATTATCGACGGCGTCATGGCGCCGGCGGTGAGCAGCACTGTGAAGGACTATCAGCTATCCGCCTGGCTTATGGCTGTGTGCTGGCAGGGCATGAATCTTGATGAGACTGCCTGGCTGACAGACGCCATGGCACGTTCTGGTCAAGTTTTGGATCTATCTTCAATTGGTCCGATGATAGGCGACAAGCACTCGACAGGCGGCGTGGGCGATAAGACGACTCTGGTGTTCGTACCACTTCTGGCTGCAGCTGGTCTGCCCATGGCCAAATTGTCCGGCCGAGGACTCGGTCACACAGGCGGCACCATAGACAAGCTTGAAGCAATTCCTGGTTTCAATTCTAATTTACCGGTTGGTAAATTTATCCAGCAAGTTAAAGACATTGGCGCAGCTATTGCCGGACAAACGACAGAATTGGCTCCTGCTGACGGGAAAATTTATGCCATGCGCGATGTGACAAGCACGGTGCAGTCTATTCCGTTAATTGCCGCATCTGTCATGTCAAAAAAAATTGCCGCTGGTGCCAACTTAATTATTCTCGATGTTAAATGCGGCCGTGGTGCGTTTATGGAGACTCAAGAGGCAGCCTTAAATTTAGCCGAAGTGATGGCTGAAGTAGGTAAGCGCTTAAACAAACCAGTGAGTGCTTGTGTCACGGATATGGAACAACCGTTAGGGCGTGCTGTTGGCCACACGCTGGAAGTTATAGAAGCGATAGAAACTCTTAAAGGTAATGGTCCACCCGGATTTAAAGATCTAACCTTCTCGCTAGGTGCACTTGCTCTCGCTCGCGCTGGAAAATGCCAGGGCGTTTTTGAAGGCATGAAAATCCTCGATGATCTAATTAGCAGCGGCAAAGCATTGGATAAAATGCGCGAACTAATTATCGCTCAAGGCGGTGACGCAAGAGTTATCGACGATTACTCATTGATGCCGACGGCAAAAATGCAATTTGACGTAATTGTTCCAGGCAGCGGACAAAAGTGGGTTGAACATTTGGATGGACGCTTAATTGCCGAAGCCTGCAAGATAATGGGTGCGGGCAGATCCAAAAAGGACGATGCCATTAATTTAGCCGTCGGAGTGGTGCTCAAAGGCAAAATCGGCACCATGATTGAAGGCGGTCAATCAATTGCCACCGTGCATGCCGACGATGAAGCATCAGGCAAGAAAGCCGTGGACATTGTTGCCAAAGCGTTCAAATACAGCGACATGCAGGTGGCTGTACCGGCTGTTATAAAAGCCAGGGTAGGTTCGTGATGGACAAGACACGTGCCTGGCGTCTAATACCATTCAGCACTCACGACGGCATAACAAATATGGCCATCGATGAAGCCGTATTGGAAGCTCACCTTAAGGGGCTTGTGCCGCCGACTCTACGCCTCTATGGCTTTAAGCCGGCAGCAATTACAATCGGCTACAACCAAAAGCTACCCGAATATGTTGAAAGACGCGCTGCAGACAAAGGTGTCGATGTTGCTCGCCGCCCCACGGGCGGACGAGCTGTATTGCACTTGAATGATTTGACTTATTCTTTTGTCGGAACATCATCGCACGCCGGCGAATCGCAAATCTTTGACGATGCGTTCTTGCAAAATAGTATTCTCGGAGCCTACAAGCAAATCTGTGAAGGTTTAGAACTAGCTCTTAAATATCTTGGCTTGGAGGTGGAGTCAGGTGAATTATCAGTTCCCTACAAACATTTGCATGATTGCTTCTTAGCCACAACAGGCAGCGATCTGCATTACAAAGGGAAAAAGCTCATTGGCAGCGCGCAGCTAAGACGCAAATGGGCCGTCTTGCAACATGGCTCCCTATTGCTTAACCAGCCTCAATCCATAATGCCGCAATTGCTGGCGGAAGAAAATTCTTCAGACGAAACTATTGAGCGGCACGCGAATCTTTTCGATATTTTGGGCAAAGAAATCGATATGATGACATTGCAACAAGCATTTCAAAAAGGCTTTGAAAATGCCTTCAGAGCAAAGTTCAGTGAACAAGGATTTGTCGCAGAGGAAATTTTTTCGATTGGGCAGTTGAGAGAGAAGCACTTAAGTGCTACTTCTTCTCCTGCTTCTGCACTTCGGCAATAGCTTCTTTGCGGTTCTTTTCTTCTAATTCTTTTTTCTTGGCTAGTCCCTTAGCAATTTTTGCCAAGCGTTTAGCTTGCACACGCGCTTCTTGCTGCTCTTCCTGATCAGAATCGTGACGGTAGATTAGCATCCATTCGTCATAGCACTTTGCCAGCATCTTCTCATCGACTTTCTCGTCTTCATTGGAGTAGAACTTGGCAGTCAGAGCGCGAGCATAAAGTAAATGCGAGCCAGGATCGCCTGGATCAAGTTGCACGGCTTTGCCTGCAACACGCAAGGCTTCGTCAATATTACTGTCAGCCAATTCTTTTTCAGCTAGAAAACGCAAGTTGGAAGCTTCGGTCAGACGACCAGCAGGACCTGTTCCATAGAATGAAGACTCAGGACGTTCGCTGGAATACTGCTTGGTACCCTTTTTAATTCTTGGCGATATTGAATCTGCATAAGCAGGCAATACCTGAAAAGCCAGTAGTGAAACTGCAATAGCTGCTGCAATTTTGTTATTCACCTTTTTCATCCTCGCTTTTTCCTGCATTCTCATCAGTTATATCTTTAATTTCCACGTGTTGAATCATTGCTTGCAAATCAGCAATCTCAGCTTCCAATTCTTTCATGTGAACATCAATACGTTGAATCTGGACCAATTCATTACGCACACGATCAAGCAATGCCCCGCCATCAAGAGTGCTGGTATCGCAAAAGAGCGAAAATGTCTTGGTGCCGATTGTTTGCAAGTGGCGCACCCGCTCGCCTGTCAAGGTCATCAAATCCATTCTTAATTTGGCTATTTTGGCCGCGCGTCCCATCTGATCTGCAGCTTGCTTTGTGCTCTGCTTGAACTTATTGAGAAAATTCTCGAACGATGGTGCGCTCATTTGGGATTAAAACCTTTGTGCGGAAACAGCTGCCCCTATTGTACCTGCAACACCGCCAACTGCGTTAGCACGAAATGCCACAAGAGATCCAACCAGCGTGCCTTCATCTTCCGGCTCAAATGTTGATCTCACTCTTACAACCACTTGTTTTTCTTTTGCCAGCTCAACCGACCGCAAAGCCAATACCTGCGCGCCTGCACGAGCCAATTCAATCATCTCGTCGTAACTGACAAATGGATAACGGCGAGCTTCCGCGTTTGTTCTTGGATCTGCGGTATAGACTCCACCGACATCGGTATATATGTCGCAACGATCAGCCTTTACTGCAGCCGCTAAAGCAACAGCTGTTGTATCTGATCCGCCACGTCCAAGAGTTGTAATTTCGTTTGCTTCGGTTACGCCTTGAAAGCCTGCAACTACAGGGATTTCTTTTCGAATGAAGCTTTCTTCCAACGCTCTTGGATTAACAGTGAGAATTTTTGCCGAACTGAATGTGTTGTCGGTGATAACACCAGCCTGAATGCCGGTAAATGATCTGGCTGATTTACCCAATGCTTGAATTGCCATCGACATGAGCGCGCAAGAGGCTTGTTCACCTGTAGCCAGCAAAGCATCCATTTCACGCAAATTGGAACTTCCACTGACACCTTCGGCAAGTCCTATGAGGTGATCTGTGGTGTGTCCCATAGCTGAAACAACCACAGCAACTTCGTTGCCTTGATTTGCCGCACGAACAGCTATGGCTGCCGCCTTACGCATAAGGTCAGTATCGGCAACCGACGTTCCGCCAAATTTTAGAACCAACCGCGCCATGAGGCTATTCTCAATTCGAAAGGAAATGTGAGCATACGGCGAGGCAATTAGCTGCCCCAAATCAAGGGACAATCATAACTTGATAAGCCACCCACAGTCCGGGAAACTGTCCAAAGTTAATTTAATAGCTTCTTAGATCAAATACGTCTCAAGTTAGAGGTATTAAAGCACTTCTTGACAAGTCCTTTGGTCTATAACTCCGTCATCGGCAGACGTACGCCTTCGCGCTTGGCGAAATCTATCGCTTCCTGGTAGCCGGCGTCAGCGTGACGAAGTACTCCCATTGCCGGATCGGTCGTCAGAACACGCTCAAGACGCGCAGCTGCAGCGTCAGTTCCGTCGGCCACAATAACTTGACCGGCGTGCAGCGAATAGCCGATGCCGACTCCTCCACCATGGTGAACAGATACCCAACTTGCTCCACCGACGGCATTGATCATCGCATTAAGAAATACCCAATCCGCTATTGCATCCGAACCATCTTTCATAGATTCAGTTTCGCGATTTGGTGAAGCAACTGATCCAGCATCAAGGTGATCGCGTCCAATCACTATTGGTCCTTTCAATTTACCTTCTGCCACCATGCGATTCATAATCAATCCCATCTTCGCGCGATCGCCATAGCCAAGCCAACAAATGCGTGCAGGCAGTCCTTGGAAATTCACCCGCTTGCCGGCCATCTCAATCCAACGACAAAGATGTTTGTTATCTGCAAAAGTTTTTAGAATCTCTTCGTCAATTCTTTCAATGTCTGATGCTTCGCCCGAAAGTGCCGCCCAACGAAAAGGTCCTTTGCCTTCGCAAAATAACGGGCGAATGAAAGCCGGCACAAATCCCGGAAATGCAAAAGCATCTTTGACACCATGGTCAAACGCCACTTGTCGAATATTGTTGCCGTAGTCAAAAACAACACATTTTTGTTTTTGGAAATCCAACATTGCCATCACATGTTTGGAAATTGATTTGACCGACAACTCTATATAACGCTTAGCATCTGAATTACGCAATCTGGCTGCATCTTCAACGCTATATCCTTCAGGTATATATCCGTTGAGGGGATCATGAGCTGATGTTTGATCGGTAACAACATCAATTGCAACTTTGCGTTTAACTAGTTCAGGCAAAAGTTCAGCAGCATTCCCCTGTAAAGCAACCGAAAGAGCCTTTCTATTGACCTTTGCTTCCAAGCAAAGCTTAATTGCGTGATCTAGATTGTCGGCTTTTAAATCAACATATTTCTTTTCCAGGCGCCGTTCAATGCGCGTCGGATCAACTTCAATGCAAAGCGCCACGCCATCGTTCATCGTGACAGCCAATGGCTGAGCGCCACCCATTCCGCCTAATCCACTTGTGAGTACGAGCTTGCCTTTGAGACTGCCGCCAAAATGCTTGTCAGCCAAACTGGCAAATGTCTCGTATGTTCCCTGTAATATTCCTTGCGTACCGATGTATATCCAAGAGCCCGCTGTCATCTGTCCATACATGATCAAGCCTTTGCGCTCAAGATCTCGGAAGTAGTCCCAGTTTGCCCAGGCACCAACGAGATTTGAATTGGCGATTAAAACGCGTGGCGCATCTTTGTGGCTCTTTAAAATGCCTACTGGTTTGCCTGACTGAACCAAAAGTGTTTCATCTGAATTCAGCTCTGTGAGCGCCTTTACAATGCCCTTAAATGACTGCCAGTTGCGCGCCGCTTTTCCTGAACCACCGTATACAACCAATTCTTGGGGATGCTCAGCAACTTCAGGATCAAGGTTATTCAAGAGCATACGCAATGCGGCTTCTTGAATCCAGCCCTTGCAAACAAGCGTGTTGCCACGGGGAGCTCTAACCTCAATCGGCTTATCAGCGGCCAAGATTGCCTTAACCATTTCTGTGCCGGACATCGCAGTAGATGTTGTCATTAAATCTCCCTCTCAGAACTCATCACGGGCAGCCATCTATAGTGTAGACTGACAAGTGATGATCATATCAATCCGGGGTCAAGAATTAGTCCCGGAAATGACACGAAGGTAGCAGCTAAAAATGGTCCAAGAAAAGATAAGCAGTAAAACTTCCAATTCAAAATCGAATGCCGAAGTAACAGCGGAGCGCAGGATTGCGACCGAGCAATCCGGAGCGAGAGCGTCTACCGCCGGACGGCCAGTGGAGGCGGAGCAGAGCGCAGCCGGAACGATTAAAAAGGACCTTAAGTATTCTCTGTCCAATATTCCACTCAAAACTTACTACACACCTGACGATTTAAAAGGTTGGGACTACAAAAAAGACTTAAGCGACCCGGGTGTTTTTCCATACACCCGCGGCATTCACCACAACATGTATCGCGGCAAAATGTGGACGATGCGTCAATTTGCCGGATTCGGCGGACCGGAAGAAACTAACGCTCGATTTAAATATCTTTTGGCGCAAGGTCAAACAGGCTTGTCCACAGCATTTGATCTGCCGACATTAATGGGTTACGACTCCGATCATCCACGCGCTCACGGTGAAGTTGGCGTATGCGGCGTTGCCGTCGACAGCTTGGAAGACATCGAAATTCTCTACAACGAATTACCACTTGATGTTGTCTCCACATCAATGACCATCAATGGTCCGGCTTCAATTGTTTTTGCCATGTTTTTGGCAAACGCCGAAAAGCGCGGTTTTGACTGGAAGAAATTAGATGGTACTTTGCAGAACGATATCTTCAAAGAGTACATCGCTCAAAAAACATATCTGTTACCACCACGTCCGGCGCTTAAGCTAATTCAGGACATGATGGTATTTACGACAAACAATGTACCGAGATGGAATTTCATTTCCGTATCCGGCTATCACATTAGAGAAGCCGGTGCCACTGCCGTACAAGAATTGGCATTTACTCTTGCCGATGGATTTGCCTATGTCGATGCCGGATTAGAAGCTGGACTCAAGCTCGATGATTTCGTACCGCGCTTATCCTTCTTCTTCAACTCACACATCGACTTCTTTGAAGAGATTGCCAAATATCGTGCAGCTCGTCGCATTTGGGCAAAGCGCATGCGCGACCATTACGGCTCAACCAATGAGCGTACTTTGAAGTTACGCTTTCATACGCAAACAGCAGGGTGCAGTCTGACCGCGCAACAGCCGGAAAACAACATCATTCGTACAGCAATTGAAGCACTTGCCGGAGTTCTCGGCGGCACACAATCACTGCATACTAATTCAATGGATGAAGTACTTGGTCTCCCGACGCAGAAAGCTGCGCACATTGCTTTGCGCACACAGCAAATTCTCGCTTACGAAACAGGCGTTGCCGACGTTGTCGATCCACTTGCAGGTTCATACTATGTTGAGTGGATGACCAACGAAATGGAAAAACAAGCCAACGAGTACTTCAAGAAGATTGAAGAAGTAGGCGGCGTCATGGCCGGTATCGAGAAAGGCTTCTTCATGAAAGAAATTGCCGACGCTGCCTATCACTTCCAACAGAAGCTGGACAGCAAAGAAAGAATCTTTGTCGGACTAAATGGCTTCACCGAAGTAGCGCCAGGACAGAATATTGAAATTCTCAAAATCGGTCTTGAGTATGAACAACGTCAAACAGAAAGGCTGAAGAAATTGCGCGCTCGTCGTGACAATGAAAAGGTTCAACAGTCGCTGGAGAAGCTAAAAGACGGAGTAAAGGCTGGGGAAAACTCATTCCCTCTCTTGCTTGATGCCGTGAAGACCTATGCCACTGTCGGCGAAATTTCACAGGCATTGAAAGAAGTCTGGGGAGCTTATCGCGAGCCGGCGGTATTTTAACAAGAAAGGACTGACAACTTGTTTCGCTTCGAGAAAATCGTAACGCTGACTTTACTTGCAGTTTTCTCTTGCTCCGCGTCATACGCAGCCACCAAAGAATCGCGTGCGCATGCGGAGAGAGGTATCTCGCTCTACAATCAGGGCAAATACGATGCGGCAGCAGCCGAATTTCGCAAAGCTCTGGCAATTGATTCCAAAAGCGTCGACTATCACAACGACTTAAGTGCGGCTCTCAAAGCTCAGGGCAAGTTAAACGAAGCCATTAACGAAGCCAAAACATCCATCAAGTGTGCACCGGGACGCGCGATAAGTCATGCCAACTTGGCCAACTTACTATTTGAAGCAAAACAATATCCTGCCGCAGAAGCTGCTTACAAACAAGCAATTAAGCTTTCACCAAAGAGTGTCCAGTTCCACACCAACCTCGGCTTGTGTCTGAAGCTGGAAAACAAATCAGCCGAAGCCGAAAAGGAATATCGAGAAGCCCTTAAGCTAAAACCCAATGACACCGATGCTTCAGTTCATTTGGCAAGTTTATTGCGTGAAAAGAAAGACAAGAAATACAGAGACGAAATTGAAAAGCTCGCCCAACAAGCTGTAAAAAATGCACCAAAAGACGCAGAAGCTCATTTAGCATTGGCAAATGCACTCAAAGATAATCACAAAGATGCTGCTGCTATCAAGGAATACGAAGAGGTTTTGAAATTGAAGCCGAATCATCCGAGCGCAGCGAAAATCAAAGAGTTTATTGACTTTCTCAAAAACCGTCCAGACTCTCGAATATAAACGATGGCAACAAATACATCCACAGATCTCAAATATGACCGCTTATCGATAGTGCCACTTGGTGGACAGAGTGAACTCGGTCAAGTGTTGTGGATGATCAGCTATGCCGGAGAGATTCTCCTGGTCGACGCCGGTGCCGCGTACCCAGCCGAGGATATGCCTGGCGTAGATTTGCTTTTGCCGAACACGAATTTTTTGGAAGCGCATCAAGATCGCATAAAAGCATTGCTGCTGACAAACGGGCATGAAGAACACTCCGGTGGCGTGTCTTATCTTCTTAACCATTTGAATATTCCTCAACTTATGGGACCGCGATTTGTCACAACCCTTGTTTCGCAAGGACTGAAAAATTCCAACAACACTGCCATCGAAACAATTGAGATGAATCATCCATATCAGATAGGCAATTTCGAAATTGAGTGGATTCGCGTGAATGATGCAATTGCCGATGCCTGCGCTCTGCGAATAGGCACACCAGAGGGCAATATCATCTACACCTCCAGCTTTAAACTTGATCAGACCCCGGTTGACAACAGACTTCTGGATTTCAATCAGTTGGCGAAGCTCGGTGATGAGGGAGTTCTCTTACTAATTAGCGATTCGTCCGGCGTAGAAGCTGCCGGCTATACCGCATCAGAAAAGATAGTGGGACCCAATTTGGAAAAACACATCGCAAACGCAAAAGGACGTGCGGTTGTTGTGCTTCCGGGAACTAACACGCACCGAATGCAAATACTGTTTGATCTTGCCCAAAAGCTCAATCGTAAAGTTGTGCTTTACGGTGACACGCTATTACAAACAGCCGTTGTCGCGGTAATTACAGGCAACCTAGCTTATGACCGCAAAATAGAATCCAGCTTGGAAGACTTAAAAAAACTCAAAGACAATGAAGTTTTGATTGTAGCCACCGGTCCCGAAGGCGATGCCTTCAAAGCGCTCCATAATTTAGCTTACGACAAATACGACGATGTCAAATTGAAGGCAGGCGACACTGTTGTCTACAGTTCCGATATTACGCCGGGAAGATCCAGACAGATGGCTATGGTATTGGATCAGTTTTTGGCTCGTGATATTCATGCAGTACACGGCACTAGACAAAATGTGCATGTCTCTGCCCACCCGGCACAAGAAGACTTGAAGTTTATGCTTTCTATTGTCAAACCTCAGTTATTTATACCGGCTTTGGGCGAAGGTCGCCACATAATGCAACATGCACAATTAGCCATTGACTGGGGAATGCCGCCCGAATCGGTTTTCCCTCTGCAAAACGGCGAGATTTTGGAAATCTACGATGGTAATGCAAGCGTCGAAAACGACATTGAAGCTACAGGCGTGCTTTACAACAGAGACCAAGGCGAAAAGGTCACAACCTTCTCCGTCAAGGAAAGGCTGGTTTTGAGCATTGAAGGCGTAGTTACGATCGGCATTGTCGTCGGCACAAATAGGGAGTTGCTTTCGGGTCCAATTATCGAAGCAAATGGCTCGGGCTTCTTGCGTTCGGATACATGGCAGAAAGTCAAAGCGGACTTGCACAAGGCAGTTTTAGATGCGCATGCATTTTGGCGGACAACAAAAGACCCCGATATGAGTTCTTTACGCAGCCAAGTACGCGAAGTAGCAAACAAGACAATACGCGGGCAACTACAATCAAAGCCAGTCGTCCAAGTCCTTGTGCACGAGCTAGCGACTAACTAAATTACCAGCCGCCGCCGATGAAGATAGCGTTGCCTTCATTCAATAGAACGCCGCTGGTTTCAGCTGGAGCTACGGTAACTGGTTGCGACCAGAAGAGCGTCAGCCCCGGCACCTTGCGGCTGCCGGCTATCCACCAGGCTCCAGCTTGCACTTCGGCGAAGCCTTCACCGTTTTTGTCGATTGTGATTTGCACAGGATCAATACCATGACGAGCCGACTCGTTTTCTAAATCCGAATGCTTCTGGTTGTATTCGTGAAGCACTTGCGCATAGCGCATCATTCGCGCATTTTCTTCAGCGTTGATACGTTCACACTGAGTCTTTACATAAGGCACCATCTTGTGTATCCACGGATACACTGTAAAAATTGAATGCGGCACACTTTCACCGGTACGCTTTTGCGCAGCTTCCAGAGCGTGCTCCCAGCGAAAACCAAACATTGGGTAGGCGTATTCTTTGGAGCGGCGATTGTTGTAGCAGCACTGCATCAAATAGTCTTTGATTTGTCCATCATTAGTCGGCAGCGGTTCTGTTCTTGCCTTTAATTCCGGTGGCTTGACCGGATATGGATAAGCAGTAAGTTTGTCTTGCGGATTTTTATTGTACTGAACATTGATGCGAACTCTCAGCACAGCATTTTTAGGCTTGTGCTGTTCGGTATCGACAAGAATATCCAGTCCATCGATATTAATTTCACTAGGCGTATTTATGTGCTCAAAGCCAGGCATGGCTTTGTTGCCCGACGGCGTCTGCGCTGCAAATGCCGGTGCGGACACCTGAACAACGAGTGCCAGACTTATTAGTTTTCCCAGTCCTAGTTTTTTCATGCCTAGATCCTTCACTTTGGGCGTCCGCGACTCCCGCCTGACAGCCCACCTATTGTAGAGCTAGCAAAGGGGTTTTTCCCTAGATATATTTCATGAAACCAGCGAACCCCTCAAGGCCCAAGGGTTTGCGGCTTCTATGCGTACGTTTACCAATTTGCCAATAAGGCTGTCATCGCCCACGAAGTTAACAATTTTGTTGGTTCTAGTCCGCCCGCTGACCCGTTCAGGGTTTCTTTGGCTACGACCTTCAACCAGAACCTCACAAACGGTATCCAGGCAACGCTTATTGCGGCGGTGCGAAACTTCCGATACGACTGTGTTCAAAAAGCGCAGTCTTTCGTTTTTCACTTCTTCCGGCACTTGGTCAGGCCAGTTAGCTGCCGGCGTATGTGGACGTGGCGAGTAAGCCGCCGTGTTAACTGCATCAAAACACATCTCTTCCACTAAATTTACTGTGTTCATGAATTCCTGATCTGTTTCACCAGGAAAACCAACAATAAGGTCGCTTGTTAGTGCTGCATCAGGAATGCGATCGCGAACTTGGCTCGCTACTTTTCTGTAGAAGTCGACATTGTAACCACGCGCCATGCGTCGCAATGTTCTGTCGTCACCAGCCTGAATAGGCAAATGGAAATATTCGCAAGCACTAGGAACTTTTGCTACGGCATCAATAATTTCCGGATTTAGATCGCGCGGGTGACCGGTAAGAAAACGAATGCGTTTGATGGCATCTTGTTCACCAATCATTTCTATCAAATGTCCAAGATGTCTAACAGGATCTAAATCATGCCCGTAAGCAGTAACGTTTTGTCCAAGCAACGTCACTTCCTTGTAGCCGACATCGACAAGTTCTTTTATCTCTTGCAAGATAACGTCAGGCGTACGGCTTTTTTCTCTGCCGCGTACATAGGGAACTATGCAATAAGTACAGTTGTAATCACAGCCGTAAATTACCGACACCCAAGCACTGAAATCGTTTTGTCTAATTACAGGTGTCTCCGGCAAATCATCCGGCAACTCTGTAAACAGCTCAGCTATGCGCTCGCCCTTTTCCGCCTGCAAAACCAAATCAGGAAGCCTATGTAAGTTGTGTGTGCCGAAAACCAGATTGACATAAGAGCATCTCTTCAAAAGATCTTCGCCCATGTCTTGCGCGACACAGCCACCGACTGCAATAAGAGAGCCGTCTCTTTTATGCTTATTCCAATGGCCTAGATAACTAAATACTTTGTCCTCAGCACCTTCGCGAATGGCGCAAGTGTTGAGAATCATCAAGTCAGCGTTTTTTTCGTTGTCCGTCTGCGCATAGCCAATTTCATCAAGCAAACCAAGCATATGCTCAGAGTCAGACTTATTCATCTGACATCCAAATGTCTCAATGTAAACTTGCTTCGTAGCCAAATCTAGTACCGGCTTAGGAGCTGCTCTCTTTCTTTGATGCGCTCAAGCAGATTTTCACAGGAGTTGCGAATCCATTCCATGCGCCCTTCATGTGAGGATGGCACTTCGTGCTCTTCATGGATTTTCGGGTAGATCACCTCGGCACTGCCGTCTTGATTGTGATCCACGTACATCGTAAATTTCAACATTTCCCGCCCCGCCAGTAGGCTCACCGGATATCGCCAAGTTATAACTCATGGCCGGTGAGTCAGTCATTATATCGCCTCAAAGATAAGAGCACGCTCATTATGCGACTCTCATTTAATTGTCAGGCGCTAGAGGCAATTCTTGTGAATGGCTAAGACACAGCGCAACGATGGGTCTGCGAAGGGCGCCTTGAGAGGATGAAGTGAATGCCCGTGAAATAACAAAAAGTTATTCGCCATGAGAAATTCTTTTGTCTCTCTGCCACACCCATCTATTAGAACTGCTTTGACTCTATTCTTCTCAATAAGGTTACTTGCTCCAGCTAATATCTTCGTCTCGTGACCTTCGGCATCCAATTTAATTACTAGAGAATCACTGGCAAACGTAAAACTATCGAGACGTCTGCATTTGATTGTGTGTTGTTTGTCCAGAAGTTGTTTCATGCCGGAATGTTGCAGTGGTGCAAATGCACCGGATGTCACACCCTCACAAAAAATCATTTCTTCTTCTGCGTCGGATAGACCTAATTGATACAACTCGGCATCTTTTCCTGCCATTGTTTTTGTCAATCGAACAAACGTGTCAGGGTTCGGTTCGAAGGCGTACATTTTTACATCGGCAATGCTGCCCACACGCGACAATACTGACGAAAACAAACCCACATTGGCACCAACATCAATAAATGCATCGCCCTTTCTCAAGAGAAAAGCAATATTTATAAGAGGTCCAGTTTCGTCACGAAGCAGCGCGCACATCTGCACAAAATCATACGCACGGATACAACCAATTTCTTGTCTACTGTTTACATACAGCGGCGACCCAAAAAGATCTATCGTCTTGTCGTATTCAGGCACAAGCAAACTCGTCAAAAGCGAACGTAACTTCGGTCGATTGAGGATATGCTTGTAAAAGATGTTGTAAATCAGTCGCTGCATTTACGCAACATGATATAGCAGTTATGGTTGGACTTCAACGTCGACTATATCTTCGTGCGGTGCGCTTTTCGCAGCTGTTTTCGCCGCGCTTTCGCCTGCCTCTTCAACAACTTCACCTTGAACAGTATGTTCAGCTTGCTTAGCCCAAGGACGATCGCGCCATGAATTGAAGGCATCGCCGGCGCCACCGGCCTTCGGCTTGAATTGGCTGGCGCCATCTTCAAGCAGCCCGGCAACTGAACCTGCTTCACCTGCTGCACCTGCACGTCCGAAGCGCCCAAGTCCTTTTAAAGGCGCCAGCAACATAACGGCTTGAGCTGCAGTCTGCCCAAATGTTCTAGGATCTTTTAGATATTCTCCAGCTCGTCCTATGTCGGAACCAATATCGGGAGCACCACCGTAATAGTTGGCTGCAGTTGCTAGTGGATCTATCACCGCATGAGCAATGTCACCAGCGGTTCCAACCGGTGTCATTAAAGTACCGATGCCTCTAACCAGCATGTCACGCACAGCATGACCTGCATAATCAGTCGGCGCGATTGGTCCGAATACTTGATTCATTGTCTGCTCAGTTGCATTTTCTGCCTGCTGCACAATTGCATTTTCGGGTCGATGCGGAGAAACCAAGTTGGCTAGACCTATGACGGCGTGAGCAACTTCACCTACAAATCCGGACACTGCCTGTTCAGCCGGTTTTAGAAAATCCGGAGTAATTTGGTTAATAGCCCCATCAAAAGCTTGACCTATACCGTCAATAATTCCAATAGTTGCGTTGTGCATCATTTGGTCTCGTTCTGCCACCGTGAGATCCGGTGGATTTACGTTTTGCGGCTCGCCGGTGTTCGCAAATGCATTGCCCTGCATTCTTAGCTCAGCTTTTTCTTGCCCCGAGTACGAAGACATTTCTCTTTGTGCGTCTTTCTTCTCGTTGCCGTTGGCATCGTAATGAGAGACATATTTCTTGTCGTAATTGACGAACTTAAATTCACCATCTTTGCCGACAATCATTTGTCCGCGCATATGGGATTTGCCATCCGTCTGATTCCATTGGTTTGGATCTTTCTTGTCCCGCTCCCACTGGTGACCGTTTTTGTCAGTGTAGTTCGTTAGGTGTCCTTCTTTATCGTAAGTAAACTTGCGAGACTTGCCGTCTTCGTACTTCACTTCAGAGACGCGCTTATGACCATTGGGACCATCTTCGAGCGTCGCGCCATTTTTCGGTTTATCCGAATGCATTTTGCTGAAGTCGCTAACAATTTCCGTCTTAGCAAGGTGCCCTTTCTCCATTTGCTGTTGCGCCATAGCAATAGTTTGGCTGGCATCGGTCGCTTTATGATCTGCGTGATCTTTATAAGCCTGTTCGGATGAACCAGTCAGATTTTTGCTTTCCGGTTGCTTTGATTGTTTATCCGGCTTTTCATTTTGACGTTCGGCTGAACTCATGACTCAATACATCTCCCTAAACCTTGACCGAATGGCGATTTGGTCCACCCCATAATCTGATATACCCCTCGATGGCTCGTTTCTGGACAAATATGGGTCGGTGAAGGAATAAAGTTAATTTTCTAGGCTATGTCCGATGTACCGTAGGCAGAACTAGTCTTTCCGCCCGTCAGCCTATAGACCATTTCGCCATAAAAGCGAAACTTTTGACTATTGCGCTCTCTTGGCGGGATTGCTTGCATCTCCGACCTTAGTTGCTCAAGCGGCAATGCACTGATACGAGCTATTTCGGCAGGCTCAAGACCAAAATTGCGAGCAAAGGCGGCAATTTCTGCCGGCGTAAGCGGAGTCCCAGCCTGTTGGTCCACTGGTTGCGGTTTTGGTTCGCTAGTTGTTGCCGGTGGAATAGTTTGGTCTGGTTTCACAGGCTCCGGCTTCTCGGGCTCCGGTTGCGGTTTTGGCTCGGTAGATGTCTCTGGTGGAACACTTTGATCTGGCTTCACCGGATCCGGCATCTCTGGCTCTGGCTGCGGTTTTGGCTCGGCAGACGTCTCTGGTGGAACAGTTGGATCTGGCTTCACCGGATGCGTATCCGGCTGCGGTCTTGGCTCGGAAGTTGCCTCCGGAGGTAGAGGTTGATCTTGCTTTGGTTTTTCCAGTGAATCTTGAGGCAAGCCAGTGGCAGCAAATTGCTTGCCGGCAGCTTCAAGAGCAATCAAATCTTCTTTGGAGTACTCATCATATTTTTTCTGCGCATCAACCTTTTCTTTTCCGTCAGCACCATAATGCGAAACATAGTCCTTATCATGATTGATAAAGGTAAACGAACCGTCCTTACCGACAATCATTTCACCATGCAAAACACTTTTGCCATCTTGCTGCGTCCATGCATCAGGTGCCGAAAATTTCCAAAGGTGTCCATCCTTATCTTTATACGTGTCTATCTGACCGTCTTTGTAAGTGAATTGTCTGGATGTGCCATCTGCATAGTTAATTGACTCAACCCGTCCGTTCTCATCCAACACTGGCGGATTGGGCGGAGCATCAGACAGCTTTTCGAGTGCGCTATCGTGAAACTCTACTGGCGGCAAAGTACCGTCCCCAGCATTCTTGAAGCGGTGACTGTCAGCATCATAAGCAAGCTTTGATTGAGCGTAAAGGTCGGCTACCGATCCACCTGAATGTGTATCGAAAGCATCTGTACGAAACTTGGGTAAGTCCAAATCTGTAGAGTCTTGTTCTGGTCTAAACATCGGACCCTCTCCTAGTAATCAACCGCTCGGCAATCCGTTGGAACGGCTGTAGTCACTAACTATCCAGCCCAGGGCAAACCTGGACAGCAGAGCAGATTAAATGTAGCAATTCGTTTAGAGCCGCGGCTCAACCAAGCCCTGGACCAGAATGTCGCTCCCCAGGGTGCTTATTTTCATTTGCCGAAGATTAAAGGCTTGGGTCAACAGCACTTCGGAAACATTTGCCACAGCAGGAATGGAATTAGCATCGGAAATAATCTTCGGCGCAATCAACCATTGCACTTCATCAACCAGTCCTGACTCCAAAAGGCTACCCGCCAATCGACTACCGCCTTCGCAAAGAACACTCTGCACGTCTCTTTCCAAAAGCCCTCTCAAAACTAATTGCAAATCGAGTCCGGCCGCATTGCTTTTCACCGCAACTATCTCTACATCTGAAAAAATCTTGTTGTCGCGTAGAGATTCTTCACTGCAGAAAATTATTGTCTTGCCGCCGGTTGTTTTCTGGAAGACTTTCATTGCCGGATCGAGTTTGAGTTTTGAGTCGACTATAACTCGAACAGGATCTCGACTTCCTCGAATGTCGCGAACATTCAGTTGTGGATCATCTTTTATCGCCGTGTGTGCGCCTACCATAACCGCATCATATTCATTGCGTAATTGATGAACATGCGCGCGCGCTTCAGCGCCCGTAATCCATCTACTATTGCCATGCCTGTCGGCAATTCTTCCATCAAGGGTTGTAGCCAATTTCAAACAAACCCATGGCAAACCGGTCTTAATACGTTTTACAAAAGCTCTGTTGAGCCATTGGCACTCATCTTCAAGTACACCAACTCTTGTCTCGATGCCGGCATCATTAAGTTGTTTGATACCACCACCGGCAACTTTGGGATTGGGATCGCCCATTCCGATGACTACTCGTTTCACGCCACTGGCAATAACCGCCTCGGAACAAGGAGGTGTGCGACCATGATGACAGCATGGTTCAAGATTGACATACAAAGTCCCGCCACGCGCTGCATCGCCTGCTTCTTTTATCGCGTGCACTTCAGCATGAGGTGTGCCTGCCTTTTCGTGAAAGCCAGAGCCGACAACTTTGCCGGTAGCATCGACAATTACCGATCCCACCATCGGATTAGGAGAAGTCCTGCCTGTAGCTTTACTAGCAAGCTCCAAGCAGGACAACATGTGGACTATGTCAATATCATCCAAAAAAGACTTCCGCCACTTTGTTGTAGAGACTCATATCAAGTGTCTTCAGTTTACCGACGCCGGCTTCGATTGGCACATCGACTATCTGGCTGCCATTCAAAGCAACCATGCGACCAAACTTGTTGGAATGAACAAGCTCAGCAGCAGCTACGCCAAAGCGTGTTGCCAAAACGCGATCAAATGCAGTCGGTGATCCACCACGCTGAATGTGACCGAGCACTACAGCACGTGTTTCACACCCTGTTTCTTTCTCAATTATTTTGGACAGACGTTCGCCAATGCCACCGAGAATTACGTGACCGAAAGCATCAACTTCTTGAGACTTAAGCACTTCTTCGTCTTGCAACTTAGCGCCTTCTGCGACAACGATAATCGAATAACGGTGTCCTTGCTTCTTACGCTTATTAACAACTTCAACTACATCTTTCAATGCAGTCGCTTTTTCCGGCACCATGATGTAGTGAGCGCCACCAGCTATGCCGCCGTAGCAAGCGATCCAACCAGCGTGACGTCCCATTACTTCGCAGACGAGAACTCTGTCGTGTGATTCAGCTGTTGTGTGCAATCTATCAATACACTCGGTAACGATACTTACAGCTGTATCAAAACCAAAGGTAAAGTCGGTTGCATCCAAGTCGTTATCAATTGTCTTTGGAACACAAACAATATTCAAACCGAAATCTTTGTTCAATTTAAAAGCAACACCGCAAGTATCTTCACCACCGACAGCAATTAATGCGTCTAATTTATTGGCTTTCAAATTTTCAACAATCTTTTGCGGGCCGCCTTCAACTTTGTACGGATTGGTACGCGAAGTTTTGAGAATTGTGCCACCTTGCTGCAACAAGTTGTATGTATCATCAAGCGCAAGCGGCATCGTCTTATTCTCGATAGGACCACGCCAGCCTTCCATGAAGCCGATTACTTCAGAACCTTTTTCATGGCTGCGTGTTACGACAGCACGAATAACTGCATTAAGACCTGGGCAATCACCACCACCCGTTAATATGCCAATCCGCATTCGTATCTCCTTGTTTAAAGCGCATAGGATCAGTAGCTTCGCTTGCCATCTGTCCGTTCATCCGTTCAAATGAATAATCAATTTTACAGTTAAGTCCCTATTTCGTTGCTCTAACAAGGCTTCATGATCTACACTAAACCTCATCGATAGCAAACCCCGACTGCGCCCAACTGGGCTGGAGGCTGGCACTTGAATCTCTACGAATATGAAGCGAAAGAAATCTTTGCTGACTATGGCATCACCATTCCGCCTGGTGTGCGCATTACCAAACCTGAACAATTGGCTGGAATACACTTCGGATATCCACTGACACTAAAATGTCAGGTGCTCACTGGTGGACGCGGCAAAGCCGGCGGCATCAAGTTCGGTAAGGACTTAAAAGACGCTCAAGCTCTTGCCAAGGATCTCCTCCAACTTTCCATCAAAGGCATCAAGACAGACAGTCTTTTGGTTGAGCCAAAAGTTGCTATCGCCAAAGAGCTTTACTTGGCAGTCACACTCGATCGCTCACGCGGTTGCCCAATTTTCATTGCCAGCGCCGAAGGCGGCGTAGAAATTGAATCATCAGGCAAAGTTGTCACAATGCCGATTCCATATCCGTTCCATCCATATGTAGCGCGCGAGTTGGCCAAGCAGTTGGGACTTTCTAAAAAGGTTCTCAATAAAGTTGCTGACATTGCCACCAAACTTTATCAGTGCTACGACGAATTGGATCTCGATCTGGCTGAAATCAATCCTTTGGTTATCACGGAAGGCGACGATGTCTTGGCACTCGACGGCAAGATTGTCGTCAACGATGACTCAATAGACAGACATCCGGAATTCCAAGGTTGGGAAAAGGATCACCTCGCCGGTCTTAGCGATCGCGAAGCTCGCGCAAAAATGCTCGGCTTGAACCTAGTCGAATTGGACGGCAATATCGGTATTCTCTGCAACGGCGCAGGACTAACAATGGCCACCATGGACATGGTCAAATACTTCGGCGGAGAGCCGGCCAACTTCTTGGATGTTGGCGGCGGCTCCGATAAAGACAAGACACTCTTTGCTTTGGATATCGTCAATGAGAATCCGGACGTAAAAGTAATCTTGTTGAACATCCTGGGTGGTATCACTGCCTGTGATGAAGTTGCTGGAGCTCTGATTGAATTCATCAAACAGAATCCGCATCGTCAAATGGTTGTCCGTCTACGCGGCAACAATCAAGACAAGGCAGCAGAAATGCTTGCTAAATCAGGATTGAAACTGATACCGGATTTGGAAACAGCTGTAAAAGAAGCTGTGGCTAAATCAAAATCAATTGCTTCTACTAAAGAAGTAGCAAAAGTATAAAGGGGCGAATAAACAATGATTTTAGTTAACAAAGAAACCAAAGTTATCGTGCAAGGCGCCACCGGAAAGATGGGCGCAACTCATACCAAACGTATGCTCGATTACGGAACCAAAGTCGTTGCCGGTGTTACACCAGGCAAAGGCGGAGAAACAATTCATGGCGTGCCTGTTTATGACACGGTTGCTGAAGCAGTAAGAGCAACAGGTGCCGATTGCTCAGTCAGCTTTGTGCCACCATACTTGGCACTCGATGGCGGCTGCGAAGCAATTGATGCAGGCGTCGGTCTTGTTTGTGTGATTACCGAAGGTATTCCACCAAATGACACAGCTAAATTGGTTGCTGAAGCTAAGCGCAAAGGCATTCAACTAGTTGGACCGAACTGCCCTGGAATTATTTCCCCAGGAGCAAGCCTTATTGGTATTTTGCCAGGCAATATTTTCAAGCCAGGAAAAATCGGCATGATTAGCCGTAGCGGCACATTGACCTACGAAATTGCTTTGGCTTTGAGCGAAAACGGTCAGGGTCAATCAACTTGCGTAGGCATTGGTGGCGACCCTGTTAAAGGCATGGGCAATCTTGAACTGCTAAGCATGTTCAATGATGATCCAGGCACCGAGCTAATTGTTCTAATCGGTGAAATTGGCGGTACGGCTGAAGAGGAAGCTGCTGCCTACATCAAGAAGAACATCCGCAAGCCGGTCGTTGCCTACATCGCCGGACAAACCGCACCTCCAGGAAAGCGCATGGGTCACGCCGGTGCCGTCATTGAAGGTGGTAAGGGCACAGCTGAGTCCAAGATGAAAGCCTTCAAGGAAGTGGGCATCGAAGTAGCCGTCACTCCGATTGAAGTCGTTGAGCTGGTCAACAAGGCTGCCAAGCAGTTGGTCAGCAAGTAATTGCGGCAATTTGCACAAAGGGAACCCCGGCATGGCTGGGGTTCCCTTTTATATGTTGAGTCAGATCATTAATTAAGCTACACTAATATTTAGTAGCTTATAAATAGAACTTTCGGCGGGGTCAGACCTCTACTTGTCATCCCGCATAATAGAAGAAGCCCCGTCCCACGATACACAATGACCGACGACAAGAAAAAGACGAACAAGGAAATCAAAAAGCCAAAGACCGCATTGGTCCTTCCAGGTGGTGGCGGCCGCGGCGCCTACCAAGTCGGCGTAGCCAAAGCATTTAAAGAACAAGGCATTGAATTCGACATGGCGTTCGGCACCAGTATCGGCGCCCTCAATGCTTCGCTTATCGCACAGGATGCAATTCCACGCCTAGAACTTCTCTGGACTTCTCTGCGTCCAAAAGACATTTTCCGTTTGCCGTCTGCAATGCAATTGGGAACAATGATCGTCGGACAAGCTTTAGGACTACTCGATACATCACCACTCGAGCAACTTTTGTTGCGCGAATTGGATCTGCAGAAACTAAAAGCCAGCAAAACAAAAGTTGGTTTCGTCACAACAGATCTCTGTAGTCTTCGCACAAGATTCATTACCATCGATGACATCATGTCGACAAACGAACTTGTAGATGCCTTGATGGCAACATCTGCTGTACCAATGGCATTTCCACCCAGACACTTGCACGGCAAAGGTCTATGGGTAGATGGCGGCTTAGTACGCAACACGCCACTACAAGCAGCAATTGACGCAGGCGCCCAAGAAATTTTCATGGTTCTTCTGCACCCTGAAACAATTGATGCATGTCCTACAAACTTATTCCAAGTATTAGTACGCTGTCTCGATATTTTGCTTGATGCATCCGCACGCAAAGAAATTGAACTAGCCAATCTATACAACAGACTAATCGAAGAAGGCGCGTCTGAAGCTGAGGGTATGCACAAAGTAAACATCCACGTCGTGCAACCACGTAAACCAGTGAACACAACATTGCTGGAAATAGATCCCGAACGCTCTCGCTTCCTCGTCAAGCAAGGCTACGAAGACGCGATGGAACAATTAGTCACCATCTATCAAAATGGACAACGAGTACCCGCAGTTTAGAAAGCGTGTCAGAACTTTATTGCCATGAATACCCGTAAAGGTCTTCTCAAAAATCAAATTGTCCTCCTTACCTCCGTCATTGTCTTTGCTGCCGGTCCGACCGCAGCGGCCGATAGCAACAGTTTGACCGAGCAGGGAAATCAGCTAATAAAGCAACACGAATTCAATAGGGCAATCAATTGTCTCAACCAGGCAATACAGCTAAATCCAAACAACGCAGAAGCATATGCATATCGGGCCGATGCACAGATTGGATTAGTCAATTCAGAGCAAGCTCTGAAGGATGCCAATCAATCACTTCGCCTGAACCCGAAATCAGCGCATGCTTATGTTGCACGTAGCTCCGCTTACATTGTCGATGGTCAATACAAAAAGGCTATTGAAGACAATACTAAGGCATTGGCGATTGATCCAAAATTTGCCCCTGCATATATCTTGCGCGGTTGGTACTATTTCGAACACCGAAATTATCAACTCAGCATTGAATCATATACCAAAGCAATTGAACTAAAGCCTGAATATTCCCGCCCTTTCGCCATTCGAGGAAAGGTGTACAACGCTATGGGGCAATATCAAAAAGCAATTGAGGATTGCACAAGAGCTTTACAGCTCGATCCAAAATGTGATGTGTCCTATTTCATTCGCGCCAAGGCATACACTTCTCTCAAACAACATCAAAAGGCAGCGGACGATCTTGCTCAAGCAGAAGCATCCAATCCAAAAGACCCATGGATTTATATGAACCGCGGACTTTATTTTGAAGAACGAGGGCAACACAGAGAGGCTATTGCGGATTTCACCAAAGCTATAGAACTCAAACCAGGCTACGGACTCGGTTACAACAATCGCGGCTGGTGTTTTGCACAGCTCTGACAATATGAGAAGGCAATGGACGACTACAATAAGTCCATCAAGCTAAATCCGAAATACACTCACTTTTATAGTAATCGCGGGTACACCTTCGGTCAGATGGGACAATACCAAAAGGCGATTGAAGATTTTAACAAGACCATCCAACTCGATAATTCCGACTCGATTGCATACAATTGCCGTGGCTACACTTTGACACAGATGGGACAGCACGAGAAGGCGATTCAAGACTTCGACAAGGCGATATGACTCAATCCTGAATACGCGCCATTTTATTACAACCGTGGTTATTCACTAGCTCAATTGGGAGAGCATAAGGGAGCGGTAGAAGATTTCGGCAAGGCAATTCAACTCTCGCCTGACCTTAAAACAGCACACCGATATCGTGCTGAATCTTACCTGATGCTAGGTCAACCAATAAGTGCTCTAAAGGATTTCTTCGAAAGCCTCACCGCGAAATCCCAACGCGCAGTGACGCTCGACTGCCTGGTGCTCTTTTTATTGGTACTCTGTTTAAAACTTTTAGCGTCGAGGTCAAAGACTTAGTACTGAAAGCCGTTATTGCGCAAATGTACTAGTGGCTCGTCTTCATTCAGAATGCCACCGTTTGTTACTTCACCTAGAAGTACAACGTGATCGCCTGCATCTGTTGTACTGCGTATTATTAGATTCATGAATGCTACGCATTTCGCTAGAATTGGTCCAGCCTCAGGATTTGATACCACTTCCAGTCCTTCGAAGCGATCCATGCCTTCAGCAAATGGCTTAGCGAAATTCTTGAACATGTCCATGTTTTTCTTGGACAAGACGTTCAGTGTAAAAGTCTTTCCAACAGCCATCGCATCCATTACGTGCGTGCGCTCTTTTTTAATAACAACAGTGAGCATTGGCGGCTCAAAAGCGGCTTGCGACACCCAAGAAAGCAAGATGCCGTCTTTGTGTCCGTTGTGATTCATTGTGGCAACGTAGACGCCTGACGCAATACGCCCAATGGCTTTGCCGATTGCCTGTTTGTCACCTTGGTTAATAGTTGAATTTGTCATAGGCCAACATTACCGCCAATACGGCGCACCGTCATTAAGGTCGGTTAAATCGATTCAGAACACAGCCCCGCTTGACATATCGATCGTATGTAATTATAATGTGTATATAAATGATGTACAAAAGTGAGTAACAAGTGTCTTATCGCGTCAACGTAATACTCGAAGATCAAGTTTGGGAAAGTCTCAAGACTGTGCCGCGCGGAGAACGCAGCAAGCTTATTAACCAAGCGATTGCCGATCGACTACTAATGAGACGACGTGCACAGGTGGCGAAAGAAATGGATGAGCTGAGAAGCAAATTGCCAACACTTGACTCTCAAGAAACCCTCGATTTAATTAGGTCAGACCGAAGGCGCACCAAATGACTGTCGTCGTTCCAGACGCGTGCGTATTGATTAAGTGGGTCGTAAACGAGTCAGATCAGATTGCACAGTTAAAAGCAGGTTCTATTCTGCAGGCAGCAATCAAGGACGAGTTGCAACTCAAAGTACCATCATTGTGGTTATTCGAAGTTGGTAATACCCTCGGGCGACAACTACCCAAACACGCTGCCATTCTAATTGAAAAGCTCGTGCGCTTTGGACTGGATGAGCCTTTGTGGACAACAGATTGGCTTAATCAGACTCTATCAATTAGCTCCAAGTACAAAGTCACCTTCTACGATGCTTCGTACCATGCGCTAGCTATAACAGAAGGTGGCACATTCGTAACAGCGGATCTTGAATATGCCCGCAAGACTAAAAGCTTAGGGTCGGTAATTTATCTAAATGATTGGCAAGACTAGCATGGCGTGAGATCCTCCGCCCAAGCCTGCCCTGAGGAAACCCAAAGGGTCCCAGGATGACGCACAAATGCGTACTTCGTTGAACTCGTGATTAAAACAGCGATGCTACACGACGGCGAAGCGGAACCGGCTTGCCATTGCGGCGTTTGTTACGTTTACGACGAGAGTACCAGAAAATAAGAGCTTCCGCCAACTGAGTAGCATCGTGTTGCGACGGATTGTCGTGACTTACTACGTTGCGTTTAATTGGACGCACTCCTAGATCACGCACATGGTTTGGATCGTAGGTGACAAAATTTGGTGAAGCATCAGGAGACCCTTCTTCCGGAATATCCTCGTTCACTAATACCGCATCAACAAATTTATAGCCTTCGCCCATGGCACAGCCGGAATGTTCAAGCAATGCTTTGACGTGATCACCAACTGTATAGCCTGTTGTTTCACCAGGTTCAGTCATTACGTTGCAGACGTAAATTCGGCGAGCAGATGTCTGTCTAATCGCTTCTGATACTCCCTGTACAAGCAAGTTCGGAATTATCGATGTATACAAACTACCAGGACCAAGCACAACCAAGTCGGCATTCATGATTACATCAATAGCATCAGGTGCCGGCTCCGGATTTGCCGGGTCAACCGACATGCGAGCGATGTGTCCATTCGCTTCAGCAATGTGCGACTCACCACGCACTTCTCTGCCATCTTCCAGTTTCGCAACCAATGTTATGGAATTGAGCGTTGACGGCAAAACTTGTCCACGACTATTCAGAACGCGGCTGGCAACTTTCACGGCTTGAAGCATGTCGCCATGTGTAATTTCGCAAAGCGCGGTCAGGAATAAATTACCGAAGCTGTGCCCTTCCAGTCCTTGCCCAGTTTGAAAGCGATAACGGAAAAGTTCAGTTACCAATTTTTCTTCATCGGCTAATGCAGTAATACAGTTGCGGATATCACCCGGAGGCAGAACACCCATTTCTTCACGCAAGCGTCCTGACGATCCACCGTCATCGCCTACTGTGACAATTGCAGTCAAATTGTTGGTATAGACTTTTAGACCTTTCAATAAGTTGGCTAGCCCCGTACCGCCACCTATGACTACAATGCGTGGTCCTGTCTCCAACTGGGCACGGCGCAACAAGATGTCGGGAATAGATTCTCTGTCTTCCGGTAAATAGGACGCTACTACGTAAGTAAGCGTTCTGGCAAAAGCCACGCTAATAAGTACCGCCCCAACTGAAATTGCCAAAATGCCGCTTATTCTGTGCGGCAATACATCGGCCGCATGTTCAAGAATTTCACGAATGAAAACACCCGTCAGGGTAATTGGGTGAAAGCCCAGAAGCAGGAGCACACCCAGAACGATAACCAGGACACCCAAAAGCACAAATAGGATGTATCGCTTTAGTCCCGGCAAAGTCAGTCGCTTAAGTTTATGCGCTAATTCCTTGTTCATGACCTCTCCTCGCGGTTTGGTCGCATAGCTTCCTGTCCAGTGAGTCCTTCATCGGTAACGCAAGACTCGGCAAAGCCAATATTCAGTTCGCGATGTTGCTTCGCTACTTTGTACTGCGGCAACGCATCCTTAAGCCTGGCAGCTAACGCCTCGACAATAGTTGTTGAACGATGCTGTCCGCCGGTACAACCAATGGCGACGGTAAATTCACGCCATTTACCATCAGCAAATCTAGGCAGAATAGTGCAGAGCATCGAGGAAAGCGTATTCAAAAAATCTTGTGCCAGTGCTTGACGTAAAACGTAATCGCTAACCGGCTTGTCCAACCCGGTCAATGGTCTTAACGTTTCTTCCCAATAAGGATTTTGCAGGAAACGCACATCAAAAACCATGTGCGCTGGAGGCGGCGGTCCTTGTTTGTAGCCAAACGAAGTGATGGTGACCTCGAGGACATTGCTGCCCACAGATCCATCAACTGCGATCTTGCTTTTAGCCAAGTCTTGATTCAATTCCACTTCACCGGGACAACAAAAGTATATCCTAGTCCGATTGTAATGCCGCCGATGGTAATCCGCGCTGTTTTCAACCACTTCTTACTGTATTTTTACGCTCCGGCTGCGTTACACTCCGCCTTCGCTAGCCATCCGACCTTCCACGCTTCACTCCGCATCGCTCCTCGCGACGCTGCGTTCTCGCTGTAGCTTTGACACTACCCGATTAGTGCTTTCTGTGAATTGGCATCTACAACGATTGTTTCGTCCTTGTGTGCAACTTCAACAGCGACTCCATCAAAGCCATGCTTGGTTAGTTCCAAATCAGCTACAAGCTTCGATACAGCCTTATCGATGAAGAGCTGACCATCGAGGTGATCCATTTCATGTTGAATGGCACGGCAAAGTAAATCACCTTTAGCTTCTAATTTTTGCTCTTTGCCGGCGAGGTTGTGATAGCGAACAACAACGCGGCTAGCGCGGCGCACTTCAAAAAAGACATCAGGGAAGCTCAAGCAACCTTCCAAGCCGACCATTTCGCCATCAGCTTCAACAATCTTAGGGTTGATGAAGACGATTGGGCGCCGCGGCTCATCTGTCGGAGCCACGTCGATAACCATCATCTGCTTAGAAATGCCTACCTGCGGAGCAGCGAGTCCAACTCCGTTGTGTTCATACATGGTCTCGAGCATGTCATTAGCTAGTTTGCGCAGCGAATTGTCAAAAGAACTTATCTTTTTGGCATGCTGACGCAGTACATCGTCTGGAAAATAGCGTATTTCTAAGTTTGCCATATTGGTGTCCCTGTGGGCTTCCTGCCCGATATTAGCATACCCTTGGCAAGATTATCCTGTTCCCATTTTAAACAACTGAATATAATTGGGACAAACCGGTACAGAACAGCAGGCAGGACATGAAAAAATCCATCCGTCTCCTTAACCTTTCGTTAGCAGTAGGCTCCCTATTAATGGGGTCAATTGCCGGCGCAACCACGCCTCCTAAGTCCCTTAAAACAGATTGGGGCTATGACGCCAAGGTCAAACCGGCTTTCCATCCCGACGCCAAAGCTAAGCCACAGAGCAACCGCATGTCTATGTTGCCTGTAACAACTGCCCCCATTGAGAAAGAAAAAGATCGCCAGGCACAAGCTGTAGAAGCTTGGCTTGAAGTGTATCAATTGGTCTCCATGGACAACGAGCTGACGGAGCAACAGCAAAAGCTTGTTCAACAAAGTCTCTATGCCAAATTAATGGCCGGACAGAGCGCCGAAGTTATGAGTGTTATGGAATTTTGGCCAACCGTAAAACGCGTTTGCCAACTCATGCCCGCACAGTTGGAAAACTACAAGGACTTATTCAAAGCTCTATTGCGCCTCGAATTGCGTACCGCTCAGCAAAATCCATCAAATTTGTCGGAAAAAGCCAGCGGAGAATTGGAAGTTATCGCACAGTTGCTTGGACCGGAACGCGTGGCAGTGCCGGGCGATCCACCTCTGACTGATGCGGCTATTCAGGCTTATGCAAACATGGCTTGTTTCATCTTTGAACAAAATCACCCCGGACGCACTGTTGACGCCGAAGACAATCGCAAACTTTTCGCCAATGTCATCTGCGATAAATATCGCAATGCCCCCGATAGTGCATCTCGCGAAGCAATGTTGAATTTTGATTTGACCTGGGCGAAGTTCAAAATACTTTGGACAAAAGGAACAGAAGCTGATCATCAACAAATGCTTGAGCAGTGGAATACCGGAGCAAAACCGGCAGTAGCAACGGCAGTTAAACGTCCTCCAGTTACCGACGTGACCTTGGGCGCTGTTTTAAATAACGGCCCATGGAAAAAAATTCTGTTGGCGAAAATTGCAAAACCGGCTGTTCAGTAATTACTTAAGCTTGACTTGCAACCCGGAGCACATGAGACGAACATCGTCGGCAATTTGTGCTACCCATTGGTTGGCATAGCCAAGAAAGTCCCTGTACGCTCTGCCTAAAACTGTGTCCGGCACCACACCAAAGCCAACTTCGTTAGTAACCAAAATGAATTTCTTTTCGGCGTGATCAGAAATTGCCGACAGCAATTTGTCCACTGCTGTTGCTACATCACTCTCGTATAGATATGGATCTTGCCCATCCTCATATCTCTCCAACAATAGGTTGGACACATATACGGATAAGCAATCTAAAATCACGACCGCTGGTCCACTAGTCAGTGCATTGACTGCCTCCGGCACATCAACAGGAACTTCAATCGTTGTCCAATCGTGAGGACGACGCTGTTTATGCCGTTGAACACGAGCGACTCCCTCTTTGTCATTTGCCCAGACTTCCATGGTTGCAAGATAGACGACAGGCAATCCGGATTCCAGCGCAAGCTGTTCAGCCAATTTGGATTTGCCTGATCTGGCACCACCAGTAATGAGAGTAAGATTCTTCATTTGACGTTCAAGATTTGAACCACTTATCATACCGTCAATTCAGGGGGTTTCGTGAAGCAACTGGAAATCCAATTCCCAAAATCACCGCAGCCTCGTCGTCAAGCAGAGGCACCTGCTCCTGCTGCTAAAGCAAGCTATCTGACTTTCATGACCGAGTATGTTCGGCAAGTCAACGAAGACACCTTGCGTGTCACCATTGGCGGTGTCAGGATTGGGTCAGCCAAATATTCGCGTCTGGCACAAATAAATCTCCACACGCGCATCATTACCTTCTCTCGCTACGCAATTGAAAATGTACCGGAAAGAGGCCGCCGCTATCTCGTCTTGCACGAGCTGGCACACGTCAAAGAACCCACTCACAACAAACGCTTTTGGAACATCGTCGCCCAGTTTGAGCCCGACTACAAAAGAGTTGGCAGCGAGTTAGAAAAAGCGTTTCACGCCAATGTCCTTGAAGAAATGCGCCGCCAAAAAAGTGGCAACAAAGCAACGCCGCCTCTTATTTGGACGCCGCGACTTGATCATGCCGAAGAACTTGATTTTGATTACAACAAATTCGGCGGCAGCCACGATCTCGACTGTTCGTGGGACAGCGTCGATGATCTAGACGGTGGAATTATTACCGGTGGTTGGGACGAAGAATAACTATTCGACGAATTCGCTGCCAATCGTTGTGTGATCGTTGACTATGACAGTCACAAATGTAGCAAACAATAAAACTGCTATACCTACAAAAACGCCCATAACGCCCTCCCAATCAGGCTGCGCATTTCAGGACCGATTCAATTGTGCGAACGTAACTGTGGTAATTAGAGCCTCTTGTCAGAGCACCCCGCAAATGAATTCTAATTAGTCATTTGACAACAATTTTGACGCCAAATCCAGTCTTGGATTTGCGGAATACAGCCAAAACAATATACAGAACCTAAATAATTGCCAAAAGGAAAGTATAAAACTAGCTAGTGACCGCCTTATACGGTTAGAATTGCCAATGGTCCAAAAATAAGCGAAGCAAGCGTTGCGGTAGCGAAGTAGCGACGAAGGAGCTACGGAGCGGACTTGAAAAAGACCCAATGCGCGCCAAAGCGAACCTCGGTTGCTGGATGGCAAGCGAAGACACAAAAATTGGACAAGCGAAGCAAGCGTTGCGGTAGCGAAGTAGCGACGAAGGAGCTACGGAGCGGACTTGAAAAAGACCCAATGCGCGGCAAAGCGAACCTCGGTTGCTGGATAGCAAGCAAGGAGACAACCCAGTGAGTTGTCGGGGCAACCGTAAAAAGCGAAACCGGAGCGTTACATTGTGATCAGAAGCAACAGAAGAGTCGTTATTACAGGCATAGGGATGGTCAGTCCCCTAGGAATCGGCAAGGAAGACAACTGGAAAAACCTTCTTGCAGGACAAAGCGGCGCAGGTTACATAAGCCTTTTCGACCCAGACGCTGAACGTCTTGATGTCAAGATAGGCGCTGAGGTCAAAGATTTCGACATCACCAACTTTTACCCGGACAGACGTAAATGGGGTTCCATGCTCAAAGAGATGGACCGCGTTACGCTTTTCGCCATGGTTGCCTCCAAATTGGCAATGGCAGACGCCGTACTCGATATTCGCAAGGAAGCAGATCCAGAGCGCGTCGGTACCTTTATCGGTACAGGGGTTGGTGGTCTAATTACGACAACCTTTGAACAGATGCGCCTGATGGCAGACGGCCCACGCAGCATAAGCTTGCGTTCAATCATCAAACTCATGCCTAATGCTCCGTCCGGACAAGTAGCCATTGAATACGGCGCCAAAGGCCGCGCAAAGAGCGATGCTACTGCCTGCGCAAGTGGATTGGATGCATTATTCGATGCTTTCATGTACATCAAGAACAATCGCGCCGATGTAATGATCTCCGGCGGAACAGAAGCTTCAATCAATCCATTTGCAATCGCTTGCTTCAGCAAGATGATGGCATTATCCAAGCGCAATGACGATCCACAAGGTGCCAGCCGTCCATTTTCAGCTGACCGCGATGGCTTCGTCATGGGCGAAGGCGCCGTTATCCTCATCTTGGAAGAACTGAATCACGCCTTGAAGCGCGGCGCTCCGATTTTTGCTGAGATAGTCGGCGGCGGAGCCAGTTGTGATGCCACGCACATTGTTGCCCCTGACGAGAAGGGTGCTGGTGTTGCTCGCGCTATGAAAGAAGCATTAGCTGAAGCGGAAATGAAACCATCAGATATTGATTACATCAATGCTCATGGCACATCGACACCACTGAATGACGAGCGAGAGACAATCGCCATCAAATCCGTCTTTGGTGATCATGCTTACAAGATTCCAATTTCCAGCACCAAGTCCATGACGGGACACATGCTTGGAGCAGCAGGCGCATTGGGTGCAGCCGTCACTGCTATGTCTATTCAAGACAATATGGTCCACCCAACAATCAACTACGATAATCCGGATCCGAAATGCGATCTCGACTATGTACCAAACGTAGCTCGCGAAGCCAAGATTAACACCGCCCTAGTTGAAGCCCTCGGCTTCGGCGGACATAACACAGTATTGGTACTGAAGCGCTTCGTAGCGTAGCGTCGTTTGTCGTGCTTCTCGTAGGGGCGCATGCAATGCGCCCTTTTCCAAGAATCTCACGTCTCTAAGATGCGAGATCTTCGGCTAACGGCTCAAAATAACTTTTACTGCTTCGTCGCTTGAACTGTTGCTTGCTGAGCAGCGTAGCTTAACACGCTCGGATCCGGCATTGCCGGATCATTATTTAGGCTGCCACCACTTCCCATCATACCGACATTTGCACTTTCAGTATTCTCAACTGAATAAGAAAGCGCTGACTGATGACGGCTGTCTTGTGAGAGAAATGGAAAACGTCTGACCATCGCCTCTCTAGTCACAGCAGAGGTAGCGGAAGAACGCTTCGTCGAACCAAACAACTCCGGCATTGTACCTTTTAACTCGTCATACTGAGCAAGCGTATCAGCATCAAATCCACCAAGTATCCCTGACATGCCGGCATTTGGACCTCTTAGCGAATGACCTCTGTCAGAAGCCTTTAAAGTTTGAGAAAACGACGGCGTTACTATTCTTGTAAAACTAGTAGTTGGTTGAGCAGGCGGCGTAAAACGAAGTCTTCTGAAAGCCGGATGAATTTGAGCTGAGACAACTTCTGCTGCTTCACTTGGCGGCGAGTATAATCCGACTCGGAATCCTAATTCATTCATCCAATCAGGAAGTTGCTTGCTGAACTTCTCATATTGCTTCTCTTCAAATAAAGACTGCCAAGTATTCGTCGGACCCGTGATTGTAATATCGTCACTATTGGAAGCAGAATGCGCCGCCACGATGCTACCACCTACTGCAGTAAATGGTACAGCGTAAGAAGTAAATTTGGCATTGACACCAGAAACAAGTGAAGGCTGTCCGTATTTAGATTCGTACTTGAATTCGATCTTTGAATCGCCTTTGGTTCCAAACTGGGATTCAAAAGCAGCTATCCGCTCTGCGCTGAATGGATTTGAAGTCTCAACAGGTGCAACTTCAACTGCTTTCGCCTCTCTAACTTCAACAACTTCTGTTTCCGCTACATTCGGTTCTGCGGCCTTGACCTGGACTGCATCGACTTCGGCTTGAGCAACTTCCCTGACTTGACCTTCTGCCAATTGCGACTCGGTCGTGACAGTTGCAGTGTCTTGTGCACGGACTTGTTCAACTTCGGCGTTCTTAACGTCGGCTTCAGTTACTTGAACTTCTTTCGCATCGACTTTTCTTGTCTCGGTTTCAATTACTTGAACTTCTTTTGCATCGGCTTTTCTTGTCTCGGTTTCAATTACTTGAACTTCTTTTGCATCGGCTTTTCTTGTCTCTGCTTCAGTTACTTGAACTTCTTTTGCATCGGCTTTTCTTGTCTCTGCTTCGACTATCTTCTGCTCGACAGCCTTAGCTGTATCAGCCTTCGGTTCGGCCTTCGGCTCGGCTTTCGGCTCGGCTTTCAGCTCAGCTTTCGGTTCAGCCTTGCCTTGCGGTTCTTGAGCTTTGAGATTTCTAGTTTGGTTCTCGATAGGCTCGCCAGATTTTGCTTCAGAAGATGCTTTGAGCTTGAAAGTACCAGACCCTGCATCGGCAGACTTCGCATTATCAATTACAAAGTTCCGCTCAATTTTGCATTGGAGAAGTGGAATCTTTCTTGAAGTCGGTACTGGTTCAACCTTCGACTCAGCTTTACCTTGTACTTTGGTTTCTGCGCTAGCATATTTAGCTTCTGCGCTAGCGTGCACATTCGCTTCACCATGCCTGGCTTTTAGGTGGAATTTACCAAACTTACCCAAAGCCATTTGCGCAAGCGGGAAAGTTGCTCCAAAAGCGGCACCTTCACCGGAGACATTTAGCAGATCGTTTTGATTTATTTCTTTGCCGGCAACCAAGCTGGACGCATAATAGCCGCCCACGGCACTGCCTGCACCAATTACCGGTTGAGCGGCAATTTTCGTGAATCGATACTTGGCCGGTAAGAGATGATTTGCGCCGTCATACATGAGCATAGTAGTGGCACCACCAGCGGCATTTGCAACACGTCCCTGCATGTTATCTGCGTTCAAGTAAAAGTCATGAACGCCGGCACCAACTACGTTGCCTACAGTTTTGTTGCTCAACACCTTAATGGCTGATTCGCCCAGCTTAAAAGCCGTACCAAATTTCTTGCCGACTGTTTGCGTTATTAGCCCCGCCACCGAATAAGTGACAGCGCTTACAGAACCATGCACAAAGAAATCAGTAGACTTACCTACAAAATCATCCGGCTCATGTTTGGTTTTTTCAGTCTGTTTCGCCGGCTGAGCCTTGCCACCGTGAGCCAACCAGTCAATGTCATTGGCAAAATTCTTTACCGGATCAAAGATATCTTGCTCAACTGCGTTCGAAAACGAAGCGCCCAGGTCGTTTTGTACCCAGCCTTGCAGAGTCCTTTTCTCAGGACCTTTCTTATCGTCTTCAAACTGCCCAGTCTGCGAAGTCATCGCTTCACCACATCTCTAAACGTCGGTGCTTTCAACCGAACCTATGCAGAATAGGCACAGATTAGACAAAAATCAGACAGATGTCAGTGGGAGAATTACGAACTGGGCGCCAATTCCAGCTATTTTAGAAATTAAGCTTCTTCATCCTGGTTAGGTTTGCTGCCTTGTCCGACGCCGGTAGAAGGTGGTTCCTGTTGTCCGGAAGCGGTTGCTGTAGAAGTCGACGCTAGGCTATAGCCTGGACCGAAATCGACGCGTGAGTCAGGTCTGACAAAGAGTGCTGATTGCCGTTTTTGTGCATCGTTTGCCAGGTATGGATAGCGTTTAAGCAACATTGCCTGCTGTGCATCCTCTGCGGTGTGCAGCAATTGCATCAAGTGGTTGTATTGAGCTAGAGACACGGCATCAAAACCACCTAAAATTCCAGGAATACCTTGCATTCGTCCAGTGAGGGTGTGTCTGTTTCCGAGGGTGGACAAAGGCTTGAATGTCGGCGATACGATTCTGGCATCGTCTGCCAAATGAGTTCGAGTGCGTTGCACAAAAGCAATCACCTTGCTTGTCTCGGGCGACGATACCGTACCTGGTGACAAAAGGACTCTATGTCCAAATGGTTTCATCCAATCCGGCAATTTTTCAATGCGTTGATTTTCTGCACGTTCTTCGACAACCTTAGCGAACTCTTGTTTTGACTCGTTGACGCCGGCATTCATTGTCACCGCTGAAAAAATTGGGTTGACCGGATTATCTAGCCTGACGGACTGTCCTTCGTTTGTTTCGGCTTTTGCCAAAGCTTCGCGCTCCGGAGCAAAATCCATTTTTGGTGATCTCTCGGGTGGATAAACATAGCTAATCGTTGCTGTGGAATCAGAAATAGCTCTATAGAGCGTGGCGGCGGAAATGTCCGTATACAGATGAGATAACAAATCCCTGTTGGTTGCCAGACTTAGAATCATCACTGTCTGCACTAACCGAGCAGTTGTATCTGCGTCCTTTGATTGCTCGATAAGATCAATTGTCTTGAGCAAATTCGCATGCGCCAAATCGCGCATAGTGTACAAATTGTCTATCTTAGTGGACAGCACGAATTGAGACTCAGTTGTTTTTGCATTTTCCAAACGTTGAAATTCAGCAGCAGTCTTAACAACGGACACATCCGCGACAGATATTTTCAACTTGTCTGCAATAGGTGCCGTTGCTTTATTTGTCTCAACCAACTTGTTGTAGTCCTTCACGCTGGTATCAAGAGAAGCAATTGCCTTATCCTGCTGGGCTCCTTTGCCGGTAATTGCATCTTGCACATCTCTTTGCACAATGCTTGCTTTCTGCACAAGTGCTGCGCCTAATGGGTGACTAGTGTCTGCATGCTCTTGCACTGGAGCAACCGCCTTGGTGATGTTGTCGACGGCGCGGGCAACATCATGCTTAGGCTCAGGGGCTTTTGCCACCACCTCTCGCATGATGTCTTTACTTTGAGCCGGCTTCTCTACCGGACGATCTGTTGCAACCGGCATAGCTGGAGTTTCACTAATACGGACATCGCTCGTTTGACGTGTCAGTGGTTGAGTCTCAGCCGGCGGCTCAAAACTTCTAGCTGGAGAAATGTTTGTCGGCGCAGAAGGAATCGAAGAAATGGTTCTTGGAGTGGTTGCTGGCTTGCCTTTGCTTGGCGTATCAGCCTTCGCATCCGCAATGACACCCGGCGACGGATAGTCACCACGCAAATCAGTCGAGGGCCTAATTACCGGAGTTGTAGATTTTGGAGGAGTTGTAGATTTTGGAGGAGGTGTGTCTTTTGTTGGCGTCGCGTCTACTGTCAAATTAATGACCAGCTTCTTGCCGCCATCAAACCAGTGGCCAATTGTGTGACCACCGGCATCAATAGCTGTGCCGCTATTTGCCACCGGCATTTTTACATCTGATATCGGCGGGGGAAAAGGTACGTCTCCTTTTCCAATTGGTTTCTCCACAATCAAAGGCTTAACATGATCATCCTTCGCAATCTTCGTCATTGGCAATTCGCCTACTACAGGAGGCGTCTTATAGACGGACTCAGTTGCACTTATCTGTAAAACAACTTTGCTTTCCGTGTTGAACGGCACGTGCGCGTTTTTCTCATCGCTTATAACCGTCGTCTCTTTGACCTCAGCCACCTTACCTGTGATAGTCGGTTGTTTGGCATTAATTACTTCACTAGCAGGCGTAATTGCTTTGTCCAGAGTAGTCTCTTTCGCAATTGTGGTTTCTTTAGCCGGTGCGGCTTCCTTCGCCGGCATAACTTCCTTAGACTGTGTGACGATCTTTTCTTTCGCAGAAGATTCCTTTACCGAAGGTTCCGGCTTCTCGTATACGCTTTCGGTGATACCGGTTTGCAAAAAGATTTTGCCGTCAGTCGATTTACTCGATTTTGTCTCTATCTTTTCGTCAATTGCTTTTACCTGTTTTTCCGCAGGCAATTCATTCCAAAACTGCTCACCGATGCCGGTCTCCGCTTTTGTTTCACGTGAGCTGTTGAACATTCTCTCGTACATATCGTCGCCGGTTTTAATCAGCGATTCGCCGGCAGGATCAAGAACCCCCTGCATGGCAACCAGTCCCTTAAGCTCGGTTTTCGGCGGAAGCTCACTCTTCGGGGCATTGCTATCATCGGTCGTCACGTTAGCTGCTTGCGACAGTATTTGACTGGCTTCGGTTTGCTCCTTGGTCCCGGCATCGGCTTTGCTCGTCAGTTCCTGTTTATCCGAGCCGGCAGGCGCAGCCTTACGCCGCTCAAGACCTTCGTCTGAGCCTTTCGGCGTCTCTCTGCTGTTATCACCAGTCATAGTGTTAGTAAGTCCTACCTGTACTTATTTTTCCCATCAGGCGTGGCTTTAAAAACCATTTGAAGTGCCTTTGGGCTCTTGCTTCTAGCCGAACCAGGCAACTTTTAGACTAATTTCCAAGCGCCAGATATCGCCAGTGCCAATGAAATTTACTAAGATGTCAATATTATGGGTAGTTTTAATCTAAAAAGCGAGCACAATTAACCTTGGCAGCCAATTGCTCAAACCGCTAGCTTATGCGGATTCAAGGCTACTTCCGGCGATTTGCTCTATGATTAGTCCTCCTCAAATTAATCTTGCGTACAGAGGTTCTTACTAAATGTCCCTTTCTAGAGTTATCGAGCTAGCCGAAGCAGTTGCACAAGGCAAGTCATCTCGTGACGAGCTGGCTAAATGCCTGTCCAACTTCGTAGAAGAAAAGTTATGCATAGACGAGCACTTGTGCTGGTCTGCCGAGGGCTACACGCGGAAACAGGTTTACTGCTCGGAAAATGTTGAAGTAGTCATTACTTGTTTCCAGGGCAATCAAGAAAGTCCACCGCACGATCATGGTGGCTCCTGGGGAGTCGTTGTGCCTTATCAAGGCTCAATCAGTAACAAATTCTTTGAACGCATTGAGGGCAATAAAGTTCGTCCGACAAGCATGACAGTACAAAAGCCAGGTGAAGTCCTCATCCTCGAGAAAGAAGATATTCACCAGGTCACAGCCAATACTTGCGCCGACCATGGCAATCGCCATGCCTCAATCCATTGTTATTTCCCTCCGATACCAACTATGAACCAGTTTGTAGTTGAAGAAGAAGCACTAAGGAAGAAGTAATGAACATAGCTAAAGACATAACACATCTAATCGGCAACACTCCATTAGTACAGCTCAATAACCTAACGGAAGGTCTTGGTGCAACGGTTGCCGTCAAACTGGAATCGCTAAATCCTCTAGGGTCAGTCAAAGATCGCATCGGCGTATCAATGATCAACGAGGCGGAAAAAGCCGGTCTTATCAAACCTGGTCAAACAACAATTATTGAGCCGACATCTGGCAATACAGGAATTGCTCTTGCCTTTGTGGCAGCAGCTAGAGGATACAAACTTATTCTCACTATGCCTGACACAATGTCCATGGAAAGACGCAAATTGCTCACAGCACTTGGTGCAGAAATTGTCTTGACACCAGGCATCATGGGCATGAAAGCGGCAATTGCCAAAGCGGAAGAAATCGTTGCTCAAACTCCCAACGCATATATGCCCCAACAGTTTAACAACCCCGCTAATCCCAAAATTCACCGTGAAACAACCGCTGAAGAAATTTGGCGCGATACAGACGGCAAAGTCGATATCTTTGTAGCCGGTGTCGGAACAGGTGGCACCATGACCGGTGTCGGACAAGTTCTAAAATCCCGCAAGCCCTCTGTTAAATGTGTCGCTGTTGAACCAGTCGATAGCCCGGTCATAAGCCAGACAATGGCCAAGGAAGAATTGAAGCCGTCACCGCACAAAATTCAGGGCATTGGCGCCGGTTTTATTCCGTCAATTCTAGATGTGTCCATAATTGACGAAGTAATAAAAGTGACCAACGACGAGGCTTTCATCTACGGTCGTAGATTAGCCAAAGAAGAAGGTATTCTCTGTGGGATAAGTTCCGGTGCCGCCATTTGCGCAGCATTGCAGCTTGCCAGAAGACCTGAAAACAAAGGAAAATTGATAGTGGCAATTATGCCGTCTACAGGTGAGCGTTATTTATCAACTGCACTTTGGGCAGAACCGGCAGCTGAGTTAGCAAAAGCATAGCAATGTCAATTCTTGAAGATATAGCAAGCATTCAGCAAAAGGATCCGGCTGCAAGAAATTGGCTGGAAGTACTGCTTTGCTATTCCGGATTCCACGCAGTTGCCATTCACAGAATGAATCATGCCATCTGGAACTCAGGTGTTCCGGGGAGCAAATTAATTGCACGTTTGAACTCTCAAATAGTGCGTAGCTTCACCGGCATTGAAATTCATCCAGGCGCTATATTGGGACGCCGTGTATTTATTGATCACGGTATGGGCGTTGTGATTGGCGAAACAGCAGAAGTTGGTGATGATGTAATCATCTACCAGAATGTCACATTGGGAGCTCGCGCTGCGGCTCGTGGCGGAGCTGCCGCCAGAGGCACAAAGCGTCACCCGACATTGGGCAAAGGTGTAGTCGTCGGCAGCGGAGCCCAAGTCTTGGGACCACTGCAAATCGGTGACAACTCTCAAGTTGCATCCGCTTCTATCGTACTAAAAGATGTACCATCCAATTCTGTTGTGGTCGGTGTACCAGGTAGAGTTGTTTCTCGAGACGGACAAAAGGTTTCCGACGACGTACCTGATATTGAAGCAGAGGCAATTAAGAGCCTAAAAGACCACATACTCGCCCTTGAAGCTCAGGTAAAACAATTAATTAAAACACCGGAAGCAACAGTTACAGAACCAATGCCCCCCATGGACGCAGTGGATGTTTTCTTGCATGGGGCCGGCATCTAAACCAGGAGTATCAAATGATTTTGTCTCGCCTAATTCCGTTTATCGCGGCAGGCTTATTTCTCGTTGCCCCATTTAGTCCTTGTTTGGCCAATGACACTACGGCAAATCAGAACCTATGGCTACAGCTCATGCAAAAAGGTTCATCAGCACGCCAAGCCGGCAATTTAGACATGTGTGAACAGTACTGGCGACAAGCACTGGAATTATCCAATACATTTGCTATTAATCAAAATTGGCAAGATCAAAATATCCGCTGCTTGATGAGCGTCCTTAGCGAGCAGGGCAAGTGCAGCAACCTAAAGCAATTTTTTCAGGCGCTGGTGGCAAAGCGAAAAGGGGATTTGGCTGAATCAAATCCATCTCTGATTTGTCCACTTGATGCTTTGGCAACAACATTTGCTTGCGCCGAAAAAACAGAAGAAGCAGAATCAACCTACAAACAAGCATGGCAGATTGCGAACAACCAAGATCCAAAAGATGATCACACTAGAGCAGGCATCTTAATTCATCAAGCGCAATTGCATGCAAAGTTTAAATTAGCCGAAGCGGAGACTGAACTCAAGCAGGCATTAGATCTATTGCAAGACGCCATCGTAGATCCGTTGCAACCGGTAGCTCTTCGGCAATTAGCAGAAATTCTAACAAAACAAGATCGCTCAATAGAAGCCGTCGCGATGGCGAGATACGCTTGCGATTTAGCAATGCGTTTTTACCAATCTCCTACTTCACAGTTGTCTTACAATCAAACGCTGGCTTCAGCCTGCATGAAGGCTGAGCGCTTTGGCGAAGCGATTTATCCAACTAGCATTGCCAAAACTTATGCCAAAAAATTGGGACGTCAACAAGATTTTGAGGCTTTGAAAAAGCAATTATATGAAGCGCAACGCCTGACAAAACTCAAACCCAAGACGAATATGAGCCTAGGCAACAAAGCCATAAAATGGCAGGTGCCGGGCGATTTAATCTACTAGTAAATTGAAAACTGACTTGCCTGGGAATAAAGTACATTATTCCTAACCAGTAATGACGCAAGGTAACGCAATGGTAGACCAAGCCAGAGATCCTGTAAAAGCGGCTGATTCTGTCTTTGAAAAGCTGAAGAATCATCAGGTACAAGGCGCTGCCAACCAATTTCGCGATGAGATTTACCGCATGGAAAAGGCCGGTGGCAATGTCGCCAATAATGAAGCCAAATTTCTCCAGGAACTGGCAAAGAAGTCCGAAGCTGCAGGTCAAAACGAGCAGTTAAAAAAACTTGGCTTTCCGGAAATTCACATTACCCAAAGTGGTGAGCAGATACGAGTCAGTTTTGCAGACAATGGCGCAAATGGTTCATTTTCAGAGCAAAGTGTCGATTTTGAATTTACTCAATACTCGCGTCAACATCAAACAAAAGGCGTCCATGAGTTGCAATCCAATGAGTTCAAGATATCCGAAGCACCAAAGCCACAACAACCAACAAACAATTTAGAAGTTGGACGTACCAATTCAGGCGCTTACATAGGAAATGTTCGAGAACGGCACCAATTGGAAGAACCCCCGCAGAACCCACCAACTGACGCATCGCCAAATTATCCAAAACCTGTTTATGTGTCCGACAACAGAATGAAGGCTGGGGCTTCAGACGATCAATTCAGAAATCCGGATGGATCATGGAATTATGATTCACTTGCAGCCATGGGTGGACCCATGCTTACTGGACATAGCAGACACTGGCGAGATCAATTTCATTCAAGCTATATTGATACAGACATTTATCTCCCGCAAAATGCGCTGCAGAGAATTGGTGGTGGCCGCATCGTTGGACATTTACCAAGTGGTGATCCAATTAACGGCTCAATTGTAAGATTCGCTGACGGTCCGCATTTTGTGGGTACAACCACTCCATTTAGCGTAGGATATGGCAGACAAGTGTCTATCGACGCCAGACTTCATTACTAATATGCCGGCTTACTCATAGAGACTTGTCCAAAACTCCTCCTAGTCGCATACATAGTGGATACGAGGAAGTGGAGGATGCTTACTATGATTCAGACAGCAGATAGAAATAAAGTTTACGTGGCGCAAAATGGTGTTGTTACTGCCATAAAATATCCGGATGACTGCGTACGGCTGTTTCACCACGACGACAATGGTCATGTAGACAAACTATTTGAACTTCGCTGGCGGATGCAAGAAGCTCTCTGCGCTCTATATATTCGAGACGAACGGGGCAAGTGGCTTGTCGGCTGGGACCATCCGGATAAGGACTCAATTTACGAGTTCAAAGAAACTCAAATAAGAGACCTTAACGTCACACCAGAAGGGTTCATTCAGGTTTTTTACGACAACGGCAGTATTTTAAGAGGCACTTCTTACCAATTGCAGTAAGTGTCGTACCTGCCGTCAAAAACCCAGTCCGATGAGCCTCCATCCGGTGTTATCAGAATCTTTTGCCCAAACCAGTCCAAGCTACCAGGTTCAAAAGACCAAAAAATGAGCACAGGAGGCTCTCCAATGACACTATGGGCTTTTGGAGTAGTTTAAAATACCTGATTATCCGACCTGCAATTAAGTACAATAATCTGGGTATTAATCTAATAGGCAAATCAGAAAGGACGATCGTTATGGCAGAGACTGAGCTGGAAAATGCCTTTTCCACACTAGCGGCAGCCTTTACTTACACGGAAAATGAAATCAAGGAAGAAGTAGAGGTAATCAAACAGCAGATTGTTGCGCTTAAAGATCGCATTCTCGAGCTGCAACACGACAAAGAATCGCTTGCAAAAGACAAGCAAGCGATAGGTGAAATGCACGCGCGTTACGACAAAGAGGCTTAAGTAGCCAAGGAAAAAATGCCCGCTATTGATTGCCCCTACTGCGGCGCGATTATGAATATGCCATTGAAATTTTGTCTGGCATGCGGACATGCAGTGTCCGAAACCGACCTGCGAAAATACGGCGGCATAAAGACAGCCATGAGGGGTGGTGTCACTAAGCGCCTTGACGAAAACCTTTCACACTCTTCCTTCGAGAGAGTCAAGAAAAACTACTTCATAGTAAGATCAGTCAGAGAAGCACTGTGGATGCTGGCAATATTTCTCGGCTCGCTTTTGATTTTCTTCTTTGCCCTCAAGACATTTATGGAAGCCTATGGCAAGAAGCACCTACTGCCTAAGATATACCATCATCAGTATCACCGGCCGGACGAACAACGCCCATCTCGATAAGCAGCAAGAATTCCTCACGGCTCCAAATCTTTTTAACAGTCGGCGATTTATATAAGTTAGCGCGAATTTGTTTCTCGCCGGCGCTGACAATTTCATAGAGGTACTCCTTCTCGTAATAAGGAGGCGCCTTGACGAAGACCTTCTGACCTTTGACTATATCCATGTTATCGAGCTGAAACTAATTGTCTGGCAATTGCCGCTTTAGAGGAAGCTCCAATTGATTCATACACCTGCAAAACCTTGCTGTCGCGCATAAGCTTCTCTACAGGATATTCGCGTGAATAACCGTAGCCACCGAAAATCTGCACAGCATCGGTGGCAATCCGTGTGGCTGCATCTGATGCAAAAACTCTTGCAGTTGAAACAATATTCTCTGCATTTTCTCCAAGACCAATGAGATGAGCGGCTTGAAATATCATCAAGCGTGCGGCTTCAATGTCTTTTGCCATATCGGCTAACATAAATGACACTGCTTGGTGATTGGCAATTGGAACGCCGAAGGTAGTTCTTTCTTTGCCATAGACTACTGAATGTTCCATCGCAGCACGGGCAGCTCCCACACTCAATGCACTAATCTGCGGCAGCACATACTCGAAAGCCTTCTTGGTCAGTTGAAGTCCTTCGTTTTCTTGTCCGATCATTTGCTTGGCAGAAACGGTTACCCTATCAAATATCACATCACGAAAATCTTGAGCCTTTAAACCCAATTCACTTCGCCTGTCGGAAATCTTAATTCCGGAAGCATCTGCCTGAACTACAACTGCTACAAAACTACGCATGTCCTCATCAGAGGCAAGAACATAAAACCATTTCGCGCGTGAAGCATTTGCCACCATTTTGCGAGAGCCGCATATGACTAATTCGTCTCCCTTCTTCTTATAAGTGAAACCAGCCTTACTTGCACCATTACACATAAGGGACGGCTCAACAAGCCACGAGGCAAAAGACAATTGCGAAGCAATCGGTTCAACGAATTCGTTTTTCTGTTCTTCCGAGCCATGCAAAATTATTGGAGCCAGTACCAAATTATTTGCTGCAATTGATAACGCGATGGCCGGACAAGCCGCTGCCAATTCTTCGGTAATCAAACACGAATCCCAAGGGCTCAAAGCTAATCCACCCAGCGATTCCGGCACATTAGTATTCATCAAGCCAATTTCAAAAGCTTGCTTGATTAGAGGCATCGGAAACTCTGCCGACTCATCATACTGATGTGCTTTCGGGGCAATCTCATTGGCGGCAAAATCTTTGGCTAATTGCCGGTACTGATCTTGATCTTCAGTGAGCTTAAAGTCCATATATTTCCTTAATAGCAGTATCTTCTCGGTAGGGCGTTTCATAGGATAATAACCTTATCGCCCGTGGTTAGCATTATTGGCGATACAGGTACTTCACATAGGATGCGTTATGAAAACACTGGTGGCGCCTTCAATTCTTTCAGCTGACTTTGCCAACCTCGGTCACGAAATCAAGAGGGTTGAGGAGGCTGGAGCCGATTGGATTCACGTTGATGTCATGGACGGACACTTCGTTCCCAATCTAACAATCGGTGCACCAGTCGTTAAGGCAATTCGCAAACAGACAAAATTACCTCTCGATGTTCACTTGATGGTGACGAATCCTGATCAACTTCTGCTTGACTTTGCCGAAGCCGGCGCCGATCACATTATTGTTCATGTCGAAGCCTGTACTCACTTGCAGCGCACCCTGTCGCACATCCGCTCTCTTGGCAAGCTTGCCGGTGTTTCTCTCAATCCGGCGACTCCGCCGGAAACTCTGCAATATGTCTTGAATGACATCGACGAAGTGCTTGTAATGTCCGTCAATCCTGGGTTTGGAGGACAGAAGTTTATTCCTGCCGTGGTACCAAAGATCCGTGTCATAAGACAGATGTTCAATGAGATTGGTCGTGACGTGCATATTTCCGTCGATGGTGGCATCAACGACCAAACAGCCAAAACAGTTGTGGAAGCCGGTGCCAATGTTCTCGTGGCCGGCAATTACGTTTATCGCTCAGACAATATTGCCGAAGCAATCGCCAGTTTGAAAGGGCAGCCTGTCAGGCGCTAGCTTTCCCTGATAAATGATATATAATCTTCGACACCTAGCTTGTTGAGGAAGATTAGCCATGCGGAAATTTGCGGTATTACTACTAGCAGTATCAACATTACTGACCGCACCGGCATGGGCGGCGGATGCCGATGATGACGGCGAAGAAAAAGAAAAGAAGCCGTCTTACATAAGAGACACCTCTTCCATCGGTCAAAGCAGAAATGGTGTTGTCGCAGCCGATCAAATTCTTGAATTAGGAGTTTTGACACCAAATTCCCTGCAGCTGCAAGCTGAGCAATCTTTGCGTATGGGAAATTTGGATCGTGCGCTTATGGTTTTGCAGCGTTGCGTAGAGATGGCACCGTTGGATGTCGAAGCACGTATGACCTACTCGCAAGCCCTCGAGCAAGTTCTCACGAAACAAAAGAAGCGTGATCCAAAGCTATTCAACTTCCTTGTAAAACAATGGTTGTTTGTCGCCAAGAAAGCTGAGTTTCCCGATCAGAAGATGCAGGCTTACAGCAAGCTTTACGACTTAACAGGTGCAGCGCCGGGACGCTTTGAAAGAGCAGACAAATATTTAGCACGCGTGCTTCTACCTGAAGACGGTTCTATTCCTGTAGCGTTGAATGCCAGCCATCACAAGAAGAAAGAAAAGAAGGACGAGATCTAGGTCTGACTTTTCCTGGATTTTTTCAGCAGCCAGATAGATATATTTTTCAGCATTCTAATAAGTCCATAAATGATGGACAATAGTCCGACTTTGATCCAGACCATCGAGACATGCATTTGGATGAGGTGGTCCTGCACAGGGCGTGCATATTCCGGCAGGATATTGTCCGGCATATGCTTTGCTGTTTCTAAAACAAAGCCTATAAGTACATTGCCGATGCCAAAAACAAACCATGGCCATGCCGGTTTATAACTGACTAAAAGCGGTACAAAACCAGCCAATAGAAGAAAGTCCGGCAGCCAAATATAAGGCGAACCTGCTGGAATAACAAAGGACAATGCAAAACTTATAAGCCAGATGACACAAGCAAAAATGCTTACCTTGTTCATCAGCCGGAAATTGCTCCCTTTAAGAGATTGGCAATTACCTTTATTTCAAGCGGAATCTGTTCCACCTTTAGTCCGCCGTCGACAATAGATTTTGCAAAGCCGACCTTATCAAAATCACCAAGACCTCTGGCGCGCCATAAACGATTGAGGATGACCGTGCGTCTTTCTTGTCCATCAAGATCGCTCAATGTGATTGGAGCAGTGTCTTTATATGGCTGCAAATAACGATTTAGCAACTCGATAACAACTGCCTTTTCAAATACATCTTCAATTTCACCGGAAGATAAGACGTGCAAGCGATCACAGGGGCGCAGCATATCCATCACCAGCTGTGATTCTTCTGCTGCGTCATTATCTAGAATAACCACAATCGGTATATCCACTAGGTCTCTTAAATCTAAATAGCGTCGAGCAGCTTGCTTGGCGCCCCCAACTGGAGCAACTAAGACTGCCGAACTATCCAAATCTATTCCCAAATTGCGCGTCAAATAGGGAATTAAAAGCGCTTCTGTTTGTCCTTCAACTATCAATAGAAGCTGAGGCAAAAATGTCCCAGGCAATTTATTGCGCCAGGCTGCATATACTTCGCGAAAACAAGCTTGAGCTTCCACGATGGTCTTGGCGTTGAATTCGTGAAAACGATTTTCAAATTCCTCCAGACAAGCAACGAAAAATGCCGCGCGTGTATCGCCAAGCCATGGTCCGTCGGAGTTGATTCTAGTAAAGTCCAATTGCATTTGGTCTAATGAATACAGCCAGTGCATCTGCGCTGACTCGACAGCAAGATCTTTCAACCAGGCATTATTCGATTCAATTTCTTTACCGTCTTCATTTCGCCACCACTGGCAGTACCAGGCTTCAAAACTGACCGGACTGTAACGTTCAATATCTTCCAAGGCAAGCACTGCGTTTAAAAGTTTATTGGCCACAGTGGTATTTTCAGAATTGCCCCCAAAAGCCAGACGGAAAATGCTTTCTTGAACCGTTCGAGGCAATTCCTCAAAAATGCGCGAGTTAACAGCTGGATATTTAATTTGTTTAGCGGAAAGTTCGTATAAGCGAGCAACTCTGTCACCGGGCTCGTCAAAGCTGACAAAGCGCTGCAAGCAGGACCAATATTCTTCGGCAGAAGCGGATCTAACCTTGTAGGGCACCCCTAGGTGCCTTATCTCGCCTTCGCCGGGTATTTTCTTTTCTAAAGCCAAAAATCCAAACCACTTAAAAGAATCAGTCTATTTATTATATGGCAAGGATTATATTGTAATACCTATGGCCGACGCTAGTAACACCGCCGGAAATTCCGACGCCGTCATTTTAGAGGGCTCCCTTTGGGCTGCCATCTGGCATATGGCATGGCCTATCGTCTTAGATTTTGGAGCTATCGCTCTTGCCAGCCTCTTTGATGCCTGGATTGCCGGCCGTATAGGGGCAAACGCCCAGGCGGCAATTGGCGTCGGCGCTCAAATAATGTACTTGCTCATTATTATGACTAATGCCCTGCCTGTAGGGACAAGCGCTCTTGTTAGTCGCTTTTGGGGAGCAGGCGACAAGAAAGAAGCCAAAGAAGCTGCCCGCCATTCAATGATTTTTGCCTTTTTCTTTGGCACGGTTACCGTCATTTTTGGCTTAGTCATATGTAGTCCATTGTTGAAATTCCTTGGTGCCACTCCGGAAACCGAAGAATTAGCCTGGCAGTTGCTTCGATTTGAACTAATATCGACCTTGCCCTTTAGCGTTATGTGGATAGCCAAATCCATATTTAGAGCTAAAGGTAATGCACGTCTGCCAATGGCCATTACCTTTTTCACTTGCGCAGTAACGGTAATAACCGAAATTGTTCTGTGTATATATCCATTTCAGTTCGGCATGTCCGGAATTGGTATTGCCTGGCTAGTTGCTGCGGCAATAAGCATGGTAATCATTCTCTACCTATTGAAAGAATCAGAATTTGGTGAATGCCTTAACTTCCACTATCTGCATCCGAAGTACTGGTCATTGAAATGGTTCAAACGCCTAATGAACATTGGTATTCCATCAAGCATTCAAGATATGGTCTGGGTCATTTGCAATTTCGCCATTCTCATTATTCTTGCGCGCACACACGACCCCACTGCCGGTCAAGCGGCCTGGGCTGTTGGCTTGCGTGTCGAAGAGTTGCTCGCTTCGTTTCCTTTATACGCAATGGCCCGCGCAGCAGGAACAATCATTGGACAAAATCTTGGTGCCAATAGACCAGACAGAGCCAGCCGTGCCGGTTGGCAAATTGCCGCAGCCTCTGCTTGCTGGTGTCTAGTTATGGCAATATGCATGTTCCTGTTCGGCAAACAAATAGCCAGCTTCATGAGTCACAGCGATGATGTGATTCTCGATTCTGTTCGCTATTTGCAAATCATTGGTCTTTCGATGCCGTTTCAAGCATTCGCCATTACTCTCTTTGGCGCAATGCAAGGCGCAGGCTACACTCGTTGGCCCATGGTGGCTGAAGTAATTTGCTTGTTGTTCATTAGACTGCCGCTTTGCTGGTATCTCTCCATTGAATTGCATCTTGGTTCAGTTGGCACTTGGGCAGGCATGGCACTATCTGTCGTGCTCGTAGGCATTTTGGCCAGCTGGCAATTCAAATCCGGCGCTTGGAAATCCCAAACTGTTTAAGTCTCACAATCAAGGGCAACATTTAACCTCTTGACTGTGAACTTTTTGCCTGCTTTTCCGTATATAGAGTATCAACACTGAGGGGTAAGCGTCATGGCAAGTAGTTTCTCTTTGGCATCTCGGCTTCAATATGCGGTACCGCAAATAAAATTGTGCATGGTGCACGAGAATTTTGATCAGGCCAATTTATATAGACTTAGAAAAATAAGTGATGTCGATCTTTATTTAGCACCACTGCGACATGCAACCGAAGAACACTTTGTCAGCCTACATTTAAATGCACGACAAGATATTATTGGATTGCATGAAGTCTCACATGGCTCACTGGTATCATCCGTAGTGCACCCACGGGAGGTGTTTAAGGCAGCTATTGCAGCAAACAGTTTTTCCATAATTGTCTGCCACAATCATCCTTCAGGAGCACGCGTTGAACCGTCGGATGAGGATATTGAAATTACTTATCGACTTTTAAAGGCCGGTAAGACTTTGTGCGTGCCTGTCATAGACCACGTAATCTTAAGTCCTAATCAACCTTTGTACAGTATTAGGGAAAACATGCCGGAGATCTGGGATTTCGGAGCCTAATATGCTATTTTTGGTCAATCATATAGAAACCAAATGTGATCCGCTTAAGGTTGCTCAATTATGCAGGGATACCAGCGACGCAATTCCACCTCCGTGAAGGTGGGCGACAAATTTATTGGCTCCAGCCATCCAGTGCTGGTGCAGTCAATGACCAACACGGCTACAGAAGATGCGGCAGGCACAGCCAAACAAATATTTGAATTGGCAGAAGCCGGTTCAGAAATTGTGCGCCTCACGGTGAATACACGGGAAGCTGCACAAGCTGTTCCTAAAATTATCTCCGAACTGGAAAAGCTGGGAGCCAATATTCCTCTTGTCGGTGATTTCCACTACAACGGGCATTTGCTTTTAAACGAATACAAGGACTGCGCCAAGCTCCTTGCTAAATACCGCATTAATCCAGGCAATGTGGGACGCGGCGACAAGCATGACGACAATTTCAAGTCGATGATTGATGTAGCGCTTAAGTTTGACAAACCTGTAAGAATAGGGGTCAACTGGGGCTCGCTTGATCAAGACCTGCTGGCGCGCATGATGGATGAAAACGCCAAATCGAAGCGCCCCAAAGATGCTCACGAAGTGCTAATTGAAGCTATAGTTGCCTCAGCCATTGAATCAGCACAAGCGGCAGAATCATATGGCATGCGCCACGATCAAATTATTCTGTCGGCAAAAGTATCAGAAGTTCCTGATCTCATTGAAGTCTACAGAAGACTGGCAAGCAGTTGCGACTATGCTCTACACCTTGGCTTAACAGAAGCAGGCATGGGCGCAAAGGGAATAGTTGCCTCAACTGCTGCTCTGTCTGTATTGCTTCTCGACGGCATAGGCGACACAATTCGTGTGAGTTTGACTCCTGAGCCAGGTGCCAGCCGCACACAGGAAGTCTTAGTCTGCCAACAAATCCTGCAATCTATTGGTTTGAGATCTTTCACACCGCAAGTAACGGCATGTCCAGGTTGTGGGCGCACAACAAGTTCCGTATTCCAAGAATTAGCCAAGCAAATTCAAGAACATTTACAGAGAGAAAGACCAATTTGGCAAAAGGAATTCCCTGGCTCAGAAGTATTGAAAGTCGCCGTTATGGGCTGCATCGTAAATGGTCCTGGTGAATCACGCCATGCAGACATTGGCATATCACTACCAGGCACCGGTGAGGAACCTCGCGCACCGGTCTATATAGACGGTGAACATGTCACAACCCTAGCTGGTCCAACTTTAGCAGCCGACTTCATTGCTATGGTTAACGATTACGTCAAGAAAAAGTACGGACAAGTAGCTTGCCGTTAAAGCACTTTCGTCATTGTTTTTGTAGGGGCGCATTGCATGCGCCCTTTTGGAACAACGAACTTGTTTAATTCTTCCCGTTCATGTGCTTCAGTTCTTCAGTAACCTTCGGCACAATCTCAAGAACATCACCAACGATGCCGTAGGTAGCATGTTTGAAGATAGGCGCTTCCGGATCTTTGTTGATAGCAACAATGACTTTAGAAGACGACATGCCGGCTAAGTGTTGGATGGCTCCGGAAATTCCACAAGCAATGTACAACTGCGGGCTTACTGTCTTGCCTGTTTGTCCAACTTGATGCTGGTGGTCAATCCAACCGGCATCGACTACGGCGCGTGAAGCGCCAAGTGCAGCACCCAGTACATCACAAAGATTTTGCAGCACAGGCCAATTTTCCGGTCCTTTGATACCACGACCGCCGGCAACGATAATTGGAGCTTCGGAAACTTCAATTGTTTGCCCCTTGGCGGCGTGAACTTCACCAACCTTGGCACGAATGTTGCCTGCGGCAACTGCCAGGTCTTCTACTTGTGCTTGATGCCCTGCATCAGCTGCAGCCAATGCGAATCTGTTTGGACGCAATGTCAAAAACACTAATGGAGAAGCAAATTCGTAAACACCATATGCTTTGCCGGAATACATAGGTTTAACGGCCGTCAATGACGATCCTTCGCTCTTGATCTCGGTAACATCCGTAGCAATTGGCGCATCTAGTCTTGCAGCCACGCGTGGGATGAGATCTTTAGCCATTGAGGTTTGAGCGCTGAATACAAATGCCGGATCAGCTTTTTTAACTGCTTCGGTAACAGCTTGCGCATAACCTTCTGTCGAGTAGTTAGCAAAATCGCCACTATCGACGACAAATATTTTTGCCGGCTTGTACTTGCTAATTTCTGCAGTCAGTCCTTTTACATTTTGACCAACTACAACTGCACTAACAGAACCACCAACGTTGCCTATCAAGCGAGCTGCTTCGGACAATGCTTCTAAGCTGGACTTTCTTACTTGTCCGTTGCGTTGTTCGATGAAAACTAAAATTCCCTGTGCCATTTTTGTATACCTCTTTGTGCGCTCCGGTTTCGCTATCGCTTCACCTTCGCTTGCTGTCCAGCAGCCGCCGTGCGCTCCGCTGGCGGACGGCTCCTCGCCGCCCTTGCGTCGCTTCCTCAGATTACGTGGGCTTCTTCTCTGAGAAGCTTCACCAGGGTCTTAGCCTGAGTATCTACATCACCATCGATCAATTTGCCTTGCGGTCTTTCCGGCGGCATAACCATTTGCTTGAGACGCATTTTGCGCTTGTCTGCTGAAAAGTTGCCGGCCACGCCTAAAGCATTGGCGTCCTTAACGGCTATTTCTTTGCGTCGTGCTGCCATCACACCCTTGATTGAAGGATAGCGTGGTTCGTTCAAGCCCTTCTGGGCACTGAACAAAGCAGGCAAATTGCCTTCGACTATTTCATGTGCGCCTTCGATTTCGCGCTCAGCTTTGAATTTGTTGTCTGTCACTTCCAATTTCACTGTCATCGCAACTTGCGGCATATCCAAAAATTCAGCGAGCATGGAAGGAACAGCGCTGTTGTCTCCGCCTACTCCTTGCTGTCCGCAGAATACTACGTCGTAACCACCCTCTTTGATTACATTAGCTAGAATTTTCGCCGTGCTCAGAGGATCAAGATTTTCCAACTCTGCATCTTTGACATGAATTGCCGAATCGATACCGCGAGCCAATGAATCACGTAAAACTTCGGTTGCTTCATTTCCACCGATTGCAATGGCAACGGTTTCTCCACCGAATTTTTCTTTCAGCTTCAAAGCTTCTTCAATGGCAAACTCATCATATGGGTTGGTAATAAAACGAACATCAGCTGTATCAATATTCTTGCTGTCACCAGCAACTTTGATTTTGGCTTCAGTATCCGGAACTGACTTTATACAGACGGCAATTTTCAAGGTTTCCCCCTTCAGCTCGCCTAACACGCGTGGCGACTAGACCTTGAATTATAGGTCAAGATCAAGACACGGCCCGGTTTTTACAAGTTTCCTTAACTGACTTCGGCTTAAATGAAATTAGGGATTTTCCGGCTTCTTAAGCTCTGGTTTGTCGTAGCACTTTTCCGCCTCACACCAGGCTATGTGTTCGACGAGTTCATCAGGGTCGTCATATACGGCAAATAAGTCCATGTCTGCCGGAGAAATAAACCCTTGCGGCAGCATTGTATTTTGCATCCAGTCAATAAACGGCTGCCAATATTTTGAGCCAACAAGATATACTGGGAATCGCTTGATCTTCTTAGTCTGAATTAAGGTGAGCGCTTCTGTTAATTCATCCAGCGTGCCAAAACCACCTGGCAACATCACGAAAGCCATAGCGTATTTAACAAACATCACCTTGCGAATAAAGAAGTAACGAAAATCCAGTTCGATAGTTTGAAATGGATTCGGCTTTTCTTCGTTGGGCAGACGGATATTCAGTCCAATGGATACTCCGCCTGCTGCTTTGGCACCTTTATTGCCCGCTTCCATCACACCAGGTCCGCCGCCTGTGATTACAGCAAAGCCTCTTTGCGCTAATTTAAAAGCAATTTGCTCGGCTAACTTACATTCGTTGCTATCTTGGGCTATGCGTGCCGAACCGAATAGCGAGACAGCAGGTCCAACTTTAGACATTGAGTCAAAGCCTTCCACCAACTCGGACATGACACGAAAAATCTGCCACGTGTCTTTTGACGTTATTTCGTCAACTACAAATCTACTGTCGTTCATTTATTACCCAGCTATGAAGGATACCAATGCGTGTTTGTCGGACATCTGACCTGTTTTAACAAGGTTTTCCAACTCGCACAAACGCATGCGTTTTTCCACCAACCAATTCAAAGACAAATTGCGAATACGTTTTAAATCCGTCTCCACCAACCAGTCACGTGAATTGATTTCATAGGCAACCTTGCGAGCCATTTCAGTTATAGATATTTCTCGGCGACTCACACCGGCGCCGCCCGGCATATCGGACAACAACTTATCCGCGCAAGCTTTGGTATCAAGCCAGCGAGATAATGTAGTATGCAGGAAAGCAATTATGGGAATACCGCTTTGCCTACTGAGCAATTCATCAAGACTGGCCAAAGCCTCTTGCTTGTTGCCGGCAGCCCAGGCATCAGCAAGCGTGAATACATGTGAATGGTAAGAGCTGAGCTTGCGCACAACTTCCAAAGTAATATGCTTTTCCGGCAGAAGGTAAGTGGCGGCCTTTTCGATTTCCATGGCGATAGCGCGCAAGTTAGCTTCTGTGCTGTCCACTAAATAGTAAATAGCCTCATCGTCCATGGTTGCGCCATGAAGCTTAGCTTCCTTGCGGCACCAGGTTTCAATATTGCCTTTGCGCGAACCTGGATAATACTTCTGTCGGACAAACTCTTCAATTTTTGCGTGCACGCTTATCGTCTTTGACGTCTTGAGATTCTTATCAAAGTTATGCGGGCAAGCAAAAACAACATAGGTGTTTTCAGCAACCGCGGCTAAAGCACTATTGAAATCGTCAAGATCACGCTTGCCTGCTTTGCTGTCATTTTCACTGTCGTCTTTTGCTGATTTCTTTTTGGTGAATAATTCACAGCGATCAAAAAGGATCATCTTGTTGCCCGATCCAAAAGGCAGGCTGGCCAAATTGTCGTTGATTGTCTGCAAATCAGGATTTGTCATCCGCACATAGTTGAATGCTTCCCACTGCGGATCGACAAGCTCAGCTTTTAGCTCGGCAACACGCCGACCCAACAAAAAATCTTCTTCTCCTGCCAGCACGATAACGGGCATTTACGCCTCACAAAAACGACAATGACAAAAGTAACCGCTTTGCAAGATGTTTACATGGCAGCCACTTAAATATTGGAAACTGCGAAACAATTACTTGGCGTGCGCTTTTGTATCTTCGGTACGCTGAACTGCGTGACGATGCTGGCTCTTCATCCTGGCATCCACACCCTCAACCATTACGCGCAACTCTGTAACCTTGTCGTAAACATCAATGGTTACTCGGGAAATGGTCACCATTGCGTACAAGAGAATGGCTAATGTGACGACGATAAGCCCAACGCATGTCCATTTCAGCGTTTGTACTTCTTTGAGTAACTTCTGTTCTGAACCCGTTGTCATGCGCCGACCAACCTTTCCCTTAGCTAAAAGACATCAAGTTTTTCATGATTTATCCTAAACTCTTGAAAGCCCCGCGTCTACGATTTGGTCTATGATAAATCCTAACAAGCAATAGCGAAACGAAGGATTGCGACCTGAGCAATCCGAAGTTGAGCGTGGATGAGCTGGATGGCAAGCGAAAGCAAAGGCGAAGCCGTCGCTGGAGCGCAATCTATGAGGACGGAGAATAATTTTGGATATGAGACTATGAATCCCGTAGTGCTATTAGTTTTAGACGGTTGGGGCGTTACTGAAAAGTCCGAGGGCAATGCCATTAAGGCTGCCAAAACCCCAAACTACCAGCAGATGCTGAAATTGTTTCCCAATAGCTTGCTTGATGCCTCCGGTGCAGCAGTTGGTCTGCCGATTGGACTGATGGGCAATTCGGAAGTTGGTCATTTAACGATTGGTTCCGGTCGTGTGGTTATTCAAAAACTTACACAGATAAGTGAAACAATTGCCGATGGCACATTCTTTGCTAATCCGGTTTTGCTGGAAGCCTTAGAGCGTGCTCGCAATAATAATTCGGCCGTGCACATTCTTGGTTTGGTCAGCGACGGCTGCGTGCATTCCAGTCTTGATCATCTATATGCATTGATCGACATGGCTAAAAAAGAAAATGTAAAAGAGATAGTTGTCCATCCAATTCTCGATGGACGCGATACACCGCCACGTTCAGCCTGGCGTTTCATGCGCGAGCTGGAAAAGAAACTTGCCGGCGTAGGAATTGTTGGCGTTGTCTGCGGGCGATACTACGCCATGGACAGAGACAATCGCTGGGAACGCACGCAAAAATACTACGATGCTTTGACCTTGTCCTCAGGCATAAAGGCAGAATCCGCTCAAGAAGCAGTGCAACATGCTTACATGGAAATGGACACCGGCGATGAATTTGTAATGCCGCATATCGTCAATGCCCGTCCAATTCAAGATGGCGACAGTGTAATTTGTTTCAATTTCCGCCCGGATAGAGTCAGGCAAATAAGCAGATGTTTGACTCAATCATCATTCGATGGTTTCGAAAGAGCAGCACTACCGAAAACTTATTACGCTTGTCTTACTGAATACGACAGATCACTCAATTTACCGGTGGTTTTTGCACCGGAAGATATGCCTTCGCAAGATTTGGTTGCTACGCTACCGGAAATTCTTTCTTGCCACCACATCGGTCAATTACACACGGCGGAAACAGAAAAATATGCGCACGTCACATACTTTTTTAACGGCGGCATGGAAAAACCTTTTGATGGCGAAGAGCGTATCCTTATTCCATCTCTCAAAGTTGCCACCTACGACAAGAGTCCCCCTATGCAAACAAGCAAAGTATGTACCACTGCTTGCGATGCAATAACGTCAGGTGCCTATCCATTCATCGTGCTCAACTTTGCCAATCCTGATATGGTCGGACACACGGGAATTATGGAAGCGGGCATTGAAGCTGTCGAATCAGTCGACAATGCTTTTGGTCAGCTTTTAGAAACGATAAGTAAGGCAAAGGGAACTTTGCTGATTACTGCTGATCATGGAAATATTGAACAGCTAATCGACTATGAAACAAAAGAGCCACATACGGCTCACACCACAAATCCAGTTCCATTTGTGGTGGCAGATTTCAGCGGCAAAATTCGCAATGGCGCCAATTTAGTCGACGGCACACTGGCTGATGTCGCTCCGACAATTCTTGAACTACTTTCCATTGACAAGCCTCGTGAGATGACAGGAAAATCACTACTTAGAAACTTCAAGATCTAGTTATTGTTACTTACAGACTTATCAACTATTTGAAGTAGCTATTAATTCCTGTTATTATTGCCGACGGCTTAGGCTGCTAAGAGTTACTAACTCAAGTTCGTAGCCTACGTGTGAGCGAGGTCCCCGACCGAGCAAAACACGCAGTAAACAAATAAGGAGTGGACCGCGTATTATGAATTCGAAACTTCAAACAATCGGTTTAGCAGCAGCGAGCTTTGCTCTTGTTGCAGCATTGACAGCTTGCGCAGGCGGCGGAACTGGCGGCGGTGAAACACCAGCCCCAACAACAACCAGCACTGAAACAAGCACCGATACCAGCACGACAACAACAGCAACAACAACAACTGATGCTGGTGCTGGCGCTGGCACAACAACCGGCACCACAACCACCACAACAACTGGTGAAGGTGCAGCTCAGTAAGTCATTGACTTATCTGACTTAAGCGTCACTGGCGCTTAACAAATGAACTCAGGAACAAGCCCCAACGGAAAGCGTCTGCTAGTACGAAGGGGCTTGTTCAATTAAGGAAGATATTTATGAAATGCGGGATTACTTTCATATTGGCATTGGGATTTCTGGCAACTTGTGGAACTGCAAGTGCTCAAGATCCAAATCTTTCATCGTTGATTCCACAACCTCCGGCAAACACAGACTCTGTACTTAACAACGGCCCTGTTGTAGTACCGCCAATAAGTTTCATCGACATTAATTCCGGACGCTTCGGCAAATTGGAAATTGATCTTGTCGATGCGCAATTCCTTGATGCCGCCGTCGACAAAATGCATCTTATTGCCAAGAATCTCGACCTGAACTCCGGCACATTAGAGTCACTGGACATTGATATTAAAGGCGGGCACTTCCAAGATTTCACATTCGACAATTTGGTTTTGTCCACGGCCGGCACACTTAACTTCGATACTGGCGTTTTGCTTAATCAAAAAATATTGCAATTTAGAACTCCCGCAACTGCACAAGTATCAGCCGTAATTACTGAAGAAGGTCTCAATCGTTTTCTCAAATCCCCACGCACTCTTGATCGCTTGTCGGTAAATTCCGGCAAGAAACTAGGCTTTCTAAAGAGCCTTCTGGGCAACAACGCCAATATTGGACTGACTGTGACAAACGGCAATATCACTTTGGATAAAGGCAACAGGGTGACAATCGCTATGGATACTAGACTTGCCGCCGGCGGCGTTGGCGTACCAATCCCAGTACAACTCAATACTCGCCTCGGACTCAAAGACGGCTGGGTTGAACTTAGCGACACTCACCTTTTAACCTCGGGTCAAGAAATCTCGCCAGAACTTTCTCAAATGATAGTCAAGAAGGTGAACGGGCTTGCCAACTGGGGTCAGTCAACTGACGACATCATCTTTAAGTTCACCAAACTGAAAGTCGTTCCCGGCAATAAGTTCATCCTGGAAGGCACGGCTGATGTCAACAGGCTGCGCTTTGGAAGAAATTAAGCTCCGAGCGAGAATGGAGCGTTGCGATAGAGCAATGCAGAATGGAGCGGGGAAATGCCGGATGGCAAGCGATGGTGCAGCGAGCGCAGCGAACGAAACCGGAGCGTTATAGATCAGTCATTCGTGGCACAGTTAATATAGAATGCCACGACGGGGCTTGAGCCCCCTAGAAATGACAAAAGATGTACCGGCGGCGCGATAACCGTCAGTTAGACCAACTAAGACCAGTCAAATTCACGCGTAACTTCACTAAGAATGCGGAAGGGTCAGTATTAGTTGAGTTTGGCGACACCAAAGTTTTAACAACAGCAAAAATTGAAGAAAGAGTTCCTGCGTTCCTTATGGGCAAAGGCGAAGGTTGGATTACCGCTGAGTATTCCATGCTTCCAGGCGCTACTCATGTAAGGACCGTGCGCGAAGTCACCCGTGGGCAACCGTCAGGCAGAACAAGCGAAATTCAGCGTCTAATCGGTCGTTGCCTGAGAGCCGTTGTCGACAGACGTGCCTTGGGTGAACGCACCATCACGCTTGATTGCGATGTCCTGCAGGCTGACGCCGGCACGCGTGTGGCAAGCATCTCCGGAGCCTTTATAGCTTTATATGACGCGCTTTTGAAACTACAAAAGTCCCTTCTCTGGGATTCATTGCCTATAACTGAGCACATGGCGGCTGTTTCCATTTGCCAGGTACAAGGCTCGCTTGTTTTGGACCCTAACTACAATGAAGACTCGCAAGCGGAAATGGACTCAAATATCGTGCTGACCGAATCCGGCAAAATTCTGGAATTGCAGATGACATCAGAAGCCAAGCCCTACGAGGCATCCAAAATGCCCGAGCTAATTGCTTTAGCCGAGAAGGGTGTTAAGGAAATTATCGAACTGCAATACAAAGCTTTTGGCGGCCGGTAGACACTTTCACGCGTTGCTATCTTAAATTTATCTTGGTTGCCTGCTGACAACAGGAAAAATATCGATAATATAGTGGTCTAAGACTACGCACAAGAACCAAGATCTTGAAATCCAAGTCGGAAAAAATGGACTTTAATCCCGTACATGAAACGTTTCGGGACGTTTCCGCTTGGAAGCTAGTCAAGTCGGTTTGGAGAGTTTTCTGGCGCATCTATGAGCAACAAGGTTTTGCCGGCGCCTTTCGAGTCATCCCAATTGTCTGGACAATCATTTTTGCTGTCCGTGGTTTTGCCCGCTATCACTCCTTAGAGTTCCAGCGACTGGCTGAAGCTTCCGGCAAAGAAATTGACGAAGTCGAACTCACAGACAAGCAGACTGAAGAATACAAACGCTTGGGTGCCTGGTTGCGCACACAACTGCATGGATTGGGCCCGACATTCATCAAGATAGGACAAACGCTTTCCACGCGTGCCGATCTTTTGCCTTTGCCGGCAATGTTGGAGTTGACCAAATTACAGGAAGAAGTTGAACCGGCTCCATATGATGTAGCTGAAGCAACTATCGTCAACGATCTTGGCGGCAAACCGGAAACGCTTTACGCCAAATTCGATAAGACACCATTAGCTGCTGCATCATTGTCGCAAGCTTACTTAGCCGAACTGCACGACGGACGTCAGGTTGTTGTTAAAGTGCAACGTCCCGGATTACCTGAACTTTTGAAAAATGATGTGCAAGCACTGACTGTCATTTCCGAAGAGGTAATGAAATATCCAAGTCTGGCGAGACACACAGATTGGCCAGGCACAGTAAAAGAATTTGCACGCACTGTATTTGAGGAAATTGATTACATTGCCGAAGGACGCAATGCCGATTGCTTCAGACACAATCACCGCCTCAATGAGCGCATATACATTCCGCGAATCATTTGGCGTCTTACAGGCAAGCGCGTATTAACCATTGAATATGTGCCCGGCGTTAGAGCAACTGATGTCGAAGCAATTGAAAAATTAGGCATTGATCGCAGAGAAATTACAGTTATTGGTGCCAACTTCTATCTCAAGCAATTACTTGAAGATGGTTTCTTCCATGCTGATCCTCACCCGGGCAACATGCGTGCCATGGCTGACGGACGCATTGGAATTTTCGACTTCGGCATGGTCGGTCGCGTATCACCTGAATTAAAGCGCAGTATGGTGCAGGCTCTACTACATGTGATAGATCGTGATTATCTTGGCTTGGTCGATGATTTCGTCGATATGAAATTCCTGCCGCCTGATGTTGACAGACTTGCTCTCTGCCGCGAAATTACACCTATTGTTGAAGCTCGCTTTGCCGAAGGCTTAAACAAAGTCCGTTTCCGCAAACTGCTTCTAGACTTTTCTGATTTGGTCTGGCGCTATCCGTTCCGTTTGCCCAGCGAATTTACCTTCATCATGCGCGCGCTTTTGACTCTTGAAGGCGTTGCCTTAACCATCAATCCTGACTTTAATTTCATAGACGCTTCCCTGCCATTTGCCCAGCGCATGGTCTTGAGAAACTCGGGAGCAGCTATTGGCCAGGTAATTATGAAAGAAGTTTTCCCCGACGGGCGATTCAATCCACAAGCGGCTTTGAACCTTTTCCGCACTGCAGCAAAGCTGTCAATGCTGAGTTCCGGCAGCGGATTTTAGAAGAAAAGGACTTGATATAAGTCCGGAAATTCTGTAACCTTTGGCACATTCCTGGGAGAAATCCCACTTAAGACGCGCTGACTAGAAAGATATTTCGTGCATTTTTTCCAAGTGGACTTATGATCAGTCAGGCGCACTGGAATCTCGGTGTCGTAAGGTAACTAGGAAACTAGAAGGAACTGCCCACTATATGTCGGCAACACTAACCTCTCAACCCAAATCATATATATCGCAAGAGAGAGCGACGGCCACTAAATGTAAAGGCTGTAGCCGCTATACGGACCACAATGCCAAGTTCTGTGGCGAATGTGGCAGCGAGACGGTAACCGTTCCAAACTTTGCCGGTCTCAAAGGACATATACCGTTGAAGGTGGAACCAGCCTTAGCTGCTGAGCTTAAGGACCTGGATTTCAACATGTTCCGCCAACGCGTATTCCTCATTATTCATACCTGTGCATTCTTAGCGCTCAACCTAACAGGTGTTGCACTGGCAATTAAATGCTATATGGGTGTATGGGGCGACGAGGGCACCAAATTGGCGCTTGCACTGATACCAATGTTCTATATCAATCTATGCGCTTTGGTATTCCTTTCGTACATCAAAGGCACCAGAAAAGAAATGCAACTTCTGCGCCAAAAAATTAGCCGCGTCCGTTTCAAAATTGAATACGGTTCAATTCTCTAATAGTTATAAATAAACAGTTCTCGACCAACCTTGCTCAAGTTTTCCTGATTGCAATTGTTCATGCCGTATTGCAATTTCCAGGATTTGATCTTGGCCCACTTCGAATATAGTCGTCTAACTTCTGGACAGTCATCGTATGTAATAAGAAACCGATGCCTGCTGTCTTTTAAGAGCTTAGCCAATCTCTCGTGATCAAACTCATGCAAGCTGCCGTTGCGTCCATACAAATTGGACGAAAGATAATAAGGCGGATCAAGAAACAAGAAAACATCCTTACCAGGCTTTGTAATCACGTCTTCAAAATCCACATTGGTGATTTTCGTACCGGCAAGAGCTTCCGGCAGTCCGATTAAACGCATAATTGAAGACTCAGTAAATCTGTCCAAACTAGCTTGGCTGGAGAAGCCTCCGGCTCGCGTTGTTCCGGAAAAGGTCACTCTATTGAAAAAGAAAAAGAGAAGCGCTTGTCTGTATCTATCTCTTGGTTGTTCTAAGCGCGCTTTCTGAAAGTATTTCTTGATTTGTGCGCCGGATCTAAAACTGCCATGCAATTTGCTCAAATCAGCAACAAGCTTCTTGCAGAGCTTTTTATCCTGACCAATGCGCCAGAAGGACACAAGCTCTTTAAACTTGTCATTTATCCAGTAGGAATCCGCCAGGTGATTAGCTTTGGCATGTAAATAAACACTACCACCGCCGACCATCGGTTCGCGGTACTCGCCGATTTTTTTCGGCAGCATTTTGGCGATCTTAGAAATCGCCTTTTGTTTGCCACCCGGATACCTGAGCGGTGAACGAAATTTGGTCGGTTCTTGCACCCTTACTCCGGTTGCCAGCGCAGATTCGGCTTTCGGGCAGCTAATGCTTCGTCGAGTTTCTTAACAGGCGTTGTGTGTGGCGCATTGCGTACCAATTCCGGATTGTCTTTGGTTTCTTTATCAATTGTCTGCATTATCTCGATGAATTCATCAAGCGTTTGCTTTGATTCAGTTTCCGTAGGCTCAATCATCATAGATTCAGGCACAACCAACGGGAAATAAACCGTCGGCGAGTGAACGCCATAATCAAGCATACGCTTAGCGATATTCATCGTATTGACGCCACGTTCTTTTTGCCAGATGCCGGAGATGACAAATTCGTGCATGCACGGTTGATCGTATGGCAGATTGAAATTACGGCGAAGATTTTCCTTCAGATAGTTGGCACTCAAAATAGCATCACGTGAAACCTGAGTTAAGCCGTTGCCGCCATGGGCAAGGATAAAGGCATAGGCTCTAACCAAGATTCCAAAATTACCGTAAAAGCCTTTGACCTTACCTATTGTCTGCGGGCGGTCGTGATCGAAGTAAAAACGATCTTCATCTCGGCTGACTACAGGTGCAGGCAGGAATGGCTCTAAGTCGGCACGCACACCAACGGCACAACCACCTGGTCCGCCGCCGCCGTGTGGCGTCGAGAAGGTCTTGTGCAAGTTCAAATGGCAGACATCGAAGCCCATCGCCCCTGGAGCAACCAGACCCATAATGGCGTTCAAATTGGCCCCGTCGTAATAAAGAAGTCCGCCGGCTTCATGCATCAGACGTTGTACTTCTTGAATCTCTTCTTCAAAGAGTCCCAAAGTATTGGGGTTGGTGAGCATGATACAGGCAACATCATCGCCCAAGACTTTCTTCAATTCTTTTGGATCTATGTGTCCGTTCTCTTTGGACTTAATTTCGACAACCTCAAAACCCGCCATTGCAGCAGTTGCCGGGTTTGTACCGTGAGCTGTGTCAGGCACGATTACTTTGCGGCGCTTGCTGTCACCTTTGGCTTCGAAATAGGCTTTGATGATAAGCAGTCCTGTAAGCTCTCCATGAGCACCGGCTGCGGGTTGCAGTGTTACTGCCGGCATGCCGACTATAGTGGCAATAGCTTCTTGCAAATTCCACATCAGCTCAAGGGCACCTTGAATTTGGTCTTCCGGCTGATTAGGATGTAATTCTCTAAAGCCTTCAAGAGCCGCCATGGCATCGTTTATTTTCGGGTTGTATTTCATTGTGCATGAGCCCAACGGATAAAACCCGGTGTCGATTGAATGATTGAGCTGAGAAAGTCTGACAAAGTGCCTGACCGCTTCCAATTCACTTACTTCCGGCAAATGAAGCTTTTGGTTTCTTATGTATTTGCTGGGCAAAAGCGAATCGAGTGAAACTTCTTTCCCGCCGGCAGAAGGGACGCCATGCTTGGGCAGAATATGAGCTCTGCGCCCGCTATCGGATTTTTCATAGATCAGTTTTTCGTAGATTGCCGTGTCCATAATCTTTATCACCTTTTGTAGGAGCGCATTCCACACCATGTGTAGGGGCGCATTGCATGCGCCCTCATCATGTTCTAGTGCTCAAAAATATCTCTATATCCACTAATATCCAAATCTGTGACTGCCGGCAAGCAAGCAAATGCTTGATTGGCCAACTTGGTCAATTCTTCTCTCTCTAAAAGCTTCACCATTTGATTGTAGATCGGAATCAAAACGCGCACATCTTCTGCTGCATAGTCCAACTGCGAAGGTGACAAATCCGCTCTGCCCCAATCACTTGTCTGATTTGTCTTGTCCATTTCAGTGCCGAGAAATTCTCTTACCAGATCCTTCAAGCTATGCCTGTCTGTATACGTGCGCACTAACTTCGAGGCTACTTTTGAGCAAAATACCGGCCACACATCCACGTGCAAATAGTATTTGAGCACAGCCATGTCAAATCGTGCATAATGGCAAAGCTTCAGGACATCTGACGACAAAAGCTTCTTCAGGTTAGGCGCATTGTCATCAACATAGCGAATGAAGCTAACCACACCCTCATCGTCGCAAATTTGAGTTAAACAAAGACGGTCACGTCGAAGGTTAAGTCCCCGGGTTTCAGTATCCACTGCGACAACTGGCTTCTTCAGGTAGTGCGCAAGCCGCTCGGCAGAAAGATCGCCTACAAAGATATCGTCCTGGGAAACCTTATTTGACACTGTCTAAACCCCGAAAAGAGCCCGCGAAAAATACAAAGCTCAATTATAGATGCGTCGTTACACAGAAGTGGGCAGGGGTACATATTATTTGTGAGAATAAAGATTATGAAAGCTCAACTATTGAAGTCCCAAATTTCCCTTATGGCGGCAAGCCTCCTTTTGTGCCCAATTTTGCAGGCATTTAGCCCCGCCTACGCCTTCAGGCTGTCAGTGGGTACCGTCCAGGCTGAAAAGCGCTTGGAACCAGCTCAGCCGACTCCAGAGGATGTCAACGATCCAACCTACGATTTAACAGAATCGCCCTGTGTTGTCAGCATGATCAAGTTATTGGCACACTATTTGCCCCAGCAAGTTTACTTTCTAAACTCCGAACCACAGCCGAATTACCCAAGCATCAACATCATCTCTTTGCTGATTAAGATAGCTGCTGCATCAAGACCATTGGACAAGCCGCTGGTCATAAGGAAGGAGCTTAATCTTCCGCCGCCTGTAATTAAAACGGAGAATACAACTAATCAACCAAAGGCTAAAACTAAGCCGGACAAGAAAACAGGCAAGCTCTCCATCGGTGAAAAAACACCAGCCCTTGATCAACTTGATCCGGAAGCGACTGTCAAAAAAGAACAGGAAAGAAAAAACAGAAGCATCGCTTCTGAAAGCCTTTACGACTCCAAAAACTTAGAAGCTAAACCGACAGAAGAAACAGTCGAACACAACAAAATCAAGACGGCTAATTTGTATTCCGACTTCATGGCGCCAACAGTGCATCTCAATCCTCCCAAGGAAAACATGCAATTTTTATTCTGGACTTGTCCGGCAGACACAAACAGTGCCAACGGCGCTCAAGACATGCGGTCTTCAGCAGAGATAAAATTCGAAGGCAGCTTTGTAGTGAGCCAGCAAGGCGCACGATTTAAATCCATACACGGCCGACAATTCACCTTGGACGAGGGCAAATTACTTGCCTGCAACAGGCAGGCGGAGCTGTCATTTATTACGCCTTTTGGTTTGGTATCTTTACCGGCAGGCACCAGTGCATTTCTAACGTTGGACAAAAATACTCTATCGGTGCAAGCTGTTGAATCAAGCGGCAAATCAATAGTTGCCATATCCGTTAAGGACGGCAAAAGACTTTTTCTAGCAAGCGGACAACAACTAGTTTTAAGCGCCGACGGGAAACCGGCAATCAGTCAATTTTCCATTTCGCAACTTACCGAAAAAGAGCGTCTGTTCAATAGTCAGGCATCTTACTTAAATCAACAGCAAGCTTCTGCCTTGTCTGAGCTAATGAAGCGAATTACAGCTTCAACTACAGCCGCCGGCAGCAATAGCCGGTAATTAATCTTTAGAACAATAAGCCTTATCGAGAAGCTCAGCTAAGTGAACAGCCTTGACTGAAAGTCCGGCTTCTTTTATGCCTGCCTCCAACTGCATTAAGCATCCTGGATTGGTGGTGACAACCGTGTCAGCACCACTTTCTTTGATATGGGCAATTTTAGGAGTAAGCACTTTCATACTTAAATCAGTGTGTGTCAGGTTGAAAATTCCGGCACTACCGCAACACTGTTCAGCATCGACAAGTGGTATCAATTCCACGCCTGGCACATTTTCCAAAAGCGTCACAGGCTCATTAACAATTTTTTGCGCATGATATAAATGACACGCTGCATGATAGGCCACTTTTGATTTAAGTTCTTCCGGGGCAGCGGCGAATTCATGCTGTTGCAAAAACTCTGTTATATCAACTACGCGCTTAGAAAAGTCTTCAGCACGTTCATGCCATTCAGGATCATTTTCCAATAATTCACCATAGCTCTTAAGCATGGCTCCGCAGCCGGCGGCTGTTACGACAACAGGGCCTTTTGTTGTCTCAAACAATTCAATATTTTCCTTGGCTAATGCTTCGGCAATATCGGTTTCGCCGGCATGAAAGGCAAGCGCACCGCAGCACGTTTGCTCAGGCACATTTACGACTTGCTTTTGGGCGACAAGCAAGCGGCGGCAGGCATGATTCACCTGGTTGTATAAAACATCCATTACACAGCCGCCGAATAGCTGCACAGTGCCTTTCTTCTCACCAGGCGCCCAGGATTGTCTGGGCAGTGGCTCAAATTTGGGCACGTTAGGCAAAAGCACCCGCCACTGATTGTATTTGCCCAATAGGTTTTTCAGCCACGGCAGCATTTCAAATACATGATCGGATCCGGTTTTTTGCCAGAGCCTTAAAAGTTGAGCTAATTTTCTGAGCAGTCCATAATCAGGCAATACATTTTCAAAGACGTAGCGCATCATTTTGCGTGTCGCCGGCGACTTCATTTGTGCAAGAGCCGGTCTTGCTTGATTCAAAATCTTTTCATATTTGACACCTGAGGGACATGCCGTCTGGCAGCCCAAACAACCAAGACAAGAATCAATGTGTTCCACAAGCCTGTCAGTCAACTCTAATTCATTTCTTTGCCACAGGTTCAAAAGGTAAATACGACCGCGAGGCGACTCTGTTTCTCGACCGGTTGCCTGATAAGTTGGACAAGCCGGCAAGCAAAGTCCGCAGTGAATACACGCTTCTAAAAGTTCCAAATCTAGTTTATGCGGGCTCAATTCTTGGTTAGTCATAAGGTAATTCACAATGCGGCAAGGGGGTTTAGCAAACCCAAGGGATCAAATTTCGTCTTCAGTTCTTTTTTCAATTCGTCGGCACAAGATGTATCCTGTCCTAAATATTCGGTTGCAATTTCAAATTCTTCATCTGAAGAAGCAATTATCAACTGCTCATTGTGAGGTTTGAAAAATGCTTTTAGGCTCTCCTTCAATTCCAGCATAGTCGACTCATCTTGAGCAAATATTTTTATCAACGACATATTTGGTCTGGCTTGCCACAAGACAAACTTATGGTCGCTACGCCATTTTTCGACTATCTTGGATATTTGCGTCCATGTAGCAGAAACTGTCAATGGCTGTGAGTTAAGAACCGATTCCGGCGAAGAGAGTTTTACCCAGATAGAAGTTGCAGGCTCGCCTGCAACTTCTTGTCCGTCTATTTTTAACTGGTTACCAATCGCCAGTGCTTCCCGGCTAAGCTCAGCAACTTCTGACGAATGTCCATGCAAGCGCGCTATAAGCATTGCCTGTCTTTGATGCAATACAACTCCCATTGCCTCGATAGCTTTAGTATCTTCAGATGCTAAGTCGTAGAGCAAATGAGAGTCGATAAGCTCAAGACATGAAAGTGGTAAACCGGACCCTGTTAAATTGCGAGCCAAATCAACGAGCACTTTTGCATCGTTACTTATCCAGCAAATTGTCTTTTCATTTTCCGGCAAAGCATAAAGTCTCAGATAGGCCGCGTAGGGAATTCCCAGAGTGGCATGCGAGCCGACAAACAATTTAGTAAGGTCATAGCCGGTGACATTTTTCACAACCCTGCCACCACATTTGGATATGTCACCAGAGGCAAGAGCAACATCTAGTCCTAAAACCAATTGACGAGGACCACCAAATCTATGGTCTAACGGTCCGCCAACTCCAGCATTAATTACATCGAAAACAGTGACACTATCGTCTACTGCCGATACGGGCCACCACTGCCTGCTTTTCTTGAGATAATCATTGAGTTTGTTTACGCTAATCCCTGTTTCAACCTTAATAACCTGATCTTCAAGGCAGTGCTCCAGCACCTTATCCATTTTTGAAAGATTCAGAAAAGCGAATTCACGACTGGACTGCTTAGCCTGTATAGCTTTTGGCAACTTGCGTCTAATGCCTGGGACAATTGCCAAATTATGCTCGCCAGCATCACGCAAAACCTTTGACAGTTCGTCCTGAGTGGCTATTTGATAATCCTTGACCGTCTCTAATTCTTTTGACATGCTTATCGCGTGACTTCTCAATTACAGTCAATAAGCATATATTATTGAGATGTGATTTGGCAGGGGTAAATGGCGATAAATCATAAACGCAATCTCGTTATCGTGTCCGGATACTACGGGTACGACAACATGGGCGATGAGGCAATACTTGAAACTATCGTCGGCGAGTTGAAAACACTTGTACGTGCAGATGAAATTGTCGTGCTCTCGCACAACCCGGAGGCAACCAAAAGCATATATCAAGTCGACTCAATAAGCCGATTTGATTTTCCTGGCTTGGTTTCACTCTTAGGGAAAGCAAGGCTTTTTATAAGTGGCGGCGGTGGATTATTCCAAGACACCAAATCTTTCGGGTCTCCGGCTTATTATGGACTGCAGATTTTTCTTGCCCGAGCTTTTGATGTGCCGGTGTATGTATTTGCCCAGGGCGTGGGGCCGTTAAAAGGCATTTTGTCTCGCACAATTACAAAGTCGGCTCTGTCACAAGCTTCTTTTACAACAGTGCGCGATCATGAATCAGATCAATTGCTCACTGATTGGTTTATCAATCACGAAATGACCGCCGATCCTGTCTGGTGTCTTAAGCCAAACACAGTTGAAAATGGCTTTCCCGATGATGGTTTGCTTGTTGGCTTATCCTTAAGACCAAGCCCTGCACTCACAGACGGACACATAAAGCTTCTGGCAAAAATTCTCGATGAAAATCTGACCGACAACACGACAATTGTCCTTCTGCCTTTGCAGCCAAGTCAGGACATAACAGTTCTGTCTAAATTTCAAGAATACTGGCAAGAAAAAGGCAGGAAATCCCTTCTCTTTGACTCGGCTCAATGCAAATTGCCCAGTCAATGGTTATCCGTTATCGGCTCATTGAATTTTCTAATAAGCATGCGTTTGCACGCCTTGATCATGGGCATTGCTGCCGGACGTCCTGTTTTAGGCATCAATTACGACCCCAAAGTGGCGCAACTGCTTGAAGACTCGGGGCTTCCCATGTTAAATCTAACCAAGGACGAAGCAGCGGCAAAATGGCCGGATCAAGTGAGAAATGCACTGGCCAAGGGAAAAGAGCTGTCACTGCAAGCAGCCAAAGAAAGTATTGCTCTAAAAAAGACTGCTTGCCAGAACTTCAGCATTTTGGCTAAAATCCTCTCATCGTAAGGCGCATGGTATATGCGATTGCGGCTAAGTAGATATTTACTCGCCGCGAAACCACTCTGTGAATACAAGCTTGTCAGCTATACACTTGTCAGCAATAAGTAAATCGCGAGAGAAAGTCCTCGGTTATCCGGTCGACATTGTTGACCGTGATACCGCTCTTTCCATCATTGAATCATCCTGGCATTCAGGCAAAGGATTGAATGTTGTCACCTTGAATGCGGAGATGGTTATTGCCGCTCAAAAGGACAGCAATTTAGATCGCATCATTCGTCATTCAAGTTTGATCATTGCCGACGGGGCAGGTGTTGTTTGGGCACTCAAACTATACGGTCATAAAATTAGTCGCCTGCCGGGCATTGAATTGGCAGACGCCACTCTGGAACTTGCATCGAAGTTGGGCAAAAAGGTTTCTCTGATTGGCGGCAAAAAAGAAGTATTGGATGCTCTTGTCGATGTGGTCAAAGAGCGTTATCCGGGCATTGTCCTTGCCGGCTGTCATCACGGCTACTTTGCCGATGACGAAGAAGAAATCTTGTCCGAAATTGCTCAAAGCGAACCTGATCTTGTCCTTGTTGCTTTAGGCGTACCGCGCCAAGAAGTCTTCATTGATACCTATCGCGCAAAATACTTTCCTAAAGCGGCGCTAATCGGCGTCGGCGGCAGCTTCGATGTTTGGACAGGCAATGTCAAAAGAGCACCGGCAATTATGCGCAAACTAAATTGCGAATGGCTCTGGCGACTTATCAAAGAACCCTGGCGCGCCAATCGCATGGCTTCCGCTTTACCGAATTTTGCCTGGCAAGTACTTGCGGAAAAGTTCATTCCTTTTACAGCTAAATCCAAGTAAATGATTTTTGCCGAAGGACAAGTCGAGAAGGAAACGGCCAAGCTAATACCCCTAAAGGTGCTTGCCCATCTAGGCGATGCCGTTTTTCACCTATTTGAGAGGGAAAGACAAACCCTGACGATAAAGTCGGCAGCCCAACTCCACAAGCAGGCAGCCTCCCGGGTCTCCGCTCTAAAGCAGGCGGAACTGCTTGCCGAACTAATGCCCCAATTAAGCGAAGAAGAAGCCGATATTGTAAGGCGCGCGCGAAATCTTAAGGTGAGCAATTACCGCAAATCCGGACAGGACATATATCGCCAGGCTACCGCCTTTGAAGCACTGCTGGGCTACCTGCACCTGACAGATGAAAGTCGGCTTTTATCTATCCTGCACTTAACCTTGAAATAAAAGCTAAATTCTTAAAATATAGGTTCCATTCCTAAGGGATCTTCTCCTCTGGTGATAATTTAGCCTTGGTGACCCGCGTTTTACCTGCAATAGCAGTGGATGGTGGTCTTCGGCTTGACCATAACATCAGATAACATCTTTGAGAGCTTCAACAATTACAGCGCTGACGGCCTTTTAGTCAGCGATGGCAATGGAAAAATCGTTGCCTCTAACAAAGCCGTCTCTAAACTTACTGGACGCGCCACCGAAGAAATAGTTGGGCAAAACATCTCGTCACTGCTTGCCTGTAGTTGTTTAAACGACGAAGAGAAAAACGGTAATCAGCTTTTACTGTCCACAGCTGAAGACACCAAATTGCATAGCGGGACGTTGATTTGCCCCAACGGCATGGACCTGCCTATACCTGTGACACACAGTCCCATTGGGTCCTCCGATGGCAGTACCGGCACTTTGACTGTACTTTACATAATTCAGGCGAGTTCCGTTCAGCAAGCGCAAACGGAATTTGTCAGCACTGTCAGTCACGAGTTGCGCACACCACTTACATCAATCAAAGGCTTCGCCGACACCATACTACGTGCAGGTGATCGACTGGATGCTGCACAACAAAGAAGATATATAGGCATTATAAAAGACCAAGCCGATAGGCTCGCTCGCCTTGTTGAAGACTTGCTTGCAGTGTCTCGATTAGAAGCGCGCAAACTGCAATTCACTATTCGTGCAATTGACTTAACAGAAGCGATAAACAGAGTAATTCGCAACTTGATGGAAAAGGGCCGCAATCATAAGTTGGTCACCAAATTACCCAACGGCTTGCCGCCTGTCTGGGCTGATGCCGATAGACTTGAGCAGATTTTAACCAATCTCATCGACAACGCTATAAAGTATTCTCCACCTGATACCACAGTTACAATTGAAGCCAGAGAATTAACGGGCAAGCCCCCATTTGTGGAAATATCCATAAACGACGAGGGTGGTGGCATACCGGAAGAACATCTATCAGAAATCTTCAACAAGTTCAGCCGTCTAGATAATCCACTGGTGAGACAGACAGAAGGAACAGGACTGGGGCTCTACATCACTAAATCATTAGTGGTGGCACTGGGCGGAAGCATTAGCGTAACAAGCCAACCCAAATCAACAACCTTTACAGTCAAAATTCCTGCCGCCACGCTGGAAGAACAAGCAGCGCGAGGTAGAGGCTAATGATTCTACCGAAACCTTCAATTCTGATCATCCATGAAAGCCGCCAAGCTGCTACTTACGCATCACTTCTGGAAAAGACAGGCGCTAAAGTACACGCCGTCACATCATTCGATGAAGCCAATGAATTGCTTTCCTTCCTGCATCCCGATCTTGTTCTTCTAGCTGCCACCATGCCACAAGGCGACGGACGGCTTTACTGCCAACAGATAAGAGCAACCCTTGTGCATCCGCGTCCAGTGCTTGTGCTTATGCATTCTGGCGATGACGTCAATGAGCGCATTAAATCATTCCGTTATGGCGCCGACGATGTGCTTGCCGATCCAATAGACAAAAACGAATTAGCCATAAGAGTCTTGGCTCACTTACGACGCCGTCAGGAAGAATTGTCCTCACGTCTTACTCAATTGCCGGCGGCCACCCTAAGCAGACGCATGCTTGAACAAAGTCTGGTATCAGATCGAACCTGGGCGGCCTTGTCCGTTGATATAAACAACTTGCGCGTTTACAACGAAGTGTATGGAGACCTGGCAGGCGATCAATTAATCAAGGCACTCGGCGCCATTCTTGTCGACTCCGCTTCCGAAAATGATTTTGTCGGGCACATTGAAGCTGACGATTTTCTTCTTATTACCGATGCAGCATCCGCTGAAGAAAAGGCGGAAAAGATTTGCCAGCAGTTTGATAGGGCCAGCAAGCGTTTCTATCCAACTGAGGATATTGAACGAGGCTATTTAATCGCCACCGGTATTGGTGGCATTCGCAGACGTTTGCCGCTTATCTCAATTGCTATAGGCATAGTCAATAGCACGACACGTCGCTTCCAAAGTTATGTGGATGTCTTGACTAACGCACACGATGTGCGCAGTTTGGCTAAGCAAAAGCCTGGCTCAGGTTGGGTTTCCGACGGCGTCATGGAGCCGGGTGTATACTGCAAGGATCCTCTACGTTCCCGCATTTTGGTTGTTGAACCGGATGGGGCCATGGCTTGCCTCCTGCAAGAAAATCTCTCACTGGAGGGCTATGTGGTCGAAGTTGCCTCATCAGCTGCCGAAGCTCTTGATCTATGCCGCCACGAACCACAACCGGATCTTGTCTTGCTTGAGTCCACTCTGGCAGACAGAGGAATAGATGGCTGGGAATTTTGCCGCATGCTTAAATGCGACGACCACTTAGGCAATATCTGGGTGATTATGGCTACCGCCCATCCCGACCAGGTTAGAGCCCTGGAAGCCGGTGCCGACCTCTATTTGCCCAAGCCCTTCGATATTCCATCACTCCTATCGGAAGTAAATTCTTTACTGCGTTCTAGGCTTTATAGAGTAGGTAGAGCCAGTTAAGTAGGGGTTTTCCCATTTGCTATTGAGGCGAATTGCCTTAGGCTAGCGCCTAATACGTTTTGGTGAGGTTTATGAAAAGCAAATCTGTATTGGCTCTGGTGCTGACTCTAACTGCCTTCAATTCACTGTCGAATTCTGCATCGGCTCAAGAGCCGAAAGGTCCGCACAGACAAATATTAGCCATGGCCGGCTACACAGACAGCGAAAAGCCGAAAGTAATCAGCTTTCATGCCGACTGGTGTCCCACTTGCGATCAACTGCAGCCATCTATCGACAAAGCACAGGGTCGCTATGGCTCACAAGTTGACTTCATCTCCGTAAATATCGACGATGAAAAAAACAAGGACATAGTGCGTCTCTACAGAGTACGCGGCGTACCGGAAGTTGTTTTTGTCAATTCACGCGGTAAAGTCGTAAGCACATTTATGGGCAATGAGCCGAAACAATTGAAGATTGGCATGCAAAAGTTGCTCGATGATAAATCAAGTCAAACAACAGCCATCGCCAAAGGCTCAGGCGTTACGCAGTAGTTTTTACTTTCAAATCAGCCAGTATCCAGTCAATTGCTTCTGTAATTTCTGAAGCAATGTAGTCTGGCTTAACAGGCCATTGATATGTACCATCAAGTACTTGTTCGCCGTAACCTGTGCGAACGAGCACGCCCTTACCACCTATGTTATGCGCAAGCTCAACATCTGTTGATTTGTCGCCGACAACATAAGAGCGATTTTTATCCAAAGTCGTATCGTCACTGCAAGCTCTTTCAACCAAACCAATTTCCGGCTTGCGGCATTTGCAGTTGCCGGTGTATTCCGCAACTGTGCCGTCAGGCAAATGCGGGCAGTAATAAACAGCATCTAAATAAGCACCTTCTTTTTCCAACAAGGAAACAAGGCGGTTGTTAAGGTCGAGAATGTGTGACTCCGGGTAATAGCCTCGTGCTGCCCCTGATTGGTTGGTGATTAATATGGCAGCCACGCCTGCCTCATTAAGGCGGCGCACAGCCTGTGCAGCACCGGCAATGAGTACCAGCCGTTCGAGCTGGCGGATATAACCATCTTCAACATTTAAGGTGCCGTCGCGGTCTAAATAGACAACGGGCCGTCCCTGTGGCTTGGAAGTCATGGGCTAATTTTATCACCTGCGGACAGCATATTTGTTGACATTGACAACATATCTCCTATTTCTTGTCGCAGGGTTGTCTCTGGCATGATAGGATTGCCTCAGGGCAAGAATTTTTCGGGTATTCGTGAGTCAAACATGAGAATACAAGACGATAACGCGTCATTTCGTTTTAACCAATCCGGTCTGAGAAAGTTCCTCGGTGATTTGGAATGCGAAATTATGGAATTGGTTTGGAAAAAAGCCAACCCCACAGTAACCGTACGCAATGTGTTTGAAGCTTTAAAAAAAGAAAGACAAATAGCCTACACAACAGTGATGACGACTATGGTGCGCCTCTCTGAAAAAGGCCTCTTAAAAATCGTCGACAAAGCAGGCTTAGCAAACTGCTATGCACCGGCTGATACAAGAGATGAATTCATTCGCAAATCAGTATTCTGGGTTTTGAAACAATTCTCGCGCGAGTTTCCGCACGAATGCCAGGAATATTTCGCCAAAGCCAAAGCGAAAAAACGATAATTAGTCCTTGATGGGCACGCCGCTGGTAAGCGTGTCTAGGGTAATTCGCCCGAGAGCTCTTAAAAGCCTTACTTGGGCAGTGTTGAAACTGACTATTGCGTTAGCTTTGTCCGCTAACGCATTGACATAGTCACGTTGAGCAATGACTGCTGCAAGATCAGTGTCAACACCTTCGGCAAGCCTTGTAGTGGCAACGCTTAACTGTTCACGCGACGAATTGACATAGTCCGTTGTCTCATTGATAAGACTTTCAGCCTTAATACCATCAAGATAAGCCTCACGGACCTCCTTATAAACCTTGTTTAGTTGTTCAACACCCTCTAATTGCACACGCCTGGCTTCCCACTTAGCTTCCTGAACCCTCGCTGCATCGACTGTACCCATGCCTGGAAGCGCCCACTGAACATTTATTCCTATTTGATAGATTTCCACAGTTGTAAATTTTGGACTGCTACTGGCGCCACTACCAGCAGGCACCATGCTGCTTGTGGAAAACGAACCAGCCGACATGCCACTTGTCGAACCACTACTGGACTGTGCTTGCTGAACATTGACAGCATCAGCGCCGGTGGCCGCCATCGTAGCGGTACCTTGAACGGTAGGCAACAACCGGCCGCGAACAACTCTGACATGATCTCTAGCGGCTAAACGCAACTGCTCATACTTCTTCAATTCAGGACGATTCTTAATGGCGATTGCCACCAGATCATTTATTGCCAATGAAGAATCAACGAGTCTCACTTTCTTAACTAGTTGATCTTTCATCAACAAATCAACTGATGGATCAAGGTTTAAAGCTGTCGCCAAATTGATAGCCGACTGGCGTCTTTCTATCTGTTGGCTAATTAGATTTTGTCTATCGCGCGATAGTTGCGTCTTGGCTTGCAACACATCCAACTTAGTGTTTGCGCCATTTTCGAACAAAATATTGTTGCGCGCCAATAATGACTCGCCAAGCTCAACCCCTTTAATGCGAATTTGCAATAGTACGTTATTCAGCACAAGTTGATAGTAAAGCTTGCTGGCATCAAACAGAACATCGTTGGTTGTGCCTTTCAGTGACCAATTTAAAGCCTTATAGTCATGACTTGCTCTAAGAGCGCCAAACAAAATGGTACCGCCTTTAAACAAGTACAAATTCAAAGAGTTTGGTATTACCAAATAAGGACTATTTGCTGGTGCTATTTGTCCAAACGGGCTGGCATAGTTGCCCCTAATACCCTGATATGAAACACCATTGACCACTTCCGGCAAAAACTGTCCCATATTGGTCCAGAAGCGCCAGCGACCCATTTCCCTGTCGGCGTTGGAAATTTTTATCGACAAATTCCCATCAAGGGCGGCTTGACAAACATCTTTCAATGAGATGCTGCGCGCTGAATCAGCATCAAGTTGATACGGTGAAAGCGGCACTTGCGTCTGAATTAGAGCCTTTAGAAGCGGTGTTTTCACTTCCACCTGATCAGGTTCACGAAAAATCGTCCCTGTGGTTTCTTCCGATTCCAGGCGAATTCTGTCTAGAATGGTGGCATCAGTTGAGTCATCACCCTTATTCGGCTGAGCGAAAACGCCTTGAACCAAAATCGACTGGCTTAAGCCCAGGCACAATGCAATGAACAAAATTGTCTTTCTTGTCATTGGTATTATCCAGTCCTATTTACCAGAGTCCTGCTTGTCGGATATAGGCGCAACTGCTTCGCCTTCTTGCAAATCAACAGGAGGACTTAGAACAACAACGGCATTCGGCTTGAGTCCTGCCTTAATTTCGATTTCATCGCCGAAATCTCGACCAATAACAACCTTTTGATAGTGCGCCTTATTACCTTCAACCACCACCACAAACATACCGTTATTCAGAGGCACAAGAGCTGTCCCCGGAACCCTTATCCAAGGCTCTTTGCGCTCAACCTTGAGGCGTACTTGCGCGTACATGCCAGGCAAAAGTGCCTGATCACGATTATCAATTCGAACCTCAGTTTGCCTGGTACGCGTGCTCGGATTCAAAGCATCTGAGATATTGGATATTTTTCCGGAAAATTCACGCTCCGGATATTCCGGTACCAACACTTCCGCTTCTTGCCCTTGTTCCAAATAACGAGCAAAAGTCTGCGGCACATTTACGTAAATGCGCAACTTTTCAATTTTAGCTACTTGGAATAACTCCAAATTCGAAGACTGACTACCAGAAGTAATTAATGCTCCCGGATCAACTTTCCTTAAAGTGATTGTTCCATCAAAAGGTGCTCTAACAAATTTAAAACTCTGCTTAGCAAGAAGTGAATCTAAATCCGCTTTCTTAGCATCCACTTCTGCCTTGGAAACATTTACTTGCGAACGGGCAGTGGCAACAGCCTCCTCAGCAGCTTTTTCATCAGCTTGGGCTGCGCTCAATGAGGCAACGTCCGACAAATAGGCACGCACCTTCTCATCGCGGCTCTGCAGGCTGACAGCTCCTTTGGTTGCCATAGTCTTCCATCTATTGGCCGTGGTATTGCTGTAATCTTCATCCGCTTTTGCTCTATCAACCTGCGCCTTGGCTGCCGTAAGCTTTGCCAGAGACTCCTGCAAAACGGATTTTGAACTGACAAGCCCAGCTTGGGCACGCACCAGTGAAGCTTTAGCCTCGGCAACATCGTTATCGATTGTAGGAGTGTCAATTTCAGCCAAAAGTTGTCCGGTCACAACTTTGTCACCGATATCAACCAGCCGTCTTTTTAAGTATCCGTCTACACGAGCATAAATGCTTGTGTATTGAATAGCATCAATGCTACCCGGCAACAATCCTGTTTCCTCAAAAGGTGCCGGTTGGGCAACAACGGTGTGCACACTTTTCACGGCACCTGCAGTTTGTTCGTACATCTTTGCCAGTTCCATATTCCGCAATATCCGTGGCAACAGTCCTAAAAGGAAAAATACGGCAACTGCTCCAACAACAATTAGCATGACTGTCTTCAAATTTTTAGGACTGCTTTGTTCCGCCATATTCTTCACTCTTTTTCAATTTCTTTGGGTTTAGTTTTGCCGTGCCTAATGATGCTGAACATAATCGGCACAAAGAACAATGTAGACAAAGTAGCAACCGACAAACCACCGATTACTGCACGCCCAATAGGAGCATTGATACCGGCACTCATGGACATCGGAATCATGCCCAAGATCATTGCACAGGCTGTCATGCAAACCGGTCGAAATCTCTGGAATCCGGCCGTGAGCGCAGATTTGACCACATCGTGATTTTCCCGCAAGTTCTCATTGCAGAAGGTAACTACAAGAATACTATTGGCCGATGCAACACCAATAGTCATGATTGTGCCCATCAAAGCAGGCACGCTGAGCGTAGTCTGCGTTACAAACAAACTCCAGATAATGCCGCATAAGGCTCCGGGAATAGCCATCAATATAATTACCGGATCTGTCCAGGATTGAAAATTAACCACGAGCAGTAAATATATAAGCAGCAGGGCTCCGGCAAGTCCAATTAGCAATCCGGCAAATGCGCCATTCATAGCCAGAACCTGCCCGAGGGTCACAACTGTGGTTCCGCGTGGCAGTTTTTTGCAGACGTCTTTCAAAATGTTATTGATGTCATCGGATACACTGCCAAGATCTCTTGTCTGGCAGGCGGCATAAATATCATATGTCGGTTGCACATTGTAATGATTGACCACATAGGGAATGTACTTTCTTATTGGCTGAGCTACGTTGCAGAGCAATTGAGTTGACTGCTCGCCAGTCGGCGAGATTTGCGCTTGCGACTGCTGGGAAGATGCTGCTTGAATATGTGTCGTGGCTGACGAAATTGGAATGTTTCCAATGTCTATCAAAGAGCCGATTCGGTATTGTGGTGACAACGTCTCCAAATAATACTGCACGCCATTTTTTGGATTCACCCAGAAATTCGGCGATACCTGAAAGCTTGAGCTCAAGGTAATTAGAGTAGCGTCCGAAATATTGCTCTGCGTAAGTCCCATCTGATCCGCTCTTGTTCTATCCACTTCAAATAAATACGCCGGACTATTTACTACCTGGTGCAAACACACATCAACGGCTCCAGGTATTTTGTCGACAGCACGCTTTATTTTCAGAGCCAGCTCGAGGTTTTCCTTTTGATCCATGCCGATTACTTTTATGTTTATCGGAGCCGGCAGTCCGGCATTGATTATTTGCGTAATGATGTCGGCCGGCTGAAAATAGTAAGAGCACTCAGGATAATCCTTGGTGAGCATGGCCCGTATGCGTTTTTGATATTCGGCTGTCGAGCCTGCTCTATCTTCCTTTAGAGTAATCAGAATTTCACCATCAGCTTCACCGATTGTCTGGCTGTCGGTAAAAGCAAAATTGACACCACTCACAGGTAGACCAATGTTATCGGTCAAAACTTCGATATCGTCCTTAGGAATTATCTTGCCGATAGAATTTTCAATGCTCCTGTAAATACGCTCAGTTTCTTCAACTCTGGTACCGGCAGGCACATTCACGTGCAAGCGAAGTTGTCCGGCATCAATTGGCGGAAAGAAATCTCTGCCGACAAACGGCAATAGACACAGACTTATTGCATAAAAACATAAAAATGCCGCTACAACAGGCATTCTATGATCAAGTGCCCAGGCAAGAGCCTTGTGGTATTGATCGCGAAGAGCATTAAAATGCCTATCGATATACAGATAGATCCGCTCAAAATATCCTGGTTCTTTCACTTGCCCTTTTGGCTTCTCTTCACCGGCGACATGTTCTTCTGAGGCAAATAAGTGCTTCGACATAAGCGGTACGATCGTTCTTGATAATCCATAAGAAGCCAACATGGCAAAAGACACAGCCAGTCCAAGCGGGATGAACAATGAACGCGCCGGTTCGATTAATAGAAAGACAGGAAGAAAAACAATACAAATGGAAATTGTCGAGACAAATGCAGGCAAAGCAACTTCTTGAGCACCATCAAGAATGGCTTGTTCTACATGTTTGCCCAAATCTAGTTGTCGATGCACATTTTCAATTTCCACAGTGGCGTCATCGACGAGCATGCCGACAGCCAAGGCAAGTCCGCCTAATGTCATTGAATTTATCGTGTTGCCGGTGACGTAAAGTCCAATTACCGAACAAAGCATCGCCAGAGGTATAGACGAAATCACGATAAGCGTACTACGCCAACTGCCCAGAATCGCCAACATAAAAAGTGCAGTCAGTCCGGCGGCGGTAACAACTTCCTGAAACACCTCGTCTACTGAATCGCGAACAAACTTTGATTGATCGGTCAAAATATCAAGCGTGGCCGAAGGAGGCAGTGTGTCTCTTATCTTGGGTAGCATAGCCTTAATTTTGTCCACAACATCGAGTGTTGAGGCCGTGCCATTTTTGAGAATATTCATTATTACTGAGCGATGGCCATTGAGATTGACTATATTTAGCTGCGGTTGATAGCCATCATGCACAAAACCAACATCCTTCACGTAAACCGTGGCTCCACCAACGTGCTTAATGGGAATGTTGTTAAACTTGTCAATCGCATCAGGAATATTGTTGAGCGTAACCCAATATTCCGATCTGCCCAACTTAGCGGTACCGCTTGGAACAATGATGCTTTGATCGTTTATAACATCCATCACATCGGTCGGCGACAACCCATAGCCGACAAGAGCGCGCGGATCCAAATCAACACAAACTTGTCGATACTTGCCGCCGTTGGGGAAAAGTATTGTCGAACCTTGCACTGTCGAGAGTTGCACACGTATAAAGTTGCTGGCAAGGTCAAACAGTTTTGCTTCATCGAGTTTTTGACCGGATACGACCAATTGCAAAACAGGGACGTCCGTAGCTGATGACTGAGTGACAAACGGAGGTGTTATGTTTTGCGGCAACTGTTTCATAACGGCGTTGCCTGTGCTCGACACCTGAGCAACCGCTTGTCCGATATCAGCACCCTTATGCAAGTAGACCTTAATAATGCTCATACCGTTAAGCGACATTGACTCAATGCGCTCAATACCACCAACAGTTGAAGCAAAAGCTCGCTCAGTAGGACTAGTAATTAAATTCTCAATGTTGTCCGGCGACATGCCCGTATATGTCCAAACACAACTTACAACAGGGACATCAATCGACGGAAAGATATCTATCGCCATGTTGCGTATGGAAACAACACCAAATAAAGCTATAAGAATCGCCAAGACAATGAAAGTATGTGGTTGGCTAAGCGCGAGCCTTACTATCCACATACCGATGGTCACCTCATGATCAAATGCTCCGCTCCAAGCAGGCATATATCATCGATATAGCGGCATGACGATAGCGAAGATTCCTATAATAATACGCTTATTTTTGAAATTCTTCGAGATTAGGGGATATGAGTTTTTCCGTCACGCAAGACAAAATATCCTCAGCTCTGACAAACCCTATAAGTTTTTTTGATTGATAACTATCAACAATCGGTAGCCGCTTAAAATCATGGTCGTACATGGTCATTGCCACCATGGTTGTATCATCCGATTGTGCCGCGCAAATGGGCTGAGTGATCATATACGTCTTAGCCTCTAGCTTCCGCACATCTATAGACTTACCAAGATTAGACTCAACAGCATTTAATAAATCGGTATTGGTTATCACCCCAACCAGCTTCTCACTTTCATCAATGACATAGAGAACACTTGCCGCATAGCTGTCCATCAGACTTAAGACTTTGTCCAAAGTATTGGATTCGGAAATAGTGGCCGGAATTGGTCGTATAAGGTCGGACAACTTCATGGTTGCCAGGATCTTCTGCACTTCATTCTTTTCTTCCCAGGCACCCTGGCGCTGCTGTATTGCTAAAGCAACAGCTTTGCGTAGTGGAGCAAGGCTTTTTGAAACCTGGGCAAACACGTCACGTCCTAGAACTAAAAGCTGCAAATCAGTTCGAGCGCGACAGGAATTGCGCCGATTTCTTCTATCTACAAGGGCACCTTCTCCAAAAAAATCATCCTTACCAAGAACCGCTACGACGTTTTCCTCGCCGTCGGTCTTCTTTATGATTTCAACCTCGCCATCTTGAATTGCGTAGAATTCAGACGCCGGCTCACCTTCTTTAAATATCCAGTCTCCGGCTTTGAAATAAGCGCTGCCGACATTGCGTGTTCGATCTATTCGCGGGCCTGTCAGCGCCGGAGGAAATAGAAATCCTAAAGTCCAAGTCAAAAGAACTGCCAGTTGTTGAACAAAAGACGGCAGCTTAATGAGATACGTGGCACGCCACGTCATCCAGGCAAGAGTGCCTGAAAGTTTGACACCTAATACTTCAGCAACAGCACTTTTACCGCCAATTGAGCATAATGTGCCAAGCGATTTGTGATGAAATGGCTTTGTTTGCCGCCCACTTAGTCTAGCTCTAATGTTTTTTGCCAATTGAGCTCCCTGACGCTCGGCAAATTGAGCTGTCGTGGGAGACAATTGTCCATCAAGAGCATTTGGCACAGCAGCACAATCACCAATTGCCCAGACATTTTCAAAGTCCGGCACGCTCATATCGGCATTCACTGCAATGCGCCCATGTTCTTTCACAACATCCAGCTTGTCTACCAAGGCGGCTGGACGGGTGCCTATTGTGCAAATGACAGTGCCCGCCTCTACAAATTGCCCGTCCTTCAATCCGACTCCGTCTTTGGTGCAATAAGAAGCACCTGAATTCAAAACGAATTTAATACCGTTGAGTTCCATTTTATTTTTGGCAAATTCGCGCAAAGATGCGCCGACCTCAGGCAGAATCTGCCCTCTGGAATGCACTAACGTGACATTTATTTCTGACTCCGAAAAATTTGCGTAATAGCGAGCACTGCGCGTCATGAAATCATATATTTCACCGGCAACCTCTACACCGCTAAAGCCACCACCGACGACAACAACGGTCAGCAAACGCTTTTTCTCATCAGCGCTTGAACAAGTTTCAGCGCACTCCATTTGATTAATAACGTGATATTGCAGAGCCAGCGCATCTCCAACTGTTTTCATTGGGAATGCATGGTCGGGCATACCCGGAATTACGGACAGATTAGAAGCCGTGCCGCAAGCAATTACCAACTGATCGTATTTGATTGCGCCACTACCGCCATGGAGATCTTCATAAACAACTTCGTTGGAGGCAAGCCTTAATTCGTTTACTTCCTCCATGCGAATTTGCGTATGTGGTAAAAGCAAGCGTAAGGGAGCGGCCATGTCCTTAGGATTAATCGTGGCAGAGGCAACCTCGGCCAACAACGGATGAAAAACCATATGGTTTTCACTAGCAAAGAGAACTATTTCACATTCATCTTTGTGAAGTAGTTGGCGCAATTTTTTGGCGCATTTTACACCGGCAAAGCCACCACCAATTACGATAATTCTCTTTTTAGAACCTGTCACGTCTGCCACCCAGCCCCTCAAGAAAAGAGGGCGGGACTTATATCCCGCCCTCTTCGTTTTATTACACCTTGATCAACCTTAGAAGTTATCAGGGATAGGTGCTGCACCTGGCTGAATTCCAGGAACTCTTTGTGGACGTTCAGCGCGACCGGAGGTCATGTAACGCTCATCAACAATAGTCGGTTCGACTTGGAGGATGTTCGTATCACGCGGTGCTTCGGTTCTGCTTATCTCCTCCGGCAGTTTCAGCTGACCTGGTGTTCCAGGAACGATGACTTCCGGACGTACCGCCACAACAAGTTCACTTTCGTTCTTGTTGAAGGCTTTGGACTTGTACAGAGCGCCTAAGACTGGTATTTCACCCAAGATAGGAGTCTTGTTCAACTCACGCGAACTGTTGGCTGATACCAAACCTGATATGTAGAGCTCTTGTCCCGGCTTCATTTCTACAATCGTCTGCGTTTTTCTGACGATAAAGGCTGGGATTGTAGATGTGCCAAGACCTAACAAGTTCAAACCGTTAGCTTGGTCGAGCAATCTCTCTTCAGGTGATACCTGCAGATTTATCGCTCCTGTTTCCAGAAGTACCGGAATGATATTCAGTCTCAAACCGAATGGTTCAAAGCTGATCGACTGCTGAGCAGTACCGGCTGTAGCGATAGATTGCAATATTGGGATTTCACCACCGGCAAGGAAGGCTGCACGCTCACCGGATATTGTTACCAGTGTCGGCTCAGCGAGCACACGCGCACGTCTTTGAGTGATGATACCTTGCACTGTCGGGTTGATTGACCAGCGACCCAGATTTCCACTAGCAAAGTTGGAAGTGGACGTAAATAAGTTGGCCAATCCGGTTGGCGAGAATGTACCGGCACCAGGAGCGCTACCGAACAAGGACGAAGCTTGCAAGAGAGCGTTTGGAGCAAGTGCCATTACACCTTGACCGACAGGGCTTGTGGTCAGAGCGTTGGTCATGCTGCCATCCGGGTTGATAACGGCACCATTCAGGAATCTGACTGGAGAAGTCACAGCACCGTAACCAGGCAACTTGTTAGGCATCTGTTGTAGGAAGCCCAAGATTTGCGATACCCAGTTAGTATCTTGTGATGGTGCCAGCGTGGTTGGAAAAACCGGGGTACCGGCAGCATCAGCAATTCGTCTTACAGGGTTGCCGAATCCTAACGGGAACACAATGCGGTTTGGCGCTGTGAACGTACCGTTGAGAGTCGTCTGCGTGGCGTTTTGATCGAAACCATAACCACCGGGGTTACTTCCGTTCAATCCAGGCAAAGTACTCAAAACTGACTGGTTCGCCGTGCCGCCGCCGCCTAAACCGAAGGCGAAGGTGTTATTGGTGAAGTTCAAACCTAGCTGGAGACCAAGTTCTCTTACCGCTACCGAGTTCATTTCCATGAAGGTCACGTGCAACACGATGAGTGGTGTCTTTCTGACACGAATCAAGCTCGTCACACGGGCAGCTTCAGAAACAATGACCTGAGCTTTACCAACGTTGTTGTTCAGGTTAGAGAAGAACGTGTACTTATCTACCTGAGAAATTTGCGAAAGCGTTCCGCCGGCACCACCGCCACCGCCGCCACCGCCACCGCCGCCGCCACCACCGCCGGCGCCACCGGATTGCGATTGCTCACCGATACGAGCGTTGATTAAACGGCTGTTCGCGGCAAGAATGCTCATCCCGCGATCATCCATAAATACGTTTGCCGCACTGAATGCTCGCAAAACAGATTCCGGGTGATCAACATCACCGACAAGAAGAACCCTGTCGCCACCGCCGACACTGAAAGGTTTCACGATAATACGGGGATCAATTTCCCGGATTGTCGACTGCAGTGCGGAGTAGTCACGGCTAACCTTAATATCAATGGCAGCAGAATTACCCGCATCATCCCAAACCACCATGGTGGCACCACCAGGTGCTTTACCAAGGAGAACCATTTGGTTTTCAGCTACTACAACCGGTTCAGCAATAGATGGTTCGCTTATAGATGTACGAACAATCTTATTGCGCAACTTGAAAGTACGGGATTGATTGACCTTTAGTTCAATCACGTTGCTCGGCTTAAACTCTTCGAGTTCAACAGCTCCGGATACAACCGGTGGAATTGGTGTAGACAATGTTCCGCTGTTGTCACCTTGAGCAATTATTTGATCAGGAGCAAGCTGAGCAATTTGCAATTTATCGCTTGATTCCGATTTCGCCGCAAGAACTTCTTTAGCCATTTCAGGTTCAGCAGGCTTTGGAGCATCTACAATTGGAGTTGGCTCAGATGGGGTAACCGATACGGTCGAACCGGCATCTGCCGTCACTTGCGTTCCACCGACCGGTTCACCCATTGCTAGAAGTGTTGGCTTTTCAACAACCGTTGATGCGGCAGACGCTACATGGTCTTCTGCAACTGCCGGCAATGTCGGGTGAATGGTCAAAGCTGCTGCAGGCATCTGCGAAGCGGCGTCTTTGCCTTTACCGAAGAAAAGCATCACTTGGCTGTCGGAAAATCCAGAAGCCAGACCATACGCTGTATACAAACCAAGTCCATTATTGCCGGCCGCCTTGGCGGCGACTGGACGCTTAGTTTGCGCGCCGGCAACTTTCGTTGTTTTGGCTGCCGATTTTGCCACCGGCTTGGATACACCGGCCAACTTCTGCCAGATAGCTGGCGACGCTGGTTCGGATAGCACCGGCATGACGCTAGCCTGCAAAAGTGCAAGTGAGACACTCAGGGCTAGGCACAACCTTGGCTTATTCATTTTCTTCCTCTCTTCTAGTCTTTCGTCTTGCTTCACTTATATGGAAGGGACTAATTGACTGTTTGTGTTGACGCCGAACTTGCGATTAGTAAGACCATTCGTAGTTATTTATATGATCGACGTTCTTATATTTGATCTTTATCAGATAGCTATACAAGATATGCATTAACCATATGTGGGTGACAGTATGAATAAACTTTTGCTCATTGTCAATCATTCTGGTTAGTTTTGAAAAAAACTTGGAACCGCAGTGGTGGCATGCCCGCAAAGCGCCACCACATAAGGTGCCTGTCTCTGTGCAGAGTGCCACCATATGTAATATCGGTAACTATTTATCTGAATATTGAAAACGACATGCCACCACTGGTGGAGTCATGCACATTTATCCGACACCACAACGATGTCTAAAACACGCTTGGCAGGCTACCGTTATCCCGTCGTAACTCAACAACCCAACCGTTCAGCTTTTACCGCCGGCCTTTCCACTACATTATATATAGGTAAGAATTCAATCCTACGAACTAAGCAACTTAAAGCGCTTGACAATTAACTCCTGGAAAACCGCCAACCATGCCAATATCCCTTGGCTATTCGATTCTGTGGTCCTTTGCCCTTATGGAGAATCGACACTTGCCTACTGTCCCTGATAAAAGGATGGCGCGGCTCAAAAAGCTTGCCGTTTTCAGACCTCCTGACCTCCAAATTGCGCTTCTTTTGTGAACTTTGAGGACATGTCATGGGCTGGCATGCTATAGTCTCTTTGATTATGATTTAGAAGACTCAGAGCAATCTGAATCCGCCAATCTTCAAGTGAGAAATTGCATGAATATGACCTTAAGTGAGAAAGAGATAGATACTGTGGGTGACACAAATTCCGGCGCCGAAAAAATTCTGGTCGTCGACGATGAGGCTTCAATTCGCCGCATCCTCGAGACACGCCTCAAAATGGGCGGCTACAACGTAGCAACAGCTGCCGATGGACAAGAAGCTTTAGAGCAGTTCAACGCCTTCCAACCAGATTTGGTAATTTTGGATGTAATGCTTCCGAAAGTTGATGGCTACGAAGTCTGCCGTGAAATACGCAAGACATCAGACACACCAATCATCATGTTGACCGCTGTTGCCGATGTGTCCAACCGCATTCAAGGTTTGGAAATTGGTGCAGATGACTATGTCGTCAAACCATTTAGCCCGAGCGAATTGGAAGCGCGCATCAAAGCCGTTTTGAGACGCACCGTTGAGCGCCAACAAGAAACAGGTCAAACAAAGAGCACCAATGTAATCACTATTGGTAATCTCAAAATTGATTTGAACAAGCGTCAAGTCACACGCAAAAATGAGCGCATCCGTTTAACAGGTATGGAATTCAGCTTGTTGGAACTTCTGGTGACCAATTCCGGTAAGCCATTCTCACGCAGTGAAATTCTGCAGCAAGTCTGGGCCTATCCTCCGGATCACCGCATCGACACCCGCGTTGTCGATGTACACATAAGCCGTCTGCGTTCGAAGCTGGAAGAGGATTCGTCCAATCCTGATTTGATTCTTACTGCCCGAGGTATTGGGTACATGTTCCAAAAGATTAGCTAGGTTAGACAATTACATTCCGAAAAAGACTTCGTACACAGAGGGCTGCTCACGCAGCCCTCTTCTATTTCCGGCAATGTGGTTTTGGATTCGGTAAGTTGAACCTTACGTCCCAACCTTCCAGGAGCCCATGTATTCGACCATCTCTTTGGTAAGCGAGTCGATCTTCACGCCCATGGAGTTGAGCTTAAGTGCGGCAATTTCCGTATCGACGGCTTCCGGCAATACGTGCAGACCAGCCTTAAGCTTGCCTTTATTTTTTACCAAGTATTCTAGCGAAAGTGCTTGGTTGGCAAAGCTCATGTCCATAACGGATGCCGGGTGACCTTCAGCGCACGAGAGGTTGACCAATCTACCTTCGGCCAAAACATAGATCTTGTTTCCATTTTTCAATGTGAACTCTTCCATGAATTCTCTGACTGGTCTATGCGACTTGCAGTTCTTTTCCAGAGCCTGCAAGTTCAATTCCAAGTCAAAGTGACCGGAGTTGGCAACGATAGCACCATCACGCATCTTCTCGAAGTGCTTGCCGTCAATTACGTGACGGTTGCCTGTTACGGTGATGAAGATGTCGCCAATTTCAGCAGCTTCGTCAATCGGCATTACACGGAATCCATCCATTACAGCTTCTACTGCACGAATTGGATTTACTTCGGTGATGATCACGTTGGCGCCAAGACCACGTCCACGCATTGCCGTGCCCTTACCGCACCATCCATAACCGAGAACAACCAAATTACGTCCGGCAATCAATCTATTGGTGGCACGAATAACACCATCGAGAGTTGATTGACCCGTGCCGTAACGATTGTCGAACAAGTGTTTTGTTTGTGCGTTGTTTACAGCAATTGCCGGGAAAGGCAATGCTCCGTCACGCTGCATCGACTCTAAACGAGTGATACCAGTTGTAGTTTCTTCTGTAGAGCCAAGAATGTCCTTCACCTGATCAGGGCGCTCGAGTACAAGAGTCGCTACCAAATCAGAACCATCATCAATGATGAAATTCGGTTTGTGATCTAGAGCAATTTGCACATGGCGGTGATATGTCGGGATGTCTTCGCCTTTAATTGCATAGACGGCCATGTCGTGTTTAGAAACGAGAGCCGCAGCCACATCGTCTTGAGTAGACAACGGATTGGAAGCGATAAGCAACGCATCAGCTCCACCGGCTTTCAATGTTAGGGCAAGATTTGCGGTCTCGGTTGTGACGTGCGCACAAACGGATACTTTCAAGCCCTTAAACGGTTGTTCTTTGGCGAAACGATCCCGAATTAAACGAAGAACCGGCATGTCGCGCTCTGCCCACTCAATACGCGTTTGCCCTTGTTCAGCCAAATTCAAGTCTTTGACTTCGCACTTAGCCATAGTCTTATTACTCACTTTGAAACCTCAACTGCTGACAATACATTTGAAATAAGTGCCCATGTTAGCAGGCTTAGGAAAACCAGCCAGGCACTTGCGTTCACCTTTGTTTCCAAGAGATTATACGCGACGCGCGCCTCGCAATGCCAGCGATATCCAACTACCCCAAAATAATACATACGATTGTTTACAAAAGCCTGACTAGAAGCAGTTTGCTGTGAAACCACAGCCGTGAAGTCAATAAGAGAAAAGTACCTTGCCCCTGACAAATGTTAAATCATTAGCGCTTCCTTAAAAACCCAGATAGCAACTCCGTTTCCAAGGGTACAGATCACTTACAGAGGGTAAGCCTCCACAAGGGAATCCCCAGGACGGTATCTATGGCATCAACGCGGAAACTAGCATCAATAGCATTGCTCTTAACCCTAGCGGTTTCGATAGCTCCGGATGCCAGCGCTCGATTTTTGCACGGTTATCTAAAGAAAGACCGAGCTGCTGCCAGCACCACCGATGGTGCCCAGCAATTGCAGCCATCTTCTTTTCCATCTACATATGAAGGACTCTGGCGCTGTCAGAGTACAGTCATTGATTCGCAAATCAATATCGTGCCGCCAGGACACAAACTAACCTCTGTTATCCGCTTTGTAAAAAATACAAACGGCAGACTAATTGCGCAATGGGTACAGCCCGGCTGGAATGAAACCCAAACATCTGTTCAAAAATTCAACGAAAGCGAAGCCAAATTGGATCGCACCAATGTCTACTCAGGCGACGGCAACTCATCCTGGGCAGCACGCTCGCAGGATGTTTTCACGCAAATCGATGACGCCACCATGGTGGCACAAAGCGAAGTAGACCAATATATGGATGGTGTATATATCGGGAGATATCGCACCGAGTCGATTTTGTCGCGCATTACTCAGCCTGAGGACTTGTCGTCTACAGGCAAAGCAATGGCAAATAACTAATATATACTGCGGCGCTGCTAGTGCGGTGGCCCCGACGACCCACAGGGTCGTCTCCTTGTCTGCTATCCAGCATCCGGTGAGCGCTCACCGGCGACCGTTACTTTTTAAGTCCGCTCCGTAGCTCCAATGTCGCTACTTCACTACCGCCGCTCTTGCTTCGCTTCTTTGTCCTATTTAGCTGTAACGCGGTCTTTTTCTTTGCTGCGGAATTGAGCAAACGCTTCGCGTCCGGCGTAGTGTGCCGCATCACCCAGCATTCTTTCTATGCGCAACAATTGGTTGTATTTAGCAGTACGTTCCGAACGACATGGGGCACCAGTTTTGATTTGTCCGCAACCGGTGGCTACAGCCAAGTCAGCAATGGTGGCATCTTCGGTTTCACCAGAGCGGTGACTCATAACTGATGCATAACCATGGCGATAACCCATGTTGACGGCATCCATTGTCTCGGTCAAAGTGCCGATTTGGTTTGGCTTAATTAGGATTGCATTGGCGACACCAAGATCGATACCACGCTTAAGTCGCTTGGTGTTGGTGACAAATAGATCGTCGCCCACCAATTGAATGCGCTTGCCGAGACACTCGGTCATCATCTTCCAGGCATCCCAGTCTTCTTCAGCGACACCATCCTCGATACTAATGATTGGATAGCGGTCTACCAACTTGGCGTAGTACTCAACCATTTCTTCTTTGGAAAGCGTCCGATTTTCCTTAGCTAAAACGTATTTGCCACCACTAAAGAACTCACTGGAGGCCGGATCGAGGGCCAAAGAGATATCTTCTCCCGGCTTGAAGCCAGCTTTTTGTATGGCTTCGATGATCAATTCCAATGCATCTTCATTCGTCTTCAACGTAGGCGCAAAGCCACCTTCATCACCGACACCAACAGACAAACCACGCTCATGCAAGACCTTCTTCAAGCAATGATATGTCTCAGCACCCCAGCGCAAAGCATCGGCAAAAGTTGGTGCACCAAGTGGTGCGATCATAAACTCCTGGAAGTCGACACCATCTTCAGCGTGTTTGCCACCATTCAATATATTCATTAACGGCACCGGCAAAATGTTTGCGCTAATGCCACCAACATAGCGGAAAAGCGGCAGCCCGACTGAGTTTGCAGCAGCCTTAGCCACAGCCAGAGAAACTCCAAGCATTGCATTGGCACCTAAGTTGGACTTATTTTCAGTGCCATCAAGTCTGATAATTTCGCTGTCTACGCCACTTTGATCGAGTGCATTGATACCAAATAGATGCTCAGCAATTTTTTCATTGACGTTTGTAACGGCGTTTTTGACACCTTTTCCGAGATAACGCTTTTTGTCCTCATCACGCAATTCAGCTGCTTCAAAGGTTCCCGTCGAAGCCCCGGACGGCACAGCTGCTGACGCTCGCGCACCATCGTCGAGCACCACTTCTACTTCGACTGTAGGATTGCCTCTGGAATCCAAAATTTCTATGGAGGATATCTCTTCAATATGTGCCATCTGAACTCTTCTCCTTCTTGCACTTTTTTGCTTTAAAAAAGTGCGCTCATTAACTCCAGTTTAGGTATAATCCTTCCTGTTAGGTCGCCGATGTTGATGCTCTCACAAACAAGGCAATACGGCCCGACAGTTAAGCAAAATTAGTACCGCAAACACAGTCCTTCGCGCCATCGCCTAGAAATGACCGGTTCCAAAATGAGCCAATCGCAGGGAAGCAGCTTCCAGGCCATTCAGGAATACTTTCAGCGTCAATCATGCCGATATTGTTATCAACCGTTTGCGGCTGATGGCGTCCAGCTCTTAAGAGAAGAGCCGGGCATCATGGTAGTGCGTGTTTGCTGCCTACAGTGCTCACGACCACTTGGCGTAGCCATAGTCGGCACCAATAACAAAAAAGCCCAGGCTAAGAAGACTAAAGTCTCCGAGTGGACCAAGAAGGACACTCAAAAGTTTGAAAAAATGCCGGCAATTACCTACGACGACGTGCTGGCGGCACACCAATTTTTTGATTCACTGGGCTCTGACTGGCAAAGACACCTAGGTCGCTAGTCGCTCAGAAAATAAATATCAGCCAGCCAGTTGCTACAATTAAGTGAACGGGCGCATGCAATGCGCCCCTACGAAAAGCGAAACAAGCGTTGCGAGGAGCAATGCACAGTGTAGCGAACGCAGGATGCGAGTAGCAAGCGAAAGCACTGGCTCTGCAGTGCTGGAGCATTAAATATGGCATTAGGTCACGAGGTCGCACTGTTCAAACCTCCAGCCAAGTCGCAAACGACTTTGGCCATCAGCTTTGCCTTTCCTAATACATACGAAATAGGTATGTCCAGCTTGGGCTACCAGCTTGTCTGGTGGCTTTTGGAGCAAGATCCGGATACTTCCGTATCAAGAGTCTTCATGGACTGCCAGGAATCAGGTTGGCTTAATTCCCAACTAATAGGCTTCACACTTTCATGGGAACTGGACTACATCAACGTTCTAGAAATGCTCAAGAAAGGCAATATTGCAAGCTTATCTCAACAAAGAGACAACGACGCTCCAATTATCTTTGGTGGTGGTCCAGTGCTTACCGCAAATCCGGAACCATTTGCTGAAATATTCGATGTGATTCTTTTAGGAGACGCAGAAGTTACTGTGCCTGCGTTTCTCAAAGCTCTCAAGGACACTGCCCACATTCAAAACAGAAAACAAAGACTAGAAGCACTTGCTGCCACACCCGGTATCTACGTTCCACAATTCTATGCTTACACAGCAACCGAAACAGGACCAATAAGTGCAATTAACACTATCGGTAATGTCCCTGCAGAACCAATTAAGCAAACTTACAATGCACCTGAGGACTATATTGCGCATTCATTGATGCTTGCACCTGATACCACATTTGGTGATACGTTCCTCATTGAAGTTGTCCGCTCATGCCCGCAAGAATGTCGCTTTTGTTTAGCAAGCTATTTAACTCGTCCATTCCGCGTCGCCAGCGTGGAGAATATAGTCAACACAATTGATCAGGCTTTGCCTCACACAAAGAAAATTGGTCTTTTGGGTCCGTCCATTACTGAACATCCTGAATTTGACAAATTAGCCTCGGAGCTCATGAAGAGAGAAGAAATTCGGATCTCGGTTCCGTCCGTGCGCGCCGACAGTCTAAATCCGCTTATTGTAAAAATGATAAAAACGCTGCATCAAAAGTCAGTGACTATTGCAATTGAATCGGGATCAGAACGCCTTCGTTCAATCATGAAAAAGAATCTAACTGAACAGGAGATACTCAAAGCAGTTCAACTAATTCATGCAGGCGGACTGAAAAACATGAAATTCTACAGCATTGCCGGCCTGCCTGGTGAAACGCAAGAAGACCTTGATGAAACCGTTCGCTTGATGAGTCAATTGAAAAAAACCTACAAACAAATGCATTTTGTTTTGGGTGTAAGTTCATTTGTGCCCAAAGCACAAACACCTTTTCAGTGGTCGGGACGCGACAAAAAGTCCGGCGAAAAGATAGAGTTGCTGCGTAAGTCCTTAAGTCGCATAGGAATAGAAGTCCGCCCGGAAAGCCATAATTGGTCCGATGTCCAAGCTGTACTAGCCCGTGGCGACCGCAGGCTCACTCCCGTCATGCTTTCCGTAGCAGAAAATGGCGGCAAATTAGGCGCCTGGCGCAAGGCTTTCAGACAATTTGCAGGCAACGTGCCTGATGAAGAGTATTACGCCTTCCGCAATATCCCTGTCGATGAAACCCTGCCCTGGTCTCACCTTATCCATACTGGCAAAACCAGCATGCTGAAGCGGCATAACGAACAAGCAGTGGAAATTGCTTTAAAACAGAAGGGTTGAAAAGCTTATAAACTGGAGACACTTAGACCCCTGAGGACCAGAAATGTCGCATCATCTTCACCTTGAAGGACTGATTGATCCTATTGCCAACGATCTAACCTCGGGCGCTGCTGAAATTGCGCTAAGGGCAATAACAGTATTTCAGACAGTACTTACGGAAAGCCGCGATTTGCCGCCGGCAAAAATCAAAGAAAACATGGCCGCAGCTGCCAAGGCAATAGTAAATGCCCAGCCGGCAATGGCTCCTTTATTCCACCTGGGCAACCAAGTGCTTCTGGCAATTGATAGCGCCAACTCCATGGACGAGATACAAGCAGCCTCCGACCTGGCACTCCAAGAATTTGATGCACGCCTATGCAAAAGTGCCGACAAAATTGCCGATCACGTCTACAAACTCATCCCACCAGGGGAAATGGTCTTTGCTTATTCATTCAGCACAACGGTCGTCAGCAGCCTTCTGCATGCCCGCTCCGATGGCAAATTTTTCCGCGCCGTCTGTACCGAGTCACGCCCAAGCATGGAAGGACGCAAGTTAGCCACAATGCTTGCAGATGGCGGACTAGAAGTCCTGCACACATTTGATTCAGCCATGGGACTAATTCTACCCAGTTGCCGGGTCGCCTTCATGGGTGCCGACAGCGTAGGACAGCCAGGTATAGTCAACAAAGTCGGCTCGTGGATACTTTCTCTGGCTTGCAAGGAATTGAATATTCCGCTATATGTCCTCTGCGGTACAGAAAAATTTGTACTGGGCGAGCAAGTATTTGAATTTGAGCGTCACGAACGCGCCGGCAGCGAAGTTTGGGTAGACAGCCCCAAAGGTGTGCGTGTTTTGAACAGACAATTTGAATTGATACCGTTTTCGCAAATTGCCGGTGTCGTCACCGAGTTCGGCGTCTTGGGCGAGAAGGACATCGACAAACATATAGGTACAATGGAAGTACATGATGCATTGAAATTGGAGACAACTCCTTTTTGAACTCCACTAGACGACCAAAAACCTTTGTCCCCAAAGCCGTATCTGCGCTGCTTTTACTGATTTCTCTTTGCGCTCCCAAAGCAGAAGCAAGGCTTGGTGAGGACTTCGGTTCGTTTTTAAACAGATTTACCAAAGCAACCAATGCATTAAAGCCTTTGGCACAATTGCCCGGAGTAAGCACACAGCACTTTACCTTTGAAGTGAATGTACCTATGCAGCAGAAGAAACTTTCGCCTGGTTTTGCCGCCGGTGTTACAGTAACGGTAACCGAGGGGAAAATAGTCGGTCAGTCTCTAGCAGTAAAACCGGGTAATAATGTCCCTGCCGGTCAAAAGCTTGCCTGCCTTCACGGGTTTTCCTTTGCTTATGAGGCAATCGGTAAAGCCATTCCGCCAACACGTGATAAAACAGAAATTGAATTCAATGCCTTTTGCAATGCCATTGATCGCGCCTGCATGGGCGAAGTGCAATATTTACGATATCCGGGAACTAGAGCCCTGGTTGCTATTCAGAGAGACTCTACTAACGGCAATATCTTAATTGCAGTCACTCCGGAAATGCCGACGCCTATAAAGCCTGCGGCTCCTCACGGATAAAGACCACGCAAAGTACGCGCCTCAACAATTCTATTGAGAGCCAATCTCATTGCCGCCACGCGCAATGTGTACGGTCCGCGTTTTGCTTCCGCAAATATTTTGTCCATTGCCCGGTCAAGTAATTGATCTAAGCGGTGATAGATTTCCTCTTCCGACCAAAGCAAACGAATGAGACCTTGCACCCATTCAAAATAGCCGACGGTTACACCGGAGGCATTGGCAATAATATCCGGCAAAACAATTATTCCTTTTTCCGCAAGAATATCATCAGCCTGTGGAGTCGTTGGCGCGTTAGCTCCTTCAACAACAATTTTGCAGTTTATTTTGTCGGCATTTGCAGCAGTAATTTGATTGGCAACTGCACAAGGCGCCAGAATATCGCACTTAATTTCCAACAAATCGTGATTGCTTACAGACTGAGCTTCCTTGAAGCCGGTTGCCTCGCCGTAATTGCGCAAGTGTTTTTCCAATTCCGGCACGTCCAAACCCTTTTCGTTGTAGAGTCCGCCATGTGCATCAGAAACTGCGATGACGGTAAATCCGGCATCGTAAAGACTACGCGCAACAACTGAACCTACCTGACCAAGACCTTGAATAACTACTTTGGGAGAATTGCCGGAAAGCTCAAACTCTTTGGCAGCACGTTTAGCGCAAAACCCGACACCATAACCTACTGATTTGAGAAGTCCTAATGAACCACCGATAGATTTTGGCTTGCCTGTTACTATCGAAGGAATAGTAAAGCCGTGGTTCACACTGTAAGTATCCATTACCCAGGCCATAGTTTGCTCATTGGTATTTAAATCCGGTCCTGGAATATCTTCTGAAGGACCAATTAATTGCAAAATTTCAGACGTATAACGCCTAGTGACACGTTCTAATTCCTGACGGCTTAGTTGTTTTGGATCAACTCTCAATCCACCATGTGCGCCACCAAAAGGCAAACTCATGAGCGCGCATTTCCAGGTCATAAGCATAGCCATTGCCGCCACTTCGCCAAGCGACAAATCCTGATGGTAACGAATGCCGCCTTTGCCCGGTCCCAAGGAAAGATCATAATGGACACGATAACCGTTAAGCACTCTTACCGAGCCATCGTCCATTCTTGTCGGCACAGTTACACAAAGTGCCCTTTTCGGCTGGCGCAGAGGCGCCAATTGGCTTTCATCCAGCTTAAGAGTATGAGCTGCTTGATCAAGCCTTCTCAAAGACATTAAGTAGTCTTCGTTTTCCCATTCATTGGGAAGATACTCGCCATTACCTTCTGACATATGTTCCTATCCGCCTAGTTTGGCTAATACAACCTGTCTACCCGAGTCTACCTTGCCTCTTGCATGATTAATAAGCGCGTCTGCATTTTCTCTTATAGCCTTGCAAAATTGTTTGTCCTCAATGCCAGGCAAATTAATGAGCACATTCATGTATGCGCCCTCTGCAGCGGCACCAGCTGAGACAATAGCCACGCCGGCATCCGACAGAGAATTTGGATTGCCGTTTTCAGCGACCATAAAGGCAAGCTCCAATGCTTCTATGCTTTTCTCCATTGCCGCATAAGGCACAAGCGTTGCTTTTTTGTTGGCTCTCTCAATGGCCTTTTCTCTTTCTACCTTTTGCTCATTCGTTGCCTTTGGCAAACGGCGAGCAGACATGCAAGCATTGAATGCTTGAGTATCTTCATCAACTAAATTAATCAGTCGTGACTTAATAGTTTGAGCTGCAACCGCTATTTCATTCATAGCATTTTGCTGACTTTCAAAACCTTTCTTGCCGAAGGTTAGATTAGCCACCATAGATGTGAGTCCGGCTGACAGTCCACCCATTAATGCTGCGACGCTGCCTCCACCGGGAGCCGGCGTATCGAGAGATATCGAATCAGCAAAATCAGCAAGCGAAAGATTTCGCAAAAGCTTTCCGCTTTGTTCAACCCTGTACTCAATTATCTTTTCTTTTGGGTCAAACTTGCTAATATCGGATAGCCCAAGCGACTTAACAGCAGTTGCAACAAGCACCGACTCAGGCACGCCACTAGACACGCCCTGCTTCTCCAAATAGTATTTGCCTGCAGCTAATATTGGCGCCAAGGGCGTCAACCCAACTATTTCCGAACCTGTTACACGCACACCCAACTTTTCGGCAACTTGAACAACCTCATCAAAAACTTGATGCAGACTTGTTACTCGATAATCAATTAAATTGATGGAAACCTGAGCTTGTTCATACTCGTCGATATACCAACCAACAGCTTTCACTGCCGCCAATGAACCTGGCACCATTACATTGCTGCCGTCGGCATTTTTTACAATGTTGCCGTTTTCGTCTCTTTTTGCGCGACCTGCTTCACGAATGCTAAAAGCAATTTCGTTAGCCAATTTTACCGAGCGAGTGTTCAAGTTGACATTGTAGGCAATCAGGAATTGTCTAGCGCCAATTACAGTAGCTCCGGCAGCGGCATTGAAATTAGAAGGTCCATAATCAGGCTTGAATCCATTGCCCATACGTTCAGACAATCCTTCATATTCGCCACGGCGCACATCAGCTAAGTTTTGACGATCAGCAGATTTTGCAGCCTCTGCATATAAATAAACAGGAATCCCTAAGTCCTTGCCTACACGCGATCCCAATTTGTTAGCCAACTCGATGCAGTCGTCCATTGATACGCCGCTTACAGGAATGAATGGACAAACATCGGTTGCACCAATTCGCGGATGCGCCCCTTGATGTTGGCGCATATCAATCAATGTCTGCGCTTTGGCAATTCCTTGATAGGCAGCCTCTAATACAGATTCGGGTCCGCCAACAAAAGTCATCACCGTGCGATTGGTGGACGCACCTGGGTCGACATCCAATAGCCTGACACCATCAACGCCCTGAATTGCTTCAGCGATTGCATCTAATACTTTCTGATTCCTACCTTCACTAAAGTTAGGAACACATTCCACCAGCTTCATTAAGCTCGAACTCCTTTATCAAATTATTTCTTTGTTTGGTGATCTGCCATACATCCACCAAAGAGTTGCTAAGACCATAACAATTGACGCTGCAGCCCATCCCAACGCCCACATCTGCGCTGGAATCATTGTAAGTTTTTGCATTGTGGTTGCATCCGACCAGCTGCCGAAAGAATCAATGCCAAATGATGTCGTCAAAAGTGTCATTGCCGAAGTCACTGCATTAAGTGCAGTCTGAAAAGCCAGAAAGAAAAACAAGAAATGTGCAGTCCGTGCTCGCAAATTCAAAGCACACCAAACAAGACCACCAGCCAGTGCTAATCCCCAAACAATGCTGCCCACACCTTCCAAAATTCTTCCTTCAGAAAAAATGGTACCCAGCATCAGGGAAAGACTTGCCAGTCCAATTAAACAACCCAACATAAAGAGCATGAAGCGAGACATCGATTCGCTGCGTCCCAACAACAGAAAGATACAGCCAAAAACTGCCGTCCCTAAATATCCTGCTTGTGTATAGATAAAAGGAATGCCACCACTGCAGAATGTCAAGCCGCCATGTCCCTGATTGTCACTAACAATAGTCAATCCGCTTACTTGCCCACCAGTTGCAAGGCAGGCAATCGCATGTCCCAATTCGTGCAGCGTGGTTACAAAGACACTAATCGGTCCTAGAATCCAATTGAAAACAGGGACATTCCAAAGCACCAAGCTCAAAGCTGTCGCCAATACTAAAAGCCAAATTGATCCGGCAGAACTTTTCTCCGCTAAGCCTTGGGTTTTAAGCCTCACTCTAGATAACTCCGGATTGACGATCTAATGTATACATTTTAGGCTATTTAGATACTATGACACCATCTGCCGACAGAAAATCCCATGACTCAATGCAAAGCGACTACTTCAATGAGCGAGTCAACTTCTTCTGCCAACCAATTCCAAAAGACATTCAAGAACGCACCAGAGAAATTGTCGGTACGGCAAACTTAAGCGGACAGTCATGGGTTCTGGACGTCGGATGCGGCGTGGGCGTGCTCTTCGGTCACTTTTTAGAAGCTGGTGTATTAGAGGAACACATTACCGGCTGCGACTTGAGCAGCGAAATGCTGAAATCAGCCAAAGAACGCTACAGGCATGCCAAGTACTTTCAAGGGGACATTATTGACTTCCCTGCCAACCTGCCTCATTTCGATGCAATTTTCTTCAATGCCTGTTTCGGCAATATTTTTGACCAGAAAGCAGCGCTTCAAAAGGCCGCTGCCTTACTTAAGCCCGAAGGAGTGATAGTCATCAGTCACCCACTTGGTTCTAAATTCGTGGAGCAGTTACACGAAAATGAGCCACACATTGTGCCCCACCTTCTGCCAGACAAAGAAACCTTGACAAGCTGGTTGGGCGAACTGGCTATCCACGTCAACTCTTTCAGGGACGAGGAACTCCTCTATATCGCCTGCTTACAAAGAGACTAGGTTGTAAAAAATTCGGAGAGGGAGGGATTCGAACCCTCGGTACAGCTTTTGACCGTACAACTTCTTAGCAGGAAGCCGCTTTCGACCAC